>JANTGI010000241.1 GCA_024762995.1 Saprospiraceae bacterium | reverse complement strand
TTACGTTTGACGCCCATCATGGTCGATGTGGATAAGGACTCCATGAATGTGACTCCGGAGCTGGTAGAAAAGGCCATAACACCAAAGACAAAGGCTGTTGTTCCTGTGCATTTGTATGGACAAAGTGCTGATATGGAAGGGATTATGGCTGTTGCTAAGAAGCATAATTTATTTGTTGTCGAAGACAATGCCCAAGCAATCGGAGCCGATTACACTTTTAGCAATGGCCAAAAAAAGAAGACCGGAACGATAGGTCATATCGGCTGCACATCTTTCTATCCCGCCAAAAATCTAGGTTGTTACGGCGATGGAGGAGC
Source organism: Saprospiraceae bacterium (assembly GCA_024762995.1). Classification (GTDB taxonomy): domain Bacteria; phylum Bacteroidota; class Bacteroidia; order Chitinophagales; family Saprospiraceae; genus HyVt-613. The sequence continues at coordinate 2,201 of JANTGI010000241.1, read as the reverse complement.
GATTTTTACAAATGACTCGGAGCTTGCGCAAAAAATAAAAATGATTGCCAATCATGGCCAGAGTCGTAGATATTATCACGATGAGATTGGCTGTAATTCAAGATTAGATGCCATACAAGCGGCGGTATTGAATGTGAAGTTGAAGTATTTGGATGGCTATGCGGCGGCTCGAAATGCAGTGGCGAATGCCTATGATCGAGCTTTCGCAAATATCAAAGGATTGCGCACGCCTTATCGTTCACCCTTTACGACTCATGTTTTTCATCAATATACATTGCAGGTACTAGGTGGTAAGCGGGATGAATTACGATCTTACCTTGCGGAAAAAGACATACCGACTATGATTTATTATCCGGTGCCACTATATAAGCAAAAGGCTTTCGCAAAATACTATGATGGCGATGTATTGCCAGTTACAGAATACTTGAGTGATACGGTGATTTCTTTGCCGATACATACGGAGATGAGCGTGGAAGTACAGGAGGAGATTATTGAGGGAGTTTTGAGTTTTTTTGATTGATAAATCTTGTTAAATCGAGCAATTGTTAAATCGTTCAACTGAAAGCAGTTTTGAGTAATTATAAATTTCCTTTTGAAAAATTGAATGTTTGGCAGCGGTCAATAGAATTGGCTGACCTGATTTATGAGTTGACAAAAACGTTTCCAGATGATGAAAAATTTGGGTTAGTGAGTCAATTAAGAAGGGCATCTGTGTCAATATCTTCGAATTTGGCGGAAGGCATTTCACGTAGAAGTTTTAAAGAACAAGCACATTTTACTTCGATTGCATTTGGTAGTTTGATGGAAGTGTTAAGCCAAAGTATATTGAGTGAGCGCAAGGAATATATATCGAAGAATGACTTATTTAAAGTTAGAGAACTTGGTTTCGAGTTGTCTAATAAGATTAATGCGCTAAGAAAGTACCAATTGGCACAGAAAACGAAATACGTAGAAGAACCACGTGCCGAATATGGAAATGAGCTATCAGAATTGGAGCCTTTAGTTGAACAATTGAACAACTTAACATCAGAAGCAATTGATTACCCAATAGAATCAGTTGAACAATTGAACGATTTAACAATTGAACCAGATTACTTCGCACATCCCACAGCAATAATAGACCCCAAAGTCCAAATCGGGCAAAACACCAAAATCTGGCACTTCTCCCACATCATGTCCAACTCGGTTATAGGAGAAACATGCAATATCGGACAAAATGTAGTCGTATCACCGGATGTTAAGCTTGGCAACAATGTCAAAGTCCAAAATAACGTATCTATATACACCGGAGTGATTTGTGAAGATGATGTTTTTCTAGGACCCAGTATGGTGTTTACTAATGTCATTAATCCACGCAGTGCGGTCAACAGAAAGAATGAATATCTACAGACTATAGTTAGAAAAGGAGCAACCATCGGGGCCAATGCAACAATAGTTTGCGGACATAACATAGGAAAGTATGCCTTCATTGGAGCAGGAGCAGTGGTAACGAAAGAAATTCCTGATTATGCGCTGGTAGTCGGCAATCCCGCAAAGCAAATAGGATGGATGAGTGAGCATGGAGAGCGATTGGTATTTGATGAAAATGGAATGGCGGTTTGTAGTGGCAGCAGGGATAGATATTTGTTAGAGGACGGAGTTGTAGTAAAAAGGGATTTGAATAATTAATAAATGCACCTTAGGTACATGGTCTTTACTCTAAAATAAGGTGATAAAATAGGCATCTCTGACTAAAATGATTGGTGTTGAATAGTTTCTAATAGGTAAAAAAGATAGTTTTTTTGAAAAAGCAAGAATTTTTCATATCTTGCGCTTCTACCTTTTTAGGTATCTTTTTAGAAATTAAACTATCATTATCATGACTTACGAGATTCAACTGATTAATAGTCAAGAAAAATTATTGCTTGATAAAAATGTCTATGACTATTTAGCATCTGACCCAGAGTTAACAGAAATTGATTTTCTAAACACCCTTGAAGTAAACTCCAAAGGAACGGTGGTATTTAAGCAACGATGGAAAGAGGAGGATGGGAGTTACATTTTTGAGACGACTTATTTGCATAAGCTCATAGCGGATAAATTTCTTCCCAGAAAAAGAAACAATCAAATTTTAGCTTTTCGTAACGGTAACCAACTTGATTGTCGGTTGGAAAATATGGAATATCGTAACCGGTTGATTGCTAAGTGGAATTGAGGGTAAA
>JANTGI010000240.1 GCA_024762995.1 Saprospiraceae bacterium | reverse complement strand
CATGCGTCGCATGGGTGGTGGTGCTGGAGGTGGCGGTGGCCAAATCTTCAATATTGGAAAATCGAAAGCTCAATTATTTGATGGCTCTACCGACGTCAATGTGTCGTTTAATGATGTCGCTGGTCTTGAAGAGGCTAAAGTGGAAATCATGGAAATTGTTGATTTCTTGAAAAACCCAAAAAAATACACTGAACTTGGTGGAAAAATCCCAAAGGGTGCACTTTTGGTAGGCCCTCCAGGAACAGGAAAAACACTAATTGCTAAAGCTGTAGCAGGTGAAGCAAAAGTTCCTTTCTTCTCCCTTTCAGGTTCCGATTTTGTGGAAATGTTTGTGGGTGTGGGAGCGAGTCGTGTACGCGATTTATTTAAAAAAGCAAAAGAAAAAGCACCTTGTATTATTTTCATTGACGAGATTGATGCCATTGGTCGTGCACGTGGCAAGAATCAATTTAGTGGTGGAAATGACGAACGGGAAAATACATTGAACCAACTCCTTACCGAAATGGATGGTTTTGGAGGAAATCAAGGAGTCATCATTCTTGCCGCAACAAACCGTGCCGATGTTTTGGATCGTGCCTTACTTCGTGCGGGACGATTTGACCGTCAAATTCATGTGGAATTGCCCGACCTTACTGAGCGCGAAGAAATTTTTAAGGTACATTTAAAACCTTTAAAAGTATCTAAAAATATTGACATTGCAATGCTAGCAAAGCAAACTCCTGGGTTCTCAGGTGCCGATATTGCAAACGCATGTAATGAAGCCGCCCTAATTGCCGCCCGACGCGATTCGAAAGAAATTGTGAAACAAGATTTCATGGATGCTATTGACCGTATAGTAGGTGGACTGGAGAAAAGATCCAAAATAATTACTCCGATAGAAAAAAGCACCATCGCGCATCACGAGGCAGGACACGCTGGAGTAAGTTGGCTGTTAGAACACGCTCATCCATTGGTTAAGGTAACTATTATTCCGCGTGGGAGAGCACTTGGAGCTGCATGGTATTTGCCTGAAGAAAGACAGATTACCACTTTTGATCAAATTTTTGATGAAATGACAGCTACTATGGGTGGTCGCGCCGCCGAAGAATTAATCTTTGGAAAAGTTTCAACTGGTGCACTAAACGATTTGGAAAAAGTTACCAAACAAGCTCAAGCTTGCGTGATGTACTACGGACTTAATAAAAAAATAGGCAATCTAAGTTTTTACGATTCAAGCGGACAAAGTGAATATAATTTCACAAAACCCTATAGTGATAAAACTGCTGAAACCATTGATGAGGAAGTTCATAGATTAGCCGAAGAGGCTTATCAAAGAGCCTTGAAAATATTAGGTGATAATATTGACAAACTAAAAGCATTGGCTCAACGACTACTTGATGAGGAAGTAATTTTTGCAGAAGATGTGGAGGCTATTTTCGGACCACGTCCTTTTGGCGATTCGGAGAAACAGACACATGCAATGTCTATTAGTTCTGATTTCAAAGAGAAGAAAAAAGAAGAGGAAGTAAAGGCTGCTAAGAAAAAATCAACTGAAAATACTGAAAACACGGTTGTTGAAAACACAAAAGCCGAAACATCAGAAGACACATCAATTAAAACTCCGATAACGGAAGATTAATTATGCAAACTATTAAGTCGAGCGAGAAAATAATGAAGCGAATTCGCCAGGCGAATTTAACCCAAGTTGACAATCAGTATGAAGATGTTGATTTAGAAAGGGATATATATGCTCCAATGGATGAGGATATTGAAATTGCTTTCGCCTCTGAACTTAATGCTAATGGTGGAACTTTTGTCTATTGTGCTAGTGAGCAAGAGTTAATAAATAACCTTATCGCACTAGCAAGTGAACGAAAATGGAATTCTTTTTTCACTCGAGATTCAGTCATTCAAAATCTATTAAATGAGCATAAGCTTCCATACAGTCATAGCGACCAAGAGCTTTTACAAACACCCAATGGCATCACACGATGTGAGGCTTTAGTGGCTCGATTAGGAAGTGTATTGATTTCTTCTAAACATTCAAGTGGACGAAAGCCAAATTTTTTTCCAAATTCGCATATTGTTATTGCCGATTTAAGTCAAATTGTTGCCACAGTAAAGGATGGTTTAGACATAATACACAATAAATACCAAGGAAACTTCCCTTCTATGACTACGCTCATAACGGGTCCCAGTAGAACAGCCGATATTGAAAAAACTTTAGTGATGGGAATGCATGGCCCACGAGAATTAATCGTATTTTTGTTAGACAAACCATTAAAATAAGAAGCTATGGAAAACGAATGGGTAAAAATTTTCACTACAGACAAGGAGTATAAAGCAATTATTCTTCAAGAGAAACTTGCTGAACAAGGCATCGAGTCAAATCAGATTAGCAAAAAGGGTTCTGAAATAGAATTATTTATTGGTGATATTGAAATTTACGTTTTAGAAAAAGATGTAGAAAAAGCAAAAGAAGTAGTAAATCAACATAGTGAACTTTGAGTAATATAGTATTACGAACAATAACAGGAGCAGC
>JANTGI010000239.1 GCA_024762995.1 Saprospiraceae bacterium | reverse complement strand
AGCGGGCTATGGCAAAGAAAATTAAAGCAGAAAATGGACAATTTTAGGAAACCTTCTAAGTAAGAAGGCAGGTCTATAAGAAAAACAAAGTAAATTATCCTTTTTAAAAGATTTCTAACTTTGTTTTCTGAATCCAAAGATTTCGTCGAACTCAGGTTTTTACGCTACATTCCCCCATCTGGCACGATCCACCAAGGCAGCAATCACACCAAAAATGCCATAAGAAACCAGTGCGGACACCATCAGCGCCATCGTGTTTTCTGCCGGTGGCAAGACATAAAGATTCAAATACCCCGCAAATATCATAAAACCCGTAAAAAGAATGGCGCCGTATTTTCCCCAGAAAGTATTTCCTGATGTTTTACGCAAGTAATAAACCAATCCCAATACTAACAGACCGACTTCTGTGGCAAAGGTCAAATGCTTGTGATTCCATAGCCCAAAGCCCATTTTGGGTGAATGATCCCCTAAAAGCGGCAAATCCGGTGTATGAACAATCAAATCAGCAAACCAATGCGACAGTACCGCTAAGCCCATTACTAAAGCCACCTGTTTGGCGTGCTTTTTACCTTTCAGAAAAAATAAACCATACATCAAATAAAACAACAGCGACCACAATACCGTCGCCAACAAACCATGCGTATAGGGATAGTACTCCAAATCAAAGTGGGTAGAAGCCGTATAATGCGGTACAATTTTAAGCCGTTCAATTCCCAAATTCACAAAGGGAAAAAATAAAATATCCACAAATTGTGTGGCAATGAATAACATACCTAAGGAAGCTTTGGGTACAGCACCTTTTAGTGCAAACGCAGAAGCATAGTGTCCTATAAACATAATTGCGATTTTTTTCAATTAAAAACAAAACCAAGAAAAACCTTAATCTTATTCCGTAAAAACTTCGGCAAGATAGTAAAAATAACACCTTATAGCCAATATGGCAAATTATTATTTGTTAGGGTATTTTGTTTATTAAACGAATTAACGATATAAATGGTCACTAATATCGCTTGATTGAAGCATAAAAATCTTTTTAAACCAAAAAATTAACCGATGAAAACTATCTATCCTTTTCTACTATTCTTGTTCTTAATTGTATCCGGCTCAGCCCAATTGCCCTTTGGTGTCAACCTTGCCGGAGCTGAATTTGGTGAAGAAATCATGCCGGGCACGTACAATGTCGAATACACCTACCCTAACGAAGATGAGTTGGATTATTTCCAATCTAAAGGCCTTCGATTAATTCGACTCCCTTTTCGATGGGAACGAATCCAAACAACACTTGGTGGACCACTTAATCAAGATGAGTTAAACCGCATAAAAGATTTTGTCAACCTAGCCGGAACGAAAAATATGGTCGTCCTTTTGGACTTGCACAACTATGCAAGATACCGATTAAACAATGTAGATCAAATTATAGGCTCAACAAATGTTACTTTAAATCATATCAAAGATCTTTGGACAAAACTGGCTCAAGAGTTTCATTCCAATACGGCTGTTTGGGGCTATGGAATCATGAATGAACCTAACAACATGGATTCGGATACTCACTGGCTGAATATTGCGCAAACCATCATTGACGGAATTCGCTCGGTGGATATGGATACCAAAATTGTTGTTGGTGGGGATAGTTGGAGTTCTGCCGAAAGATGGCCGGATGAAAGCGACAACCTAAAGACATTAAATGACCCTGCAAACAATCTTACTTTTGAAGCCCATGTATATTTTGACAATGACGCATCAGGACAGTATCTAGGCTCTTATGACGATGAGCAAGCATCGCCAAGCACAGGAATAACCCGTGTACAACCCTTTATTGATTGGCTCAACGAAAATAATTTTGAAGGATTTATTGGGGAGTATGGTGTACCGGATGATGATGATCGTTGGTTGGTTGTATTAGATAGTTTTCTGCTTCATTTACAAGACAATTGCATCAACGGGACATATTGGGCAGCCGGTCCATGGTGGGGCGATGGTGACGATATTGATCACTATCCTTTATCTATCGAACAGAAAAATAATGGCGCAGACCGAGTCCAAATGGCCGTTGTCGAGAAGTATCTTTCGACCAATTGCACCATAGTTCATACTCCTAACCCATTAAAAACCAAGCAATTACAAATTTTCCCCAACCCTACGAATCAATTTATTCATTTTCCGATGGAGTCCATTGATGGTCTTGACATTCTACTATTTGACACTTATGGTCGATTGATGCTTTCGCAAAAAGCACTTAAAAATAACACACTAGATCTTTCTCATTTTCCGAAAGGAATGTACACGATAAAGATATTGGGGCAACAAACACCCTACATCCAGCAAATCATTTTGGAATAAAAACCTGTCAAGAAAAAGACAGAATGCGTTCCTTATTTTCACCAACTCCCCATTTTCATAGAACTGCCAATATCTATGTTTTCAAGGATGTTTTTTCCGCAAGGAAACCCGAATATTGTAAAAAATTAACGGCTTAGATACCTGCAGTTTTTAGCATAAAACCTAGCAGATAAATTGTTCATAAATTACCGATTATCAACAACAACTAAATCCAAACCCACCAAGTTCATTCGCCCTGAAT
>JANTGI010000238.1 GCA_024762995.1 Saprospiraceae bacterium | reverse complement strand
CATTTCGTCAATCAGCGCGGCGTTGCCTTTCGGGGAAATATCGACAAAAAGGTTTTTTTCTACACAGATGTCGTTGAAACTCAAGTGCGTGTGCCCGATTACGTTAGAAATAGGGTGTTGACAGATAAAGCGTTGATGGGGGCTGGATTGATAAAATCCTATAAAAGTGACATCTTTAAGATTAAGAAAAACGGTTATGACTATTTGAATGCAACGGCCTATGTGGGAGTTAATATCAGCAAGCACATAGGTGTTCAGTTAGGCCACGGCAAGAATTTCATAGGCAATGGTTACCGCTCCTTGTTGCTGTCCGATGTTTCGGATAATTATTTTTATTTGAAATTGAATTGGCACCTGTGGAAACTCCATTATCAGAATATTTTTGCTGAGTTATTGCCTTTAAGTCACGGTGCTTATACGGGGCACGATGCTTTATTGCCTAGGAAATATGCAGCCATTCATTATATTAGTTTTAAGCCCTATAAAAATATGGAGTTTGGCTTTTTCGAGTCGGTGATATTTAATCGCTCAAATCATTTTGAATTACAATACTTAAATCCCATTATTTTGTACCGGACTGTAGAACATCTCATTGGAAGTCCTGATAATGAAGTGGCGGGCCTTACGGCAAAATGGAATTTTTTGAAGCAATTTCAGTTGCATGGGCAGATTGCTTTTGATGAGTTTAAACTAGACGAATTGTTGAGAAATAATACGGGCTGGTGGGGAAATAAATACGGTATTCAAGTTGGAGCCAAATGGGTGAATGCGGCGAAAGTGAATAATTTAGATTTGGCCATAGAATATAACCAAGTGACCCCCTATACCTATTCACATGGGGATAGTTTGACCACTTATACCCACAACAATCAACCTTTGGCGCACCCACTAGGGGCTAATTTTAAAGAATGGATTTTTAGCGCAAGCTATCGACCAACCATCCGATGGAATGCTCAAGTTCGAACATTTACGATGACGGGTGGAGAGAATCGGAAAGATGAAAATTGGGGCACAAACCCGTTGCTAGGAAGTAACTCTAGAGTACAGGAATACGGTAATGTTATTGGGCAAGGCCGGCATTATAATCGCACCATTGTACAGGCAAGCTTAGGATATCAAGTGATGCACAATGGATGGCTAGAAGTCAAATACTTTAGTCGTCAAAATGAATTTGTTTCAGAAGATCGTGATAATACAGCTATTATCTCCCTTGGTTTTCGCCTAAATATTGATCCAGTTAAATACGAGTTTTAACCATTAACCATTGACCTTTCTCATGTACAACGCATTAAAAAATAAGCAAAAGAAAATAGCTCTCATCGGCTTAGGATATGTTGGGCTGCCATTGGCATTGGAATTTGCTAAAAAATTCAGCGTCATCGGCTTCGATATCAGCGAAGAGCGGGTAGAAATGATGAAAAATAACATCGATCCTTCGGAAGAATTGGACTCATCTGCTTTCGCAAATAAAGACATTGTTTTTACGGCCGATCCGGAAGTCTTGAAAGGAGCACATTTCTTTATCGTAGCGGTACCCACTCCGGTTGATCAGCACAAAGTACCCAATTTAAAACCACTTATTGGAGCTTCCACCACCGTTGGGCATGCCATCAAAAAGGGTGACTATGTGGTTTACGAATCCACGGTTTATCCCGGAGCGACCGAAGAAGATTGCTTACCGATTGTTGAAAAACTATCGGGTCTAAAATTGAATAAAGATTACAAGGCCGGCTACTCTCCCGAACGGATTAATCCGGGGGACAAGGAGCATACCGTCGATAAAATATTAAAAATAGTCTCCGGTAGTGATGAAGAATCCGCTGAAGAGATAGCGAAGATATACGGTGAGATTATCACAGCAGGAATTTTCAAAGCAGCAACCATCAAAGTAGCGGAAGCCGCTAAGGTTATTGAAAATACGCAGCGTGATTTGAACATCTCCTTGATGAATGAGTTGTCGATTATTTTTGACAAAATGGGCATCGATACTCGGGCAGTGATTGAAGCGGCCGGTACCAAGTGGAATTTTATCAAGTTTTATCCTGGCTTGGTGGGTGGTCATTGTATTGGCGTTGATCCTTATTACCTGACTTATAAGGCAAAGCAATTAGGATATGACCCACAGGTTATTTTAAGTGGTCGCCGTATTAATGACGGAATGCCTGCTTTTGTGGCGAAGCGCGTCGTTCAAAAAATGATTCAAAAAGGAAAAAGTCCACAGAAAACGAAAGTCTTAGTGATGGGGTTCACCTTTAAAGAAAATGTAGCAGATATTCGCAATACCAAAGTGGTGGACTTAATACGAGAATTGATGGAATATTCAATCAATGTCCATTTAGTGGATCCTTATGCCGACCCCAATGATGTTGTACACGAATACAAGCTCCCCATGATGGATCAACCTTCAGACAATTATGATGCGGTTATTGTCGCAGTCAATCACAAAGAGTACGTTCAATTGGATAATGATTATTTTAAATCTATCATGAATGGCGCTCCGATTTTAATGGATTTGAAAGGGATATATAATCAACAGGAAGTCGAAAGTGCAGGGATTGATTATTGGAGACTGTAATAAAGGTTAAAGGTGAAGGGTTAAAGGCAAAAGGGGGGAAGCCAAATTTTGACTAGATTAAAAATGGATGTGGCTGATGTTTTTAGAGAGTAAGACAACTATCAAACCGCTTTGAACAACTCGTAAGA
>JANTGI010000237.1 GCA_024762995.1 Saprospiraceae bacterium | reverse complement strand
CATTCCCGTCTATGATTTGCCGCCCGGCTTGTACTTCTTGCGAATTGTTTTTGACGGGCGGATGGTGCAGGTGAAGAAGGTGGTGGTGGAGCGGTAGATGTGTTAGAGTTATTCCCTATCAAACCAGCTTGCGCAAAGCCATAATCGTCCCGACATGCAGCCCTTCATGATAATTATTGAATTTGATGCCGTCTTCAATGCTTTTTAGGGTCACATTGAAACTGGTGGTATAGGTTTTATAGGTCTTAAAAAGGCCTTTGTTATAGTCACGGATGGATTTTTCCGGAAGGCTAATCAATAATTCTTTGATTTTATCAATCTCATCAGAGTGAATCAATCCGTTAGGTTTGCTGCCTTTTTGGTATTTTTCGACCATTGCGGCATCAATCAGCATGCTTTTTTCCGAAAGGTTATACCATAAAAGTTGTTGGGTGACCACTAGATGCCCCATATTCCAGATTAGATTATTTTTGAAGCCTTGCGGAATGTAATTGAGTTGTTCCGGGTTAAAGTTTTGGACAAATTTTAGCGTAAGCTTACGTGAAGCTAGTAGCGTGTCAAATTCATTGGTCATTTTTACCATTTTGGGGTGGAGTGATAGACGGCAATAAAAATCATCGCCATTTTGATAGGCATGGAGACTTTTTCCGAAAGAGAATCAAAAATATCCCAATCTCTCGGATCCGGTTCATGCCTCATGTAAATTTCAAATTCTCCAAATTGGGTTTCTTGGAGCTTCCATTCATAGGGTAGGTTGTGCCATTTGCTGACAAGCGTATAGGAATGGGTATTATCGGTGATGCGCCATCGAGAAGGGTCATCTTTCCAAACCGTACGGATGGTGATGACTTGATTTTGGCATCTTAGTTCCCATTGATTGGGGTCATCTTTCCATTTCATCTTAATTTGACCAATCTCATCGCCGATGGAGAACACCCATTCCGTCCAATCTTGGTCGAGTGGCCATTGAATACGCATTTCGCCGGAGACATCTTCATCTTCGGTATAGATCGTCCATTCTGAAAAGGAATCGGCCCAATTTGTGCTTAAACCAATTATATTTTGGCCAAATCCGAAAAAGGCAGCCAACAAGAAAAAAAAGATCCCTAAAATTTTAAGGTATTTCATGCCATTAAAACGCTTAAAATACAGGTCTAGTATTTGTCTAAAACGGTAAATCGTCATCTTCGATTACCTGTTGGGACGGCTCTTCGGAAGCATCCGGAAAAGGGGCTTCCGCTGGGGCGGCGGCAGGAGGTGCTTGAGGAGCAGCGGTCTCTGAAGATGTTTTTTCGATACGCCAAGCATTCAGATTTGTGAAAAACTTTTCATTCCATTCACGTCCGCGAAGGTCAAAAAAGACCTTTATTTCATCTCCTTCTTGATAGGCATCTAGGATGTCACAACGGTCTTGGACTAATTGAAATTTAATCAATTGTGGGTAGTTTCCATCAGCTATTTCAATAACGAACTCTCTAGCTCGGAACTTTTCGGTTTTGTTTTCGGTATTGAATTTCTTGTAGAGTTTGCCGACGACTTCAAAGGACATAGTATCTGGATTAGATGGTGTTAGAAAAAAATTGAGCTACAAAGGTACGAGAATGTTTCATTTTTTGTAGTAAAAAATGGAAATAATCTAACACACTTTTTAAACTTAACTAACAATACATTTACAAAAATAAGAATAAATCTTCCTAATAATTTGCTCTATGTGCTACTTTGTAATATTTTGATAATCAATGATTTAAAAATAATTAAAAAAATAATTAGACATTTTCTATAACATTGCTTTTGCTTGGCAAGCCTTTTGCTACTACATAGTAGTTAATTCTAATTTGAATTTAAATCAAAACATACACATTGTGATAATTTTGAAGAAATTTTGTAAGATGAAGAAGTTTACCCCCCTTTTGTTATTCTTTTTTTGGGTATCCGTGGTTTCTGCACAGCAGAAAATTACAGATGATTCGGGCTTGGGCATTGCTCCCCATGTATCTGCCTTATTAGACTTGGATAGTAAGTCTAAAGGGCTTTTGGTGCCGCGAATGAGCAGTGCAGAACGTGATGGAATCGCTCAGCCGGCGCATGGTTTGGTTATTTTTAATCTCACCGAAAACTGTCTCCAAATCAACAACGGTGTACCTACATTACCTAAATGGGAGTGTGTGATACATGGAGATGTGACCCAAGATTTGACCGGGGCTTCTCTCGTCGGGACCATCTTAAAGGTTGATATTCAGGACGGTGCGTCTGCATCTGTAGATTTGTATTCCTTGATAGCGACCTTGGATACGAGTAATACCAATGAATTAAATCATAGTGTTTTACTGGATGGCAAGATCTTGAAAATTACCGATGCCGGTGGGACCATTGCTGTGGATTTGTCAACATTGGAAGTATTGACTTCCTTGAAGTTGAATGCAGATGGTAAAACTTTAGAGTATAAAGATGAAGACGGGGTGGTTAGCACCGTTGATTTGTCAAATGTGATTGATAACTTTGAAACTGTCACTTCGGTTAGTGTGGATACAACGACCGGAGTTTTTACTTATGTTGATGAAGATGGCACGTCCAATACTTTAGATTTAGCGGCAGTTATCAAAGCGCAGGAGACCTTGACGACGTTTGCACTAAATGCCGACGGAAAGACTTTGGAGTATGTAGATGAAGATGGCAATATGAGCACAGTTGATTTATCAGCTGTGATAGATAATTTTGAGACGGTAACTTCAACGAGTGTGGATCCAGCGACGGGGACTTTTACTTATGTTGATGAAGATGGCACGTCCAATACTTTAGATTTAGCGGCAGTTATTAAAGCGCAGGAGACTTTGACGACGTTTGCACTAAATGCCGACGGCAAAACCTTAGAATACAAAGACGAAGATGGCAATATGAGCACGGTAGATTTATCTGCCGTCA
>JANTGI010000236.1 GCA_024762995.1 Saprospiraceae bacterium | reverse complement strand
TCATATCCAGTAGAAGTGAGGATGAACGACCGATCCCGCAGGGTCGAGTGCGACAGCGGTCGAAGGGAGAGAACGGCGATAGCCGCTGGGACTATGCTAAAAAAGGGCGGTGTATTTTCGGGCTTTTGAGTCAAAAAAGGCGATTATCAATAAGTCAAAAATAGGGAAAAACTTTTATGCTTCAAAGTGCCTGGCATTTGGGCATTTTGTCGGAGTCATTTTCGGTAGAAGAAAGATATTATAGAGCTATTGAGATATCCATTTTTGCACCTAATCCTAGAAAAAAAATCATGAAAACCTTATCTAAAAGAAGGCTAAAACAAAGAAGGGACAAATTCCTGAGTATGCGCTATGTGGATGATTTGGCGGAGTTGACATCATTTGTGCGGTACAAATTAACCTTGATTGCAGGTGTCCCACAATATCACTTTTTCTCGGTGCCAAAACGAAATGGGGGGCTGCGTCATATCGAGAATCCTGCCCGAAAACTCAAAAAAGTACAACGGACATTAAACAATTTCCTGCAGGCGGTCTATTTCTTTGAAAAGACGGAAGCGGCCTATGGATTTATTATACGTGCTCGTGATGAAGCACCTAGAGATATTGTTAGCAATGCCCATCAACACTTGAATGTGCCTTGGCTGATGAACATGGATTTGACCGATTTTTTTCATTATGTCAAGCGAGAAGATGTATTTCATATTTTTTGTCATGTGCCTTTTAATTTTTCGGAAGACCTTGCGGAAATATTGACCCAATTGACCACTTACAAAGGGCGATTGCCTATGGGTGCACCTACGTCACCGGTGTTGTCCAATTTTGCTACTATCGACATGGATATTGATTTGTTGGCTTTTGCGCAAGCGAGGGGATGGACGTTTACGAGGTATGCGGATGATATGAGTTTTTCTATGGACACGGCGCCAATGGATTCAGAGATTGAGGCTATACGTCAAATTGCCGGCAAGCATCAGTTCCTATTTAATGAAACCAAGCTAAAGATATACGGGCCGGAAGATGAAAAACTAGTGACTGGGCTGCGCCTAGGCGAAGAAGTCACATTATCTTCTGCTTTTTTGCAAGAAATCAGGGAGGAAATCGATCGGCTCCAAAAGGTAGTAGAAGCCCGTGCCATGGCAGGACAACCACCATCCAAGTGGGTTGAAAAATACACTCAACAGGTACAAGGAAGGATGGCTTTTGCGGAAAAAGTATTGGGTGAATATGACCCTATTTATGTGGAATTAGAAAAGGCTTTTAATCGAGCCTTGAATCCGCCGGATAGGTTTTCGTCTGTGAATTGGTTGGATTTTCCTTATCATTAAAGTGCTGGCACACGGATGACACAGATTTTTATGGATTTACACGGATTTTGCTCGTCATCACATCTGATTTACATGGATATAAAATAATTTGAGTGTGACAAACGAATGCTCCTGACGCAATGGAGCGTAATTGGGAGATAAAGAAGGAATTATGCAATTAGTATTAGACACTAACGGAATCACGGTCAAAAAAAAGAACAACGTATTTTTGGTCGCTACCAAGGATCAGGCGCGGATGATCAGTCCGCATAAAATTGACAGTATCGCAGTGATTGGCAATATCCTATTGAGCTCGGCGGTCATACGAATGGCCGCTCTGCATCGGATACCTATTTTCTTCTTTTCGGCAGCGGCCAAAGTGGAAGCTGTGGTTCAAAACCCGTATGCCGGCAGTATTTCGACCATACGCAAGAATCAAGCTTTTTTTTGCGAAAGCTTAGATGGCATCCATTGGGTGACTGAGTTATTTGAGTTAAAACGAAGTCATCAGGTAGCCAATTTGAAGTATTTACAAAAACGCAAGACGGCCCTTTCGGGAAAAATAGGAGAGACGATTGTCGCTATTGAGAAAATCCCGCTAACCCTGAATGAAGATAACCAAAAGGAGTCAGGAGAGATAAAGAATCACCTGATGGGCAAAGAAGGGGCTATCGCGCGTATCTATTTGCAAGCGGTCTCAAAGGCAATGCCACCTACATTTCAATTTGACAAGAGAAGTCGGCAGCCCGGTCTGGATTATTATAATGCGACTTTGAACTATCTCTATGGCATGCTTTATTCGGTTATTCACGATGCAAGTCTAACAGCAGGTCTAGACCCTTATTTTGGTATAATGCATGCCGACCAATACAATCGTCCTTCTTTTGTCTATGACTTGATTGAGCCATTTAGGCCTTGGGTGGATCGCCTATTGATAGACCTTTGCTTATATGGGCAATTGGACGAAAGTCATTTTATAAAACAAGGGAGTGGATTTCATCTAAGTAAGGCCGGCAAATCAGTGGTGATACCCGCCTTTAACGATTTTTTGGAAGACCGTCGGCAGTTTGAGCAAAAGCGAATGACTAACAAGAACCACATCCATCGGTATGCAGGCAACTTTGCGACCTATCTCAAAAACTATCGTTAACATGTATCTCCTAATAAGCTATGACATCAGCAACAATGCCTTGCGGCTAAAGCTATCCAAGCGATTGGTTTATTACGGTCTAGACCGAATCCAGTACTCGGTATTTGTCGGAAAGATAAAAAACCGACTGTTCAAGGCATTGAAAAAAGAGATTCAAGAACTAATCCAAAAGAGTCAACCATCAGATGACAAAATACTCATTTTACCCATAGAAAAGCAACTCTTAGAGCGTGTATGGCTGGTGGGAAAAGATGACAAAATTATCTCTGATATATTATTACAAAAAAATACACTCATCCTATAGGATTTATGCTCAAAAATGCCTATATTTGACCATGAAGCACAAAATCAAGGAATATCTTTACAAGTTTTTCTTTGTAACTAACTGTATTTCAGTATTTTGTGGAAATTAAGGGTCAGAGTCATATCCAGTAGAAGTGAGGATTACGACTGCCTAGTATTTTCTTTTATATAGAAAAGTTTT
>JANTGI010000235.1 GCA_024762995.1 Saprospiraceae bacterium | reverse complement strand
ATTTATACTTTATCCATATCTTTATGGCGAGAATACTAAATAACATACTTATGCCAGAAGAAAGAAAATGTCTAGAATGTGGAGAAAAATTATTTGGTCGTATCGACAAAAAATTCTGTTCGACTCAATGCCGCTCTTCCTATGCCAATCGTCAAAATGCCGCTACTACTAATCTAATTCGCAATATTAACGGTATCCTCCGAAAAAATAGAAACATCCTAAAAAAACTCAATCCTAAAGGAAAAACTTCCATCCCCCAAAAAAGGCTCATTGAAGCCGGATTTAATTTTGATTACTTCACCAACACTTATGTCACAAAAAATCAAACAACCTATTACTTTTGCTATGACCAAGGCTACCTACTCAACGACAAAGGCTATGTGACTATCGTCATTAAGAAGTCTTATGTGTAGCACAGACGAATTCCGCCGGTATCGCCGGCAACATAGCGGGTGATTATTTCCTAAACCACTATAAACGAGACACTTATCCACCGAAAAACATGCGCATATCAAAATCAAAGCGCATTCAAACTCAAAATAATATTCTCAAGAACAGTAATTCGGGGTTGTGCAGAGAACTCCTTATCTTCGGTGATAGTTAACGATTCATTCTGATAGCGATAAACGCCCGGCTCTTCTTCATTGATGACAATCAAATGTCCTTTACTTCCGGAAGGAATAGTGCCGCAAAAAATTTGGGTATCTGACAATATTTTTAACTCCGCCACCGAAAAAGCATCATCAAAAACAAAATAGACCTTTGTTTTTCCGGCATCTAAACCTTCTGTTAAACTTACACACAAAGAATATCCTGTGCCACCAAATGCTTGGGCTCCACTTAACCAGCCCAAACGATCCGCATCATAACTTACTCCTGAATAGCCACTTCCTCCAACTTCCCAAGAAGATGCCGACACAGAAGACTCCCCTTTTTCCCAACCAAAATCATTGGGAGTATATGCCAAACCTTGCCATAGATGGCCTCCTGCCACAGATTGATTAGTGGGTGATTTTAAGGTAAAAGACTTGCCGGATCTCATAAAAACTTCTTGGGTGTTTTGGTAGGCCTTAATGTGAATGACATGATAATTATTAATTTGCCCCATGTCCAAGCGACCTATATTGGAGTTCATATAGGCATATATCAAATCCGCCTTCTTTCTTATTTGTGTGATACTCAAATCAATTTTTCCCGTAAGGGTCTGCCCATTCCTATTCTCCAAGCTATTCGCCGGAAATCTCAATACTTCCCCACCGCCTAAATCAATCCGACTGTCTTCTTCCGCATTAAATTGTTTATAGATAGGCTTTAAATCAACCACTTCCGGAAAAGCAATTGCCGTCTCCACATAAGGCTCAAATTCATCCACATCTTCTTTACAACCCACCAAGGTCAACAAGAGCAATAAAATGATGATATTCTGTTTCATAGATTAGGGTATTAGGGTATGTTGAATACACTCAAGACGACTTTAAAGACCTATTCGCTGCTTTCGCTAAAAGATATATTTGATGCCCGACAAAACATTAAATGTGGTCACATTTTGCTTGATGGGATGGCTTTTGATGGTCAAACTTTGCGGATAAAACCGAACCTGCGGCTCCAAAAAAACGCCCCATCTTTCGGTCAGCAAATATTGTAATTCTACCGAACCAAAAAAGCTAGTCCCGATACTCTTTTCAAAAATTTTCTTATTTTTAAACTCCGTCACTGAAGCCTGTTCATCGAGATAAGTCCCTGATTGACTGAAATTTAGATTAACAACCGCTCCAACATGAAGACCCAATTGCACCTTATTCTTCATTGAAATATATCCTACACTAATAGGGAGATCAACAGTCGTATATTTGTTAGTAATCGACAATTTGCGCCGACCAAACTCATACGTAGTATCCCTTCCGATGATATTCCCGTTATTGTCTCTAAATATTTGGACAATCATTTTTTCATCCTGTTCCACTACATATTTAAATTTATTGCGTATTTGCTGCAAAGCCAACCCTGCCCTTACATTCAAACCGGATTCATGTATATAGCCTACCCGCGCTCCCCATAACCAGCCGACTCCATTGCGCTCCGTAGAGTCTCGAAGCCGGGCATAGGCAGATAATTCCGGACTGCGACTCTCCATAAATGTATTCGAAAAAACAGGCGAAACATACGCATCCACAAAGATGGATTTCGGCACCTTGATGACCCGTGAACCGGCGCATTCTTCATCCGGCAGGACTGACCCAAGAGTTTTTGGAGACCAAACTATCTTTTTTTGCGGAAGCATCCGCGTAAGAGTCTCTAAGGGCGGTGTCCGGTGAGATGTCCTTTGATGCGGGGGCTTATCTTTGGATATTTTCGTGATTCCTTGCGGAAAAAATTCCTTATGAGCGGCTTCCGGGATGGCCCTATCCACGGATGCGCCACTGATGCGTTTCGAAGGCACTTTCCGTTTACCGGTTTTGATGGCCGGTCGGCTTGAATGCTCCTTTGGGGCCGCCTGATTAGGTAATTGTGGCTTAAAACTGTTGGTTTTTTTAGCGATTGCAGGCAGGTCATCCGGCAAGGCCTTCCCTGCCTTAGACATCGTATTTTCCTGCTCCATTTGTTCTTTTAAACCAATACTTCTCTGAGCCAAGAAAGCCAAACTCCCTCCGGCCAAAAGCAATAAACCTAAGAATCCAAACAACCAAAAGAATCGTTTTTTGCGCTTAGGCTCCGGGGGCAATGCCGCTTCAATATCGGGCCAAAGGTGCATAGGGGCTTCTTCCGATGTATGTCGAAGCGGTTTAAAAAGGCGGTCTATATTGTTATTTCTATCCATTTTGCGTCTGCTTACCCCCAAAATCAGGGTATCATGCGATTTTTAGTGTTAAGGTGATAATTATCTATTTCTGCCAGTCGGAGCTGAAGCATTCTTCGGGCTTTGACCAGTTGAGATCGAGAAGTGGA
>JANTGI010000234.1 GCA_024762995.1 Saprospiraceae bacterium | reverse complement strand
TGCAGGCGGGCCTGCCCGTTGCAGGCGGGCGCCGAAGGCAACTGAACAAATTAAAATCCCCACATTATGTCACGCACTCTTATCTTTTGTATAACTCAATCCAGATACCTCCTGCTTCATAGCGTTGGAGTAGTTGGTTGGTAGTGCGTATGGTTTTTAGGTCTCCTTTTATATCGTTGAAAATATTGGAAACTAGGTAGTATTTTGCGGAAGGGTCACCCATGTAGGTCATTCTTTCCGGGATGCCATTTAAGTCAATGATTTCTAGTGGAGCGGTATTGGGGAATGCGGTGGCAATTTCGTGGATAGGTATATTTTGAGAAAAAATATAGGCGTTCATCTTTTTGCGCAAGCGATAATATGGCAGATGTCGGAGAGTCGTATCCCAGGAAGTGGAAATTTTGGGTGGGTATTTCCATGTGTTTCCCGAAGCAAATATCCCAAAGGATAAGAGAAATATATATAACCATTTTGGGTATCCCTGCTTTTTTAGTAGAAAAATGGCTTGCATAAACCATAAATCACCGGCTATAAATATTGGCATCAAATAGCGCATTCCATTTAGTCCCCTGTACAGCAAAAAAGTCGGGAGTAAGAAAAGGGATAATGACCCTATTAGGCGTATCCACCTTCCGGAAAATTCTTTATGCCAAAGACCCTTGCTTCTTAGCCATATCGCTCCCAATAAAATCCAAATAAATATGCGACCCATATCCATCAAGCGCCATATTAGTACCGCTAGATTTTTGAAGAATCCTTTAAAATCAACCCATTGAAACGAGTCTGCCCACGGAGAGTCTTGATGATAGCCAATCCAATGATTGTGTAAAGCATGAGCAATTAAAAATAGGCCGCCAATCAAAATACCCGGAATAAAGTCTAGTATTTGGCGTAAGCCCTTACGAAATCCAACTTCCAGAATCAAAAATAATCCCAACGCCGCCAATGTCATCATCCCGCGTAAACTAATCATCGCTAATCCCATCGCACCGATAATGATGGATACGTCTCTTCCTCCTTGCTTTCGCAAAATGCCATACAATACCATTAAAAAAAAACAAGTCAACGCCACATCCGGACTCACTAATGTCGCTTGCGCTAAATAAACCGGATCTGCCAAAAGAAATAAACCAAATAGTAAGCCGGCATGCCGATTATTTGTTACTGACAAACCTATTTTTCCGGCATAGACCATGGCACCAAATAGAAATGGCCACATTGCTAAATGGCTAGTAATCAATGACTTCCCAAATGTCTTCCACAGAAGAGCATGATACATTCCCCAAAAAGGTGGGTGCCCGCTATCGTATTGTCTCGGTAGAAAAAAAGTGGAAAATCCGTGTTCGTAATACCAATGTGCATGCATCGAAGTCAATTGCACAGTATCCCAAAAAAAGAAGTGCCGACGGTTAAGCCATACGATGAGAAAGGCAATGAGCCCGAAAATGATATATTCGCGTTTGGTTAGTCGCATGGGGCAAAGATAGTGATGTGGAGGGGAATGTTGCTGGAGGGGAGGAGGTTTTTTTGGTCTTTGGGGCGCTCCCTGCGGTCGCTGTTGGTCTTTGGGGCGCTCCTTCGTCGCTTTTGGTCTTTGGGGTGCAGCAAGCTGCTTTTGGGCTTGTGCCTTGGCCATAAAAAAAAGCCTGACTCTTGGCGAGAAAGGCTTTTGTGGTGATCGCAGCAGGATTCGAACCTGCGACCGCCTGCTTAGAAGGCAGGTGCTCTATCCAGCTGAGCTATGCGACCGAAACATTTATAGCAAATTACCACGGAAATGGGTCGGTTCACTACATTCTGTTTATAGCGTGTGCAAAGGTAAGGGGATTTTGCTTAATTGCAAAGAAATTTGTGCAAAATAATTGTCTTATAGTTTTGATAGTCAGTGAGGTGGGGCGGCTCTGTTAGTCGTCGGCAGGTCGGAAAGTCCTTTTTGATCGACTGTATGGGAGCATTCAAGCGGCCGGCTTTTTTGACTTCAAATAGGTGGGATAAAAAAACCTACAACCTCCAAAGAAGGTCGTAGGATCCGTTTCAAAAATAAAATGAGTTAACCTGTTTTATACAAATTCCATGTTGCTGTCAAAGATAGCAGAGAAAACTTATGAGAAATGGGGGAGATTAGTCCGTAAGGAAGTGTGATTTTTTACTTTATTGTCGGAAGGTCAATAAAGAAAGAAGAGGTATAGGCATCTAATTGAAGCGTATAGTGGCCTTTGGGATAAGCGGACATATCGAGCTCGTATAAGGCATTTACTGCCAGGTTTTGTACATCTTCCGTGTACACGATGTTGGCTTCGTTGTCAAGTACCTTAATGGTTTTAAGGTTGACCGGTATTTCTTGAAAATCTATGATGATATCATTTTGCGAATCTGTCTCGAAGATTGCTTTTTGATAAGAAGTAAAGCCTTTCATAATGGACATCTCCATCTTTACAACTTCTTGGAAGTCGTGGATACCAACTGATGACTGTGCTAATGCACGATTAGAGAAAGAAAAAGCAATGAAGAGAATAAGGGCAGAAGATAAAAATTTCATCTTTTCAGTTTTTGTTTTAATAATCAACTGGGGGGATGAAATTCGGGGGGATGGTTGTGTTTGTAGGCGTAACAATCAAACCGCAACAATTGTGCCAAAAAGTGTTTAACAATAAAATTACATTTTTTTATGGCACTTATATAGTAATGAAAAAACTGTGCCAAAAAAGAAGGTGGAGATTATTTTGTACTTACCATATATTAGGTATATCCGGATTGCTGCCGAGGAATGTTTCTTTAAACCTATCTTTCGAAAAAAATGTGGTGTATCACATTTCTGATTATTCATATTTCTAACATTTTGTGACCGGCAAAATTATTTAAATCCTTCAAAATTGATTTTTTGGGGAACCAAAAGAGCCCATTTGAAAAAGTTTCTTTTTAGCTTAAAGGAGACCAAATAAATATAAATAAAGAAAT
>JANTGI010000233.1 GCA_024762995.1 Saprospiraceae bacterium | reverse complement strand
TAACGGGATTTGTATGCGGAGTGCCAGCCTTTTTCGGCTGGCATTCCGTCATACATAGTGTTATCGGCTTTTAATTCTTTTGGGCATTTAGTTATCTACAACTAATCTATTCTATGTCGATGGCAAATCTAAGAACATCGGATACCATGCTAGTTGAGTCAATAATAACTCCATCCAGATTTCCAAGCCCATCAAAAAAAACTATAAACCAAGTTTTCCTTCCAAAATCTCTAACTAGTTTATCATTCATCAGCAACATTTTTTTATCTCTAGGCGTACAAAAGACATCAAGAACATCTTCAAGTGGATGACCAACAAAACAAGAAGATGAAATGTAAAACCTGTACGAACCTGTATTAAAAGAAGGAATAGAATGATTCTTTTGAAGAAACATCTTTTCTCCAGGTATTCTGTATTTAACATATACAGACACAAGCTTAGAAGTTATTGTATCCCAATCCTTTATTCCCATGGGTAATACAACATTTCCCATATAAACAATTGCACTATCGCAGTTTTCCACTCTGTTTTCCAAAAAGAAAGACGATGGAAGTTGAAAACTAGTCTGTACATTGTTTTTAGAAAACGTACTACCAGCATTATGATGGCTACGTGAACAACTTGAGAATACCAGAAGGAATAGAATTAATTTATTCACCTGATGAAACATTTATTGGATAACAATTTTTTCAAAATAACTCCCACTAGCAGATTGAATAGATAAAAAGTATTTCCCCGCTGATAATGAAGAGACATCAAAAGTTATCTGAGACCTACCATTTTCACATGCAATAATACTACCACTTAATGAAAAAAGAAAAGCATCATGATTTGTTTTTTCATCAAAATATATACTTATTTCTCTTTCAGAAGAGAGAAGAGTATTGATTCTATAATTAGGCTTCTGTTCTATATTTTCTATTGACGTAGGAGTACAAAAAATTTGAAAATCTGTATCGATTTGTAGCCCCCAAAAGCATCCACTAGTAGTTTGTGTTTGCTGTTTTGATTTATCAACCAAATATGTTATTCCAGATTCTGTTTTTGCATCAATCCATCTCCGCAACTCCTTAGGTTTTTGGATGTAATACATAACCCTATCATCAATGTTACCAGGTGTATAGTCTTCATCCATTGAGTGTTGAAGTAAAATTCCGTGCCCTATTTCGTGCAAAAGGGTACTGTATAAATCTTGTTGTGATGACGATATCGACGTCTCCTCTGAGACATACCAATTCAAACCTTGGTTTAGTTCAATATCTGCGTCATTAAATTGTGACGCAAAATAAGAGTCAGACGTACAAATTGGTTTACTACTAACACTAGTTTGTGCTGATTTATTGGCGTCAATCACCCCAAATCCAATAACACTCTTATCATCTGCAATCGTTGGAGGTGTACTAGTTCTTCCCATATATTGAAAATCAATCCCTGCTGAAACTTCCCAATCACAGTAGGCATCTTCAGCAATCAACTCAATATCATCAATTGTAACTCCCATACCTTCCAAAATTGGTGGTACAAAGTCATGTAACCACCATTGATATGTTCCAGAAGGATTTGTTGGAGAAACATCAAAAGCAAGGCCAATCATCAGGTTTTTACCGTCACCTGATCTCGTCTTAGTTTTAACTCCATACTCAATATCAACAGATTCCGAGCAAAAATCAGTTCCTGCAAAAATCTCCCAAACACCACTACCCATTGGCCACTTCGTACCATCATTTGGACTAGTTCTTGAAAGAATGTTAACAACAATTTTATCAGGCTGCCAACTATCAATAAATTTGGAATTTGTACCATCAAAGGCAATTTTAGTAGTACCTCCATTATCGGCATTAGGCACTTTCATGATACCACTAGCTGGCAATCCAAACCCTGAACCAATAAAAGTAAGTGTTTGTCCAATGCCTGCTGCAAAAGGTTTAGTTGTTATAGATGAGATCGTACACGTACCTAGCGGTATTTGCCCTTCCACACACTTTTCAATAAACTCCTGACATGAGCCATCTAAAAAATACTTGGCAAACCCATTAACATCAAAGCTTTCTGCATTAATTGTACCTAAATTACCAAATTCTTGAACTTCTACGGTCACTTTTGCTATTTTTTCAAATTCAGTCCCTAAAACAAAGCCTGATTCCCCACCATTGCAGTTGGAAGATAAAGTTAACATGAATTTGTCGTCAACAATGTCATGAATGTTTAGGTCATAAAATGAAGTGTTTGTTGATTCCGCCTTTGCAGCTTCTACTTTGCCATTCAAAACAACATTGCTTCCAAGGAGCTCTTCCGGATATTTTAAAGGGATATCTGCTCTTGCAAATTCTAAACCAGCAATATTACTCTTGGCTTTCACATCAAATGTCACTTTTTTATTTAGGGCATCAAGAATTGGGTTAGCTAATTTAATACAAAATTCTGGAATATCTAAAACATTCAATTCTTGTGAAGAAATAGGCCTTACTGTTACATCTTTTTCGCAAATTCGCCCAACTTCTTCACGCATCAAGCGCCAACTAGGATATTTTTCATGTCCACCTTCAAAATAAGCTTCATACGCCCTATCATAAGTCAAACGCTCAATATAACTGGATATTTCATAGTGATTTGAGATGGCTCTTGATGGATAGAGTAGGAAAACTCCTTCTTGATTTTTAGATACTTGGACAGAATGAGAAACTGTAGAGATTATATCTCCAACTCTCCCACCACGGGTCAAAAAGATAATAGAATCCCTATTGGTTGCACCTTTAAATATTACTTTCGGTAACAAATAGTTTTTGGTAAAGATTCTCCCAGAGCTTTCATCTTTAAAGCAGGATTGCCTAATAATTTCGCCTTCAACAACAATTGGAACGCTTTCTAATGCCTTCTTTAATTTTTGGAAATTAGTTTGCGCACTACCTGAGATGATTAAAAATAGGACAAACAAAATGGTAAGTCTAAATTTTTTCATGACTTTGAAATTTTATAAAATTCGTTAAAAAAGAAAAATAATGTCATTGGCTAGTTAT
>JANTGI010000232.1 GCA_024762995.1 Saprospiraceae bacterium | reverse complement strand
ATCGTGGCGGTGGATGATGAAGAAATACAGCGCTTAGAAGGTGTTTTTGAGCGGGGACAAGCCAATGGGTTGGACGGCATCAAAATGATAAGTGGCGAAGAAGTGGCAGAGATTGAGCCGCATATTCAAGCGAAAAAAGGGATTTGGGTACCCCAGACAGGTATTGTTCATTTCCCGGACGTGGCGAGCAAGATCTTGGAACGCTTCCGCAAAATGGGTGGAGAGATTATCCTAGGTGCAAAAGTAATCAATGTTTTAGCGAAAGCGGACGAAGTTATAGTTGAGACGTCAAAAGGGGCGTTTCATGCGGAGCAGATGATAAATTGTGCGGGATTGTATGCAGATAAGGTGGCAGAAATGACTGGGGATAAAAAGGGGTTAAGTATTATTCCTTTTCGCGGCGAGTATTATCGACTCCTTCCGGAAAAAGAGTATTTGGTGAAAAATTTGGTGTATCCAACCCCAAATCCCGCATTTCCATTTTTGGGCGTACATTTTACACGGATGATTAAGGGGGGCATTGAAGCAGGGCCGAATGCCGTGTTTGCTTTTGCCAGAGAAGGATATTCTAATAAAGATATTAATTGGAGTGAGCTTTGGAGCGCATTGAAGTATCCCGGATTTAGAAAATTAGGGAAAAAGCACTGGCGTTTTGGTTTGGATGAAATGAAGCGGTCTTACTCTAAAAAGCACTTTTATCATGCCTTGCGGCGAATGATGCCCGAGTTGAAGATGGAAGATGTCGAGTATTATCGAGCGGGTGTCCGGGCAATGGCTCTAGGCAGAGATGGGGAAGTGGTGGATGATTTTGTGATTACGGAAACCCACCGTGTGCTAAATGTATGGAATGCACCATCTCCAGCGGCTACAGCTTCTCTGGCCATAGGGGATTATATCTCTGATTTGGCTATTAAAACTACGGTGGCGTGAGTCGGGGGAGGCAAGATAATCGGAGACGTTGGGATTTACATCCGGCAGAAGCACGGTGGTTTGCTGTGCGAACTCCCGCTAAATGGGAGAAAGAAGTGGCTAAGCGCTTGGCTGAAAAGAATATTGATGTATATTTGCCGCTTCTAAGTAAGGTGGTGGAATATGCAAGGCAAAAACCTAAGAAGATAAAAGTGCCTTTGATTAATGGTTTTGTCTTTGTAAATATAACTGAAAAGGAGTATCTAGCAGTCAGAGAGACAGATGGTGTAGCCTTTTTTTTGATGGATGCCAAGGTATTGAGAGCGATTCCTGAAAGGGAAATGGATATAATGCGTCAAGTGGTCGGAGAAAAAGTAAAAATTAGAAAGGCAAAATTTGAAATAGGAGAAGAAGTGGTGGTCATCGGCGGTAATTTGACGGGAATGGAAGGGAAGTTAATTGAGCGAAAAGGTAAAAAGTGCCTAGTGGTGGCGTTGATGATGTTAGATAAAGAACTCGTAATAGAAATAAATCCGGAGCATTTGCGAAGGAAATAAAAAGGATCTTTGGATCAAATTTTTAAAAAAAGAGCATTGTTTTCTTGGATGAAAAATGATGTTCGAGCCAAGTTGAATTGTTTTATTTGCCATAAGTTGCCGCGACTTTAGGACGGCGAAGCCATATAATTTGGGGTGAAAGGTATAGGGTGAAAGGTTAAAGGGAGCAAAAAGAATATAATTTTGGGATTTGAAAATTTACGGGTTTGGAAAGAAGGGATGGATGTTGTAGATGAGATTTATCTATTAACAAAAGAAGGGGATTTGGCTAGGGATTTTGATTTGAGAAGTCAAATGCGAAGAGCTGCCATTTCGATTCCGTCCAATATTGCAGAAGGTGATGAGTTAGATACAAATAAGCAAGCTAATCGACATTTCTACATAGCGCGTGGGTCTGCTGCAGAGCTGCAAACTCAAATTACGATTGCCAGAAGGCAAGGATATATAAATGAAGATACAGAAATAGCCTTGAATGAAAGATTGAAAATGATTTCAAGGATGCTTTATAAATTAATAAAAGCAAGAGAAAAGTAAAATAAGGAGCAAAGGTGATTTCATTCATTCTAGAATTCGAGCTTTAGCACTATAGACCCTTAACCCTTAACCCTTAACCCTTAACCTATAATGAAAGGTATTATTTTAGCCGGCGGTTCCGGCACCAGACTCTACCCCATTACCAAAGCCATCTCTAAGCAACTAATGCCGATATATGATAAGCCGATGGTTTATTATCCGTTGTCGATATTGATGTTGTCGGGGATACGGGAGATATTGATTATTACGACTCCTGAAGACAGTGCGCAGTTTAAGCGTTTACTGAGTGACGGAAAAGATATGGGCTGCCGGATTGAATATGCCGTGCAAGAAGTGCCCAATGGTTTGGCGCAAGCCTTTGTCATCGGAGAAGAATTTATTGGAAATGATAAGGTGGCTTTAGTATTGGGTGACAATATCTTTTATGGGTCCGGATTGAGCAAATTGTTACAATCTAGTACTGATATTGAAGGGGCAAAAGTGTTTGCTTATCCGGTGCATGACCCGGAGCGTTATGGCGTAGTGGAATTTGATGACGATAACAATGTGTTGTCTATTGAAGAAAAACCGACGCAGCCTAAGTCTAATTATGCGGTGCCGGGTCTATATTTCTATGATAATGATGTCGTCCAAATTGCTAAGACCATTGACCCTTCCCCACGTGGAGAGTACGAAATAACTGATGTCAACCGTGTTTATCTCGAAAAAGGAAAGCTAAAAGTAGGAGTTATGGACCGGGGAACGGCTTGGCTGGATACCGGAACTTTTGACTCATTACATGATGCTTCGGAATTTGTGCGAGTAATAGAGAAGCGACAAAGCTTTAAGATTGGTTGTATCGAAGAGATTGCCTATCGGATGGGATATATAGATAAGGCGCAATTGGTGAAATTGGCGCAGCCTTTGGTCAAGAGTGGGTATGGGGCTTATCTGATGGGGTTGGTGTAGAGATTTACACAGAGCGACATTGATAGAACACGGATTTTACGGACCAGCCTGCTGCGCCGCTGGCAGGTTTGCCAGATAAGGACGGATTTCTTGCAGAATC
>JANTGI010000231.1 GCA_024762995.1 Saprospiraceae bacterium | reverse complement strand
AAATCCAAGTGCTTCTTTGATCGCTTTATTCGACCAAGTTCCTGTATTTACATAATAAGCCTTATCGTTGTCTCCAAGTAGGTTCATCGCCGACATATAGAACTGCGAACTTGCCCCACCTGATAGAAACAAAACCTCATAATTATCCGGAACATTCAATAGTTCCTTAACCAAACTAACAGCCTCTTCCATGACGGCTACAAATTGCGGACTTCTATGAGATATTTCCAGAATAGACAATCCCATTCCATTAAAATCAACCACTGCCTCTGCCGCTTCCTTCATCACACTTTGAGGTAGAATTGCCGGTCCTGCACTAAAATTATGTACTTTCATCTTATATTTTTTTGTTATTGTTTACGTTCGAGAATGCAAAAGTACACCCTTTATACATATAAGGTGTAAAAAATACTATTTTTTTGGGCGACCGGGCGGGCTATCCATGGGTTCGCTTTGCTCCGCCCCGGTACATTGTTTTTGCCGAAAAACCAAAAAACAATGTACCGGCACCCACGCCAAGGCGTGGCCATTCCTATCCCTGTCGCAAAGGAAAAACCACAACGGCGATTTCAATCACAGTACCTAAGAAATTGCTCCACCTTTTTGCTTGAGGATACGCTTGGTTTTCCCTTTTGTAATTCTCCCACTTTTCGCCTACCTTTGTGCAGTAGGAAAATAAATCTGTCTTCTATATGAAAAAATTACCAATTGGCATACAGACATTTAGCAAAATCATAGAAAGGAATTTCGCCTATGTGGATAAGACAGAAATTGCTCTTCGTCTCATAGAAAAGGAAAGCTATTATTTCCTCTCCCGCCCCCGCCGCTTTGGTAAAAGCCTTTTTCTAGATACACTCAAGGATATATTTGAAGGGAAGAAGCATCTTTTTGAAGGGCTGTATATCTACGACAAATGGGATTGGGAGGATAAATATCCGGTATTGCGTATAAGTCTGGGGTCAGGAGGAGGAAAAACAAAGGATGAATTGAATAGACACCTAAAATGGTATCTTGAAGATGTCGAAGACGATTTGAATATAAAATGCCCTAAAGATATTCCTGCAAATGAATGTTTCAAATTCTTGGTTAAGAAAGCTTACGAACAAACCGGCAAAAAAGTCGTCATTCTAATTGACGAATACGACAAACCCATACTAGATAATATCACCAATAAGAAAGTCGCAACCATTATGCGGGATGAAATGAAATCTTTTTATTCCGTCATCAAAGATAGTGATAGTTACATTCAGTTTGTTTTCATCACAGGCGTGAGCAAATTTTCCAAGATGAACCTGTTCAGCGGGTTGAATAATCTGGAAGACATCACGCTGAATGCCGATTATGGTTCTATTTGCGGATATACTCATCACGATTTATTGACGGTATTCGCAGAGCATTTGCAAGGGGCAGATATGGAAAAAGTAAAGTCGTGGTATAATGGCTACAACTATTTTGGCGACAAGGTCTATAATCCGTTTGACATCCTATTGTTTATCTCCAATCGGTTTGAGTTTAGAAATTACTGGTGGAGCACCGGTAATCCTTCCTTCCTGATTGATATGCTTAAAACAGGGGAATATTACATCCCGGACATAGAGCATTTTGAAGCGACGGACGAAATCATGGACAGCTTTGACGTAGATAAAATAGAGTTGGTCGCCTTACTATGGCAAACGGGCTATTTGACCATCAAAGAGAAAAATGCAACGGTCTTTGGGATGAAGTATCAACTGATCACCCCCAATAAAGAAGTGCAGACTTCATTAAACAGCCTATTTATTTCCTATCTTACTGAGCAAACGGGAAGCAAACTTCGCTTTCAGGAAAATTTATACAATATGCTGGCTTCTGCCGATTTAGATGGGCTAGAAAAAGCGCTCTTCTCCCTATTCGCTTCCATCCCCTACAACAATTTCACCAATAGCAGACTACCGGAATACGAAGGTTCTTACGCCAGCGTCGTCTATGCTTATATCGCTAGTCTCGGTTTGGAAATCATCCCGGAAGACATCACCAACCTTGGTAAAATGGATCTAACCGTCAAACTACCCGACGGAAAAATCTATATCATCGAATTCAAACTCTCAGAAAAAGCCACCGGTAATGCCCTCCGCCAAATCAAAGAAAAGCGCTACTATGAGAAATATCAAAACCAAGGCGATATTTATCTTGTAGGGATAGAATTTAGTAGAGTAGAGCGGAATATTGTTGGGTTTGAGTGGGAAGCCCGATGTTAAATCAAAATTAGAATCAAAATTAGAATCGAAAAGTAGCAGTCTTCAGTCTGCAGTCCACAGTCTTTTAATTCGTTGAAAATGATGAATACCTAAACCAAGGCGATATTTATCTTGCTGGGATAGAATTCAGTAGGACAGAGCAGAATATTGTTGGGTTTGAGTGAGCCGCTAAATGTTAAAGTTGCGTAACAATTTTGTTTTGCTTATGTTTTTTCATATATTTGTTCTAATTACCTAAGTCACAAGGGGGATGGATACACTATAATCACTCCATTTTTTTGTTAGTGTTTCATCTTGATGAAGGTATATACCCCTCGGATATTTTTGACTATTCGGGCGTAAAAATCATTATAAAAGTAGTAAACTGGATTTATTTTATCACTTGATGCTGTTGTTAAAGCAGCCTCACAAAGTTTATTTCATATATGAAAGCATTGAATTTTAAACTACCAATGAAAGTAGCCAAAGCTACACATTTTGATCCCAACCAACAGACAGGCGGGACACACATTTCAATCCCGCGGGAACGAAGAGATAGGCGGGACACACACACAGCGAAATAGGCTTTTAGGGCTTGTTGTGACGTTTTTGTTTCCTCTGTTTTCATTACTAGGGCAAAATCCTAGTTGTGGATCTGAACCATTATCCCAACAGGAAAGGTTAGACTTTTATAATTTGATTGGTTTCGATGTTAATAATCAAGAACGTACAATATTGTGTGAAGAAACTGAAATTGTAATGGAAAGGAATTTGCCTTTACATGTTTTTATTGTCAAAGATTTCGATGGAAATTTGCCATTTAGTTCCCCTGTTTATAAGTTTGCTACAAGTTTAAATAAGACTAACTTGTATTTTCAAAGTTTG
>JANTGI010000230.1 GCA_024762995.1 Saprospiraceae bacterium | reverse complement strand
ATTCTCTCATTTCTCTGAAGGTAAAGCTACACAAGTATTGGTTTACCAAGCACAGCGATGGCTATAGCTGCAGGCAGGTACAATAGCGTAGCGGTTTTACAGTTTTACAGCCCGGCGATACAGGCGGATTCAACAAAATTAAAGCAGGTAAAAAATAAAGGTCAATGGTTTACAAAATTTGGCTTCATAACTCTGAACTTAAGCGAATAGAATTTCTTGTGAGCTAGCTGAAAGCTCTAAAAGTTCTATCTTCACCCTTCATAAGCGTCCTTATGTTTTGTATCCGTCGCAAAAATAAGCAATTCTCATCGAATACCCAAAAAACGGGCGCCTTTTTTGGCAAAGCAGTCACTAAAGATAAAAAAAAGCCCCGAAGGGCTTTTTAGTTGTTGTTTGAGTCATGTGTTTTCGCTGAAATGTGTTTGTGTGTAAGTGTTTTGGTGATCAGCTCTGTTGTTCTAGTGTTTTTGTTGTGTCCCTTTGTTTGTTGGTCAGTGTTTTTGTTGTGTCCCTTAGGAATTAGTTCTGTTTGTGTTGTTTGTTGATACAAAGATAAGGGGCCGGGTCTTGCGACAAAAGGGAAATGATTAAAATCTAGGGGATTGGGGTGGTTTTTGTGACACTATTTTTGCATACTAAAAACTAAAAACCATTGATAACCAATGGGTTAATATTGTTTTTTGTGAGTATTTTTCGTGGGATTGGGCCGGTATAGAGATTTCCAAAATTGTGGGCTTATTCCTGTAGCTCATTAATGCCAAACTGATTGCATGTGTCTTGGCGTAAATTTGGCAAATCTATTTGGGAGATTTCCAATTGTAGGCTTGTTCCTGTAGCTCATTAATGTCATACTGATTGCATGTGTCTTGGCGTAAATTTGGCAAATCTATTTGGGAGAATTCCAATTGTAGGTTTGTTCCTGTAGCTCATTAATGTCATACTGACTGCATGTGTCTTGGCGTAAATTTGGCAAATCTATTTTGTGATGACAACTGAAAAAGTATGACGTTTCTACAACCTAAAACTCCTTTGAAATGCCGACTAAAAGAAATCCGGGAAAAGATTGATAGGTAATTTCTTCGATGTAGGCCTGTGTAAAATGAGTATCTATTTGTTCAATCGGTATCAGGTTTAGTAAATTCCTGCCTTTTATGAAGAATCGCCAGCGGGCTTTCTTTAGCTTGTAAGAAATATCTGTATCCAAATTCCAGCTTACTAACGATATGGCTTCCGTGCCGGATGAGCGATACCTTAATTTATTCTTCCACAAAAAACTTTTGTTTCCGTAGCTTATCTCCAAGGCAGGTTGATGCCGGACAAATCGCCGAGCAGTTCGAGACGCTCCAAATTGCTGCCGTGTCCAATTTAGCGAATAATTGATTTTATAATTCACTTTCTTTTTCCATTTTGACGAAAGTCCGAGACTCAATGAATGTCTTGTTTGATGAATTTTTGATATTACATCTTGGCTTGCACTAAAACCATTTACATCCGTTAGGTTATATTTCGCTGTTGCAAAAAGTCCTTTTCCCACTCTATCTCTATAAGTTAATCGTGTCGCAAAGGTTTTTTGATTAGGCAAACGAAGTAGTTTCATCTCCACATAATCGCCATGATTGATTACATTCGTTCCGATGGGATTATCCACCTTAGAGTAAGTCACCAAAGCATAAATCATCTGCCCCCGCCCCAGACCAAATCTCAAATAGCTCAACGCATAATCTTGGTGGGTGGCACTATTTTGCCAATCAATCGCATAAGATTGACTTTGACGACTGTCGATGGCTTCCAAAATCGAATGCCCATATTTTGTTGGAGCCGCTTCTTCGCTTGCATTCAAGGTAAACATGACAAAATGTGTCCTACTAAACAAATACTTTAGGGTCAAATTGGGGCGTAATTTTAATGGCTGTTTTTCTTGATCCAGATACAGTTTTATCCGATTATCCACCAAAGACAAACCCGATTTAATCAGCCATTGGGTTGTATCTAATACTAATTTTAACTTGTATGTATTCAATTTTTGCGCAAGCTGCGTATAACCCCCATAGTCGCTAGTTGCCGAAAAATCAGTGCGATATGTACCTAGTTCATTGGTGGACTCCACCCCCCAATACCAAGCTTTCTTCAAGTCATAAGTAAAGTCCGCAAAGCTAATCCACTTTTGTGCGTGACCATTCATAGATTGCTCGAAGGCATACAGACCGTTTTGGGCAGGCAAACTCAAACCCAAAATCGGAGAAATATCAGAAAAGTCATTCGTCTTATTTTTTTGCTCATTGAAATAAGCCACTTGCCATCTCAGTCTTATCTTATTAGTAGGGAAATATTTAATTTTAAACTCCGGCACCCAACTCCAATGCTCCTTAAATTGATGATTATCCAAATCAAAAAATTGATTGCCATACTGACCTGCTGTCATTTGTTGGAGATTATTTTTCTCATAATTAGCGCTCACACCTACTTTCACGGAAAGCTTTTTATTTAATTTATTTTCCGAAAGGATACGTCCGCCCAAAATAGGCTGCACAGACTCTGCAAGCTGGCTTCCACTTCTAAAGTCCTGAGAACCAAGGAATTCCTGACGAAAGAACTCTTGCTCTTTTCGATTGAGCTGTGCCAAAATAACATCACCTTTGATGGCACTTTTATTATTTATATCATAGTCGATTCCACCAGCCACGATGGCATCTAAATTTTGGACGGTTTGCGGACTAATTTTAAAATTTTTAGGAAATAAATCTTCTACATCACCATAGGGTTTCAGTTTATGAAGAATCTGAAATCCCTTTAGATTCATGTAATCCTGAACAGACATCGTTTGCTCACCAGTATTATTCGCTTTCGCAAAAATGGTCGCTCCCAATTTTTCACCGACCTGAAAAGTGCTAAAATCCAGTGCCCATTTTTTATCATACCCACCAAAAGCCTGCACTTGTCCTGACCACTTTTCCCGTTCACTTTCTTTAATTCTTACATCAAGTGCTGTTTTACCGGATTTTTTAGTTTCTATATCTTTACTATCTCGATAATCGTTGATTAAATGCACGCCTTCCAACTGATCTGCACGGATACTTTCGGTGGCCAACTTATGCTTACTATTCAAAATAT
>JANTGI010000229.1 GCA_024762995.1 Saprospiraceae bacterium | reverse complement strand
ATGATGTAGATAACCAAAAAAACAGCAATTATGAGAAAATTAACCGCACGAATTTTAGGAGCAGCACTGATTTTTACTGCTCTTTCCTTTACTTTTTCTTCCGCTATTCTTGATAAGCAATATACAGAATATGGGATAGCTACTTATTACTCGGATTTATTTGATGGGCGCCAAACCGCTAGTGGAGAGATTTATCATCCAAATGAATTGACCGCAGCCCACAAAAGCTTGCCTTACGGCCAAATGGTCAAAGTCACTCGCTTGGACAACAAAAAATCAATCATTGTACGTATTAATGACCGTGGGGCTTTTAATAAAGGACGAATCATCGACTTGTCCAAAGCTGCCGCCCAAAGATTGGGTATGGTTGATGATGGCAAGGCTAATGTCAAACTAGAAGTGGTGGACAAAGCTCCGACTACTCCGTCAAATGCAAACGTCAATGTCAATAAAGCTCCGACAGCATCGGAAAAAATGACTGCGGACAAAGCACCTACTCCAAAACCGAAAGACACCCAAAAAAAGGTATCAAAATCAACTAAAAAGTCGCTTCCCAAAAAGGCGAAGAAGACCTACCATATAAAAGGGGCTGCAAAGACGCAAAATAATCCAAATGAGCCTAAGAAAACGGAGAAAAAAGACAATGCAACCATTGTTACATCTGCTAACTATAAAGAGTTTGACCTGTACAAAGTACAAGTATTGAGACCTAAGAAAAGCGGATTTGGGGTGCAAGTAGGATTGCTCGAAAACTATGACAATGTTTTTAAATTCATCGCTGATTTACAGGAGGATTTTTTCAAAAATATTTTGTTGAGTGTGGAAGAAGGGCCGGTTGGCTCTCAATATAGAATTATTTTAGGACCATTCCCTACGAAAGATCAAGCCCAAAGCTATCGCAATAGTTTGGCCAAAAAGAAAAAGCTAAATGGTTTTGTGATTAGTCTGGAGAATCTTTCTAAGACCGGAAAGTAATGTTCGGCATAACTGAACACCGTTATCGCTCCTCCTTGGCTATGTGGCCTTGGTAAAGGGGTAAAAGGTTATGATTATAGACTCTCCTATTTTGTATGATGCAAAGTAGGAGAGTTTTTTTATTCGGCATACTCCATGTCGTATGGGTATATAGGAATCAAATATTAGTCTTTTTTAGGGTACATAAACAGTTACAGCAGGTGAATCGAAGCCATTCTCAATTTTTTTGGTATTTTTGCGCAAGCAATATCCATATATTATGAAATTGAGTAACATCTTACAGGACTTTGGTACCTACTTTAAAGGGATCTTTAATATCTATGATGATACGGATTGGAAGGGGGCAACTGACGACATAAAGGCGGGTATCCAATATCGTGGTGCCAACCTATGGACCTTGATTTTCGCTATTTTGATTGCTTCCGTTGGATTAAATGTGAACTCTACGGCGGTTGTTATCGGGGCCATGTTAATTTCTCCGTTGATGGGACCGATTTTGGGGATAGGATTAGCGCTGGGCACCAATGATATCGGACTTTTTAAGGACGCCGGACGAAATCTCTTGATTGCCTTAGTGATTTCTGTGTTGACATCCGCCCTTTATTTTTGGTTGACGCCCTTGCATGAAGCACAATCTGAATTGCTTGCGCGAACGCGACCTACAATATTTGATGTCTTGATAGCCACTTTCGGGGGTTTAATTGGGATTATCGTGAGTACTCGAGAAGGATATTCCAACGCCATTCCCGGAGTGGCTATTGCGACCGCTCTGATGCCCCCATTATGTACCGCCGGATATGGATTGGCTTCCGCAAATTGGGAGTATTTTTTTGGGGCTTTGTATTTGTTCTTTATTAACGGAATTTTTATTGCATTGGCGACGATGGTTGTGGTGCGTTATTTAAAGTTTCCGATGCGGTCTTATATTGATGCGAAGACAGAAAGACGGGCACGAAATGCCATCATCTTCTTAGCTTTGATTACCATTATCCCTAGTGTCTTTGTGGCCATCAATGTGGTGAAGGAAGTGGTGTTTACACAAAAAGCGGAGTCTTTCGTCAATACTCATTTTAATTTTGACAATCGGGCCGTCATTAAATATGAAACCATTTTTGATAAAAAGGAGCCGATTATTGAAGTCACCTTGCTTGGAGAGAGAATGAGCGATGAAGAAATTTTGGATATGCAAGGGCGCTTGGCAAAATTTGGGCTCGCCG
The DNA here is from genome assembly GCA_024762995.1 of Saprospiraceae bacterium. Taxonomy (GTDB): domain Bacteria; phylum Bacteroidota; class Bacteroidia; order Chitinophagales; family Saprospiraceae; genus HyVt-613. The sequence goes on along the minus strand of JANTGI010000229.1, from coordinate 919 downwards.
GTGCCAAACTAAAGATTAAGCAATTTAACGAAGACCTTAATGATGAGTTGGCGGATATGAATAAAAATCTGCGTACAGAAATTTTGGAAGATTTATATAAGAGAAACGACGAATTGATGACGACAAAGGATGAAGAAATTAAACAGCTAAAGAATCAATTATATGCCTACACGAAGGCCCACAATCGACCTATTGCGAAGATTTATAAGGAGTTACAGGTAGAATATCCGGAAATTGTCGAATTTGGTTTTGACGAGGTCGTTAAAGCGGCCGGAGATGGTTTAGATACCGTACCGGTAAGTATCATTCACACCAAAAAGAAGATTGGCAAGCATCGAATGGCCAAATTAACTTCTTACCTAAAATTACGATTAGACTTAGATACCATTCAATTGGTGGTTTATTGAGTAGGCTAGGGGGCTTTTTATGGGAGTGACTCTAGTCTGTTTCATTTTGGTATTTTTCAGGTTCCTGCCGGATTATGCCCTGCCCATTTTTGTCTAAAAACGGGGGCATCCAAAGAATTTTTAGAAAAAATTAATGGAAACTTTAAAAACTACTTGCGTTTCCAAATTATTTTCCGCTATCTTTGCCGCATGAATAAGGACGAGCAAATAAAGCATCGAATTTTACTAGCAGGTGCAAGTTTATTTCGAAAAAAAGGGTTTCGAGCCACGAGTATGGATGACTTGGCTTTTGAGATTGGTATGTCCAAGAAGACTATTTATAAATATTTTAGTTCAAAATCCAAATTGATTGAAGAGTTGGTGATGGCACATATCGCCCAAGAAAGAACCAAAATCTCTGCCATCATCCAATCCGCTCAAGACCCCGTGCAAGCGATGGTGGAGATTGGGCAGTTGGTTTATGAGCATTACAAAGAAATGTCCGAAGATGTCATTGTTGAACTAAAAAAGTA
>JANTGI010000228.1 GCA_024762995.1 Saprospiraceae bacterium | reverse complement strand
AAAAAGCCATGATGCAAATAAAAATATTTTCCATACCGACGTATGGCGGTGAAGAATTGAATAGGGAGATGAATCGCTTTCTGCGCTCCCAAAAAGTGCTTCAGTTGGATAGTGAGTTGGTCAATGATGGGAGGAGTTCATATTGGAGTTTTTGTATTAAATATATCGAAGGGGGAAGCATCTCCAACCCCGGTATGTCAAGACCCAAAGTGGACTATAAAAAAGTGTTGGATGAAGAAAGCTATCAGCGATATAAGGCATATCGAGATATTAGGAAGAAAGTGGCAACGGATGAAGGGGTTCCGGCATATTTAATATTGACCAATGAAGAGATGGCGGAATTGGCCCAAATAAAGGAGCTAACCCTTGAAAAAGCGTCTAAAATAAAAGGAATAGGAGCAAAGAAAATTGAAAAATATGTTTCCTTTTTTATTCCCAAAAGACAATGAAGTATGAAGCGGATTGGTAAATTATTAGAGAAGATTGCTGATATTGATAATTTGAGATTAGCGACATGGAAAGCGGCAAAAGGCAAGCGATATGCTACCAAAATCATTGAATATCAACAGGATATGGATGCTAACTTATTGCTTTTGCGCAAGCAAATACTATCAGGTAATGTAGATGTAGGTAATTATCATTATTTTAAAATCTACGATCCCAAAGAGCGTGATATTTGCGCAAGCGCCTTCAAAGAACAGGTATTGCACCATGCCATGATGAATGTATGTCATGACTTTTTTGAACGAAAGCAAATCTATGATAGCTACGCCAGTCGAAAGGGAAAAGGTACTTATGCGGCATTGGAGCGCGCCAAAAAATATACGAAGCAATATGATTTTTTTCTAAAACTGGATGTAAGGAAGTTTTTTGCGAGTATAGATCACGAGATTTTGAAAAAACAGTTGGCGGCTATGTTTAAGGATGTTGGTGTATTGACGATTTTTAATAAAATAATAAACAGCTATGAAGATTCTTCTGCTACAGGTTTGCCTATTGGAAATTTGTCCAGTCAATATTTTGCCAATCACTATTTAAGTGGTTTAGACCATTTTGCCAAGGAAAAGCTTCGAGTCGCCTATGTCAGATACATGGATGATATGATTTTGTGGCATGGTAATAAAGATGTACTAAAGAAGGCTTTTTTTTCCGTAAGGGAGTATATTGAAGAGCAGTTGGCGCTTACGCTAAAACCGAAACTATTGAATCATTCTAAATTGGGCTTGCCGTTTTTGTCGTATATTGTGTTTCCTTATGATGTAAAGTTGGGTAAGAGAAGTAGAAAGCGGTTTGTTATAAAAATGAAAAAAATGGATAAAAAATATCATTCAGGCATCTGGGATGAAGCCACTTGTCAGCATAGGGGATTGTCTCTGGTGGCTTTTACTCAGCATGCAAATGCGAAAAAATGGAGAAAAAATGTACTTTTAAGGTTGTAGAAAAGAGATAGGGTAATGGTCGTAGGGTCTAATCGTGTGAACCGTGGCGGTAGCTGGATCAACAATCCGCAGAACTGCCGTGTGTCGAATCGCAACAACTGGAATCCCGACAATCGTAATAACAATATCGGGTTTCGGTTGGCTTGTGCCTTCCAGCTCAGGGGAATGCCGGATAGCTTCCACCGAACAGATTATTGTCCTGCCCGTTTTTGGGCAAATAGGCGACTTTGTCGTATAAGGTAGTGGTGTTGGTAGTCAAGAATGAAGACTCCACTGCCTTCTTTTAAAATTAATATCACATGACAACAAAAACAATCGAATCAGCATCCATAGAGATTGGAGATACTTCTTTTCAGATGATAAAGGTGGAGTCTGGTACTTTTTGGATGGGTGATAAAAATAATCAACCAATACATAAGGTAGCAGTTGATAATTTCATGATAGGACAATACACCGTGACACAAGCATTATGGTACGAAGTAATGAAAGAAACAGATATGGTGAGACCTGCACGATTTCAAGGGAATACTCGACCAGTAGAACAAGTAAGTTGGGAAGATGCGATACTCTTTTGCAATAAATTAAGTCAGTTGAAAGGTCAATCACCAGCCTATGATGAAGATGGCAATCATATAGATGAAAATAAAAATCCAACTTGGGATATGACCAAAGTGAAAGGTTTTCGATTGCCAACCGAAGCGGAATGGGAGTATGCTGCTATGGGTGGACATTTGGTAAAAATGAAAAATGAAGTTCATTTTGCTGAATATAAATATGCTGGAAGTAATGGTATTGATGACGTTGCTTGGAATGACTACAATAGCAATCAAGAATCTAAGGATGTGGGTTTAAAACTGCCAAATCAACTGGGACTATTTGATATGAGTGGTAATGTATGGGAATGGTGTTGGGATTATTACGATAGTGATTATTATCAGAAATGTTTGGATAAAGGGATTGTGACAAATCCAACTGGTGGTAAAGGGTCTGATCGTGTGTTCCGTGGCGGTGGCTGGTTCAGCAATCCGCAGCTCTGCCGTGTGTCGCATCGCGGCGGCTGGTTTCCCGGCGATCGTTCTGACGATATCGGGTTTCGGTTGGCTTGTGCCTTCCAGTCGGCTGGTTAGCTATCGGCATCCCCCTGAGCTAAAGCGACAGCTCCCAATCCACCGGAACAGCGGGCGCGGAGCAAGCCCGCTAAGTGAAGGGGGATGGGGAACTGTCGCCTGATTTTGTAAAGGTCGAAGTAAAAAGCGGAGTCGTAGCCTTCGCTACGGGGAGCATTTTTGCAAAGAGATTTGCAATGTATTCCACAAGTTGTCGATCAAACTGTTTTGTATCTACTCTGGAGACAACTAAGTATTTGCCCCGAAGAAAACCAAGTATTTATTGATTTTTTTGTTTTTAACCCCTAATGCCCCCTTGCTGAATGGGGACCTGCCTGCTGCGCAACGGAAGGCAAGCTTATGGCAAAAAATACTTGGTTTTCACATGGTGGTAAAATTCAGATGTTGGTACTGGTAAATTTATTTGGCAGTGTAGGGATGGCGCAGCACCATCCCGCCACAAGGTAGGTGCAAGTAAAATCATTGGTAAGGTATAAGACAGGCACCAGTTCAATGGAAAAAAAGCAGGAGTATCCTAAAACCGGAATCAAAAACTCGCAACGCTGCGCTGCTCGAATGTGCGAAATGAATTTCGCTCTACCATACTAGGA
>JANTGI010000227.1 GCA_024762995.1 Saprospiraceae bacterium | reverse complement strand
GACAATACCGGATGTACCACCCAAATAACAATTAGTCCACCACATTGTGTACAGCCACCACATAATCAAGAACTTGAAATGCTCCTTACGCCCAATAATGACGGCGAAAACGACCAGCTAAAATTTACAGAAATAGCTCCACAGCTTGCACTACAATTCCCTAATAATGAATTAGTTATCTACACAAGATGGGGAGACATTATTTTCCAAAAGAAAGGATACGATAATGATTGGAAAGGAGACTATAATGGATCAACCTTACCGGACGGAACCTATTACTTCACCCTTCAATTAAACGACAAGATGAGCCGTTCCTACAAAGGATATATCTTAATTGTCCATTAATCTAAAACAGAACAATGAAAAATTTTATTAACTTAATAGGATGCCTTTTTCTAATTGTGTTTTCGGGTACGCATGCCCATGCGCAGCAGCAAGCTTCTTTCTCCCTTTACAATCAATTTGAAGGCATTTACAACCCTTCCAGTGTTCCGGATGAATACACAATCTATGAGCACAATCTGATTTTTGGAGCAGCCACACGCAGGCAATGGGCCAATCTTTCTACGGCACCCAAAACGCAATTTTTAAAAGGAGAATACATCACCCAATTTGAGAATACCTTTAATTTATTGATGGGTGGCTATATTACAAATGACCAAGCCGGTCCGATTTCCATAACCGGAGTTTCCCTTAGGCTCGCCGGTATTATGAGTAATTATGACCCGGTTTTAGGTGGTATTTCTGCCGGACTGCATATTGGAGCCACCCAATATAGAATCAACACCACATCGCTGCAATCAAAATACCCGAATGATATTCTAACCGCCCAAAACACTCAAGCATCTAAACCACAACTTAGCTTGGGCGTGAGTTATTACAATAGTTTCAAACATGGAATATTTGCAGATACCAAATTAAATACCGGATTCTCCATAACGAATCTAGGCTTTAATCAAAAAGTATTCAAGGATCAATCCAATGAATTTGACCTTACGACAAACTTACATTACTACGCTTACGCAAAAATCCGGAAGTCATTTTATAGCGAACAAGCCCTTGAATTTAACACTTGGATTCGATACACCCAAAATATTCCAATGAACGCCGATATACACATGATTTTTGATGTTAATGACAATTTCTCCTTGGAATTAGGGCTTAATACTTCGGGCACCGCTCACGGGGGAATCGGCCTAAATCTATACGACATTTTCAGTAATGATAATTTAATGCACATCGAATATGCCTTTAACCCGTCATTTTTGCAGGCAGGCGGCGCATTTGGCAACACACATGAAGTGAGTATTAATTATTCTTTTAAGAGATGAACCTACTGATGCGTGATTAGTTTGCTCCGGGAAATACTTCTTTTTGGCGCAAGCCCTACCGCAAACCGTACACCTTCATACCCAAATAAACAGCGAACAATCCCAAAATTATGGAAATGCCCAAATAAAGAAAAGCCATTCCCATTTGATCATTTTTCAGAAAAAGAACCACCTCGCTCGAAAAAGTAGAAAACGTACTAAAGCCCCCACAAAAACCCGTCATCAAAAGCAACCTATAGTTGACCTTCCAATCAGGATGAGCCAAATAATAAGCCATCGCCAATCCCAAAATAAAGGAACTAACCACATTCGCCAAGACCGTACCATAAGGAAATTGCCCTTCGCCGACATTCCACCGATATCCCATATAAAACCTGGCCAGACTCCCTAAGCCACCTCCCAAAAAAATAGCACCTAATTTAAGTATCACTCTGCGTTTCCTTTACTTTAAAACTTGATTTACTCTTCTTCTTTTCCTTCACAGAAATGTCTTTTGGCGCTTGATGAATTTGCCTTCTTTTTGCGTAAGCACTCAATACGGTTGATGCTGCAATAGAACAAAATATGATGAGCAAAACTAAGTTCAATGTTCCTATTGACTGCAACGAAATAGCCATGACAAAAAACAAAACCGTACCTAAAATTAATAAACCGGTGGCCTGTAAGTGAGAAAGTCCTATATCCAACATGACATGATGGATATGTGTCTTATCAGGAGAAAATGGTGACTTACCTTTTAGAATACGCCTGATGAATACCCGTATAGTATCGTACAAAGGCAACACCAACAAACTAACCGCTATAGCCGGAACAGAATCAAACCATAACGGATTATCCGGCGTCAAATGTCCATTCGCTTCCATAAAATGGATGGACAATAAAGCCAACGTGATACCCACCAATAAGGAGCCGGTATCTCCCATAAATATCTTAGCCGGCGTATAATTATATTTTAGGAATCCAATCGTCGCCCCCAATAACGAAAAGGACAACACCGCATATCCAACCTCCCCGGCTAACCAAAACCATGTGCCCAACACCCCGGAAACCAACACCGTAAGACTGCCTGCCAATCCATTAATCCCATCAATCAGATTGACAGAATTAATAATCACGATATAACTAAACAACGTAATCGGCCAAGCCACCCAATGCGGCATTCCCCAAACTCCAAATACACCATACAAACTACTGATATAAATTCCCGCTTTAAAAATCAAGACTAAAGAAGCGGCTATTTGCCCCGCAAGTTTCTTCCTAGGCGCCAACGGCATAATATCATCTCGTACACCAAACAAAAAAATAATTAGAAACGCCCCCAATATGTACTGTAATTCTGCAAAGGACTGAAACGGCGCCCAAAAAGCAACGGACATTATCATCCCTGCAAATATACCTATACCACCCAACGAAGGCGTAATCTCCGTGTGGGCTGACCGGTCATTGGGGACATCATACAACTTCTTAATCCGCGCAACGTTTATTATGGGTGGAATTAAAAAGTAAGTCACCAAAAACGCAGAGATTGCACTAAATATAGGCGTATAGTCCATTATATGTATTTGATTTTCGCGGTTTGTTTGGCAAGACAAATGTAAGGGATTTTAAAATATATCACAATCTTATACTATAATAACACCTACTATTTCTAATCTTTGTGCGGATTTTACTTTTTTTTTAACACAGAATGATGTATTTCTAGTGCTGCAACAGCACTTTTACGATGTCACATTAAAAAAAATAACCCTTGGATTCCGAAAATTATAAAAAAATCGCTCCTTCCATCCCCAAAACACCGGGTGTCTATCAATACAAAGATGACAAAGGGACGACCCTATACGTCGGTAAAGCCAAAAAT
>JANTGI010000226.1 GCA_024762995.1 Saprospiraceae bacterium | reverse complement strand
CAAATTTTAGCTTTTCGTAACGGTAACCAACTTGATTGTCGGTTGGAAAATATGGAATATCGTAACCGGTTGATTGCTAAGTGGAATTGAGGGTAAAGTGAAAAGTCGAGGATGTTTTGGGCTGGTTTTTTGGATGCTTAGTTGAATGATGTAAAGCATCAATTGAACGCCCACCAGGTAAACTTAACGTATTGAACATGGCGTTAGTCACACCTGAACGTCCGCAGGACAAATTGAACGATGCGAAAGCATCAAATGAACGCCCGAAGGGTAATTGAACCTGCCCGTTGCAGGCGGGAACCGAAGCCATTTGAACCAAAAGAAAAAATTCGCCCTAATAGGAGCCGCAGGCTACGTCGCACCACGTCACATGCAAGCCATCAAAGACTTGGGGCATGAGTTGGTAGCGGCGATGGATCCACACGATTCAGTCGGAATATTGGATCGATACTTCTTAGAGACAGACTTCTTTACAGAAATAGAGCGATTTGATCGGCATTTGGATAAGTTGAGAAGGCAAGGAAAGGGGATTGACTATTTGGTTGTGTGTTCGCCAAATTATCTACATGATGCGCATATTCGGTTTGGGTTGAGATTAGGAGCCGACGTGGTTTGTGAGAAACCCTTAGTTTTAAATTCATGGAATTTGGATGCCCTTTCGGAAATAGAAAAAGAAACTGGACGAAAGATTTTCACAATTCTCCAGTTGCGATTGCACCCGCAAGTCATTAAGCTGAAAAAGCGGATAGATGCCGGGTCTCCAGACAAGATTTACGAAATACAGCTAGACTATCTCACGACAAGGGGAAAATGGTACGACTACAGTTGGAAAGGAGACGTCAGTAAGTCGGGTGGAATAGCCACCAATATTGGTATCCATTTCTTTGACATGTTGATTTGGATTTTTGGGGATGTTGTAGAGAATAAAGTGGGTAAGATATCACCGAATTATGCTTCAGGTGAGTTGCATTTGGCGCAAGCAAAAGTAAATTGGAGACTAAGCACGGATTCTCATCAGTTGCCTGAAAAGGTAAAAGCCAAGGGCGGTAAAACATATAGAGCCTTGATGATTGATGGGGAAGAATTTGAATTTAGTGGTGGGTTTACAGACTTACATACACGGAGTTATGCGGATATTTTGGAAGGTGGTGGATTTGGGATTGATGAGACTGGTAAGGCCGTAGCGTTGGTGGGGAAGATTCGGAATGGATGATGGTTTTCTGCTGATTTCCATAAAGAAAAGGTTATTTTTGAATAATCTGCGATTTGATTCGCAAATTATCGCTATATTTAGCGATTTGATTCGCAAATATTAGCAATATGATACTAAGGCAACTTGATAAGGAAATAAGAAACAGGCTCGGAGACAAGAAAGCCATCATCCTTTTAGGCGCAAGGCAAACAGGAAAGACAACATTACTGAAAGCCATTTTAAGCAATCGGGCAGATGTTATTTGGTTTAATGGGGATAACTCGACAGATAGACTTGCTTTTGCAGATGTTACAGTAGAGCGGCTCAAGAAAATGATAGGGCGAAATCGATTTGTTGTTATTGATGAAGCACAACGAATCAGCGATATAGGCATCAAAATGAAATTGATTACCGATCAGATTCAAAGTACACAGTTAATCGCTTCGGGGTCTAGCTCTTTTGAATTAGCGAATAAGATTAATGAGCCATTAACAGGAAGAAAATGGGAGTATCAAATATTTCCTTTATCCTTTTCAGAAATGGTGGCCCATTCGGGTCTATATCAAGAATTAAAGTCTTTAGAAGATCGACTTGTTTTTGGGTATTATCCAGATGTGGTGACTTCTGAACACGATAAAATGAAAACCCTATTTTCGTTAGCATCTGATTACCTATATAAGGATATATTGGCTTGGAATAAGATAAAATCTTCCGATAAAATTTTGAAATTGCTTCAAGCATTAGCCTATCAACTTGGAAACCAAGTTTCGTATGCAGAGTTAGGACGTATCGTTGGCTTGGATAATGAAACTGTAGAAAGTTATATTGATTTGTTGGAAAAGGCTTTTATTGTTTTTCGATTGCCGTCATTTAGTCGAAATCTTCGGACTGAGCTAAAAAAATCAAGAAAAATCTACTTTTACGATAATGGTATTCGAAATGCTGTAATCTCAAACTTCAACACTTTGTCCATGCGCAATGATACGGGTGCTTTGTGGGAAAATTTTCTAATTAGTGAACGTATTAAATATACCAGCTACGAAAATATCTTCTCTAACAAGTATTTTTGGCGGACTACCACCCAGCAAGAAATTGACTATATCGAACAGCGAGAAGGAAAGCTCTTTGCCTACGAGTTTAAGTGGAGCAAAAAAGCAAAAGCAAAATTTCCCAGCTCGTTTTTAAACCACTACCCTAATGCAGAAACGCAAATTGTTCATCAAGATAATTTTGAAGGATTTCTTGGGGTTTGATTTATCAGATTAGCTGTCATGAAACTTTGCGTGTATTTGGCGCAAGCAAAAGTAAAATGGAGATTGAGCATAGATTATCACCAGTTGCCTGAAAAGGTAAAAGCCAAGGGCGGTAAAACATATAGGGCCTTGATGATTGATGGGGAAGAATTTGAGTTTAGTGGTGGCTTTACAGACTTACATACACGGAGTTATGCGGATATTTTGGAAGGTGGTGGATTTGGGGTTGATGAGACTGGTCAGGCCGTGGGGTTGGTGGGGGAAATTCGAAATGGATGATTTGACCTTTCGATTATCGAGAAGAAATGAATGGTTCTAGGGCTGAATTCCATAAAGAAAAGACTATTTTTGAATAATCTGCGATTTAATTCGCAAATGATACTAAGGTAACGCCGCAAACTTGACCAATGCGAAAAACAACCAATATAGACCTTAGCCCCATCTTTTCTGGGAAGTTGACTCCAGTAAAATTACTCAAGATGAGTTGAATTAATTAGTCAGAGCGATAAGGTGAAGACCATATTTTTATAACCGCTGCATCGCAGTAAATTAATTGAGATTAAAATGTTTAAAGACAAAACGCTATTGATTACAGGAGGTACAGGCTCATTTGGAAATGCAGTATTAAAGCATTTTTTAAAGTATGATATGAAAGAGATTCGGATATTTAATAGGGATGAGAAAAAACAGGAAGATATGCGAATTAAATTAAAAAATACTAAACTTAATTTTATCATTGGTGATGTTAGAGATTATGACAGT
>JANTGI010000225.1 GCA_024762995.1 Saprospiraceae bacterium | reverse complement strand
ATTGATTGGCATTTTAGGCTATAATTACTTTTTTGGGTCGGCGACCGAGAAGGCTAATTCTCAAAAAATATTCGGTCAAGTCAAGGAAGTGGCCGTTTCCGTCAAAGATTTGATTAAACAGGAAAGGACTAAATTCGATGCCGGAAAATACGATAAGGCACTCCAAAAACTGGGTAATGCCTACAAGGGCGTAAGAGAAAAAATCGGGGGATTGGACAAAAAATTGCTCGAAGGTATCGATAAACTCGATGAACGAAAGGCCAATCTCCAACAGGAAATTAAAGAAGTGGAAAAATCCGGAGATACCGATAAACAAGCAGAACTCCAAGAAAAATTGACCAAATTGGTGAATGATACGGAGACGCTGATGGATAAAGTTAAGCTGGAGTGATTTCGGTTTAACGGTTTAACGGTGTCGCTCATTCTTGGCTTTGTGATATTGGTTAAACCTTCCTGCTGCAGGCAGGGGTGAAAGGGTTATGAATTTTGGCTTCAGTTTAACTTCTTCAATCTTTACTCTTAAATCTTTTAGAAGTGGGTTTTTGGGGAGTTGCTGAAGAAAGGATTTAAGATTGACGATATACGAAATAAGATTTTTGAAGTGCTGCCGCAGTGACATGCACGACAAAGATTTTTTGAATTTTGAGCGGATGAAAAACATTACCATTTTAGATTTTCTTAAAACCGGGCATTTGGGGCCGGTTCATTTGGGTATGAGTTTGCAGGATGTGGTCGCGCAATTTGGGCCACCATCCGAACAGTACCAACTGCGAAACGGGTTTTTGCTGGCTTATGGCGGATGGGAAATTCATTTTGCGCAAGCTAAGCCGCATCCGGCCTTTTTGATTCATCATGATGAATTGTTGTATGATTGCCACAATCATGATGAAGTTTTGCAGTTGGAGAATACGTTTTTTCAGTTGGATCTTGGAATCATCAAACCATTTACGACCGTGCGTTTGAAAGATATGAAGCAATGGCTCGACCGGGAGAAAATAGCCTACCACATCAAGCAGGAAGAAGGGCAGCCACTCATGAAATTGAATAATGGAGTGTATGTTGACTTTTTGGATGTCGAGCCGGTCGTGCCGTTGGTCGGGGTGCATGCCTGTCCGGGGAAAAACTTGGAATTGCAACAAAATCAGGCTAAAATCGCGCAAATCGATGATTTTGTCTTATACACTATCGGGATATTTCAACCGCCAAATAAGTAATGTCCGGCCCCCTTAATCAATCTCCAAAATAACCTTGTCAAACGGGTTTAGTCCGGCTCCGACGACATTGGCTTCGGCGATGAGTTCATATTGCGATTGAATATTGCCGACATATTTGGCCGCTTTGGAGACTCCTTTCATGAGGACGTTTGATTGGGCGAGATGATCCATTTCGGAGTTCATTTTGGCGTAATGGAGTTTAAAGGCGATTTTAATGGTTTTGCCGGCGGGCACATCAAAAGAACGGTCGAGGGTAATCGTGCCCAATTCAAAAGTTTGTCTTTCCTTTTTCTTTTTACGCCCTTTGGTGTAGTGTTCCAAAAGTGTAATGGTTAAGCCATTGACCTTTTGGGTGGACATGGACGAAAAGGCCACTTTGCCGACGATGACACCGGCTTTGGGTTGATTTTCGGGGATTAAGAGCTTGATTTTGACGCTTTCAATACCGAAGAAGTGTTTTATTTTGCTAAACATGCGATAAAGTTAAAGAGAAAAGGATAAAAAAGTTTGTTTTTTCGCTTGAAATAGAGAGTCTTTCGACAAAAGGCACCTGTATTTCGGAAATCTGCTAGGGTTTGTAGAAATAGTCGCTTTTTTTCCGAAAGGTATGCTTATATTTGAATCATCAAGAGAAATTAATTTTGCCATGTAACGAAATGGCATTCATCCAAGTACTTTAGGTCTTCGCACCACTAAAGTACCCTAAGATCAAATAAAAATGAGAGTTTTAATTGTAGATGACGAGCCTTTAGCCATTGACGTACTGGAAACCTATGTCAGCCAAATAGGGCATTTGGAGTTGGTCGCTTCTTGCCAGAGTGCTATCGAAGCCAACGAAATACTGGAGCAAGAAGAAGTTGATTTAATCTTTTTGGATATTCAAATGCCCCAATTGTCCGGTATTGATTTTTTAAAGGCTTTGGATAATCCGCCGATGGTTATTTTTACGACGGCCTTTCCTGATTTTGCGGTTGAAGGGTTTGAGTTGAATGCGGTGGACTATTTGGTAAAGCCGATTCCGATGGATCGTTTTTTGAAGGCCGTCAATAAGGCGCGTGCGCAATTTTCGCCGAAAGGGGGCGATCAAACGGCTTTGGATAGTGATGATTTCTTTTTTGTGAAAGCAGACAAGAAGTTGATGAAAATCGCCTATGATGACATTATTTATATTGAAGGACTGAAAGACTATGTTATTTTGCGGCTGGAAACAGGGCGTGTCATCACACTCCAAACGATGAAAAACTTGGAGAAAAAGCTGCCGGCTACCCGGTTTAAGCGAATCCATCGTTCCTACATCGTCAATCTCAGCAAAATTGTCTCTGTGGAAGGGAGCTCTATCGAAGTGAAAGGCCAAAAAGAAGGTAAACTGCTGGCCATAGGCAAAAATTATCGGGATGAACTCCTATCTTTGATTAATCGAAATAAATTGTAGGGTATTTTGTCGGTTGGTTGTTAAGGGGAATGGATGATGTTTGGCGTAAGATGATGGCTTGTGGTGAAAACCGGTGGGTGTCTAAATAGATACCTTTTTTTAGGGATTTTGGGTTTGTAGCTTTGAATTAAGAGTGACTCTTGCAGAATTAAATAAAAAAGTTGTATATTCGCTTTTATTAATTTGAACAGTTACAGATTTAGAATACTTACTATTTATGGTTTCTACCGCCCCAAATAGATATGCAAGGATGGAGTTGTCTAATCGACACCATCCGGGAAGGGTTAGGGAAATGGTTATGTTTTTCTGGTTTGCATGATTCTGCACGGTCTATATTTGGTCATAAGGACAGTAAGATGATAACTTTAATCTACACACATTTAACTACAAAAAGCGTTACAGAAGTCACAAGTCCATTGGATATGGCCATGAAAAAGCACAATAGGGATGATGAATAGTTGTTTTTATGTAACTGTTTAGGTGCTCCTGTTTTTAGGCAGAAAATAGGCATTTTTGTGTCTGTTGAAGGTATAATTTTCGATGCGTAGCAGGGCTCCGTGAAAAA
>JANTGI010000224.1 GCA_024762995.1 Saprospiraceae bacterium | reverse complement strand
TCATCATTTATTCACTTTTGTGGATAATCCATTTTTTCTACGGGGCACCGTTCATCATTTTTAGATAAGTACCTACTAGATTCCAAAGATACCGAAAAACATCTATTATAGTTACCACTAACCATTTAAGTGTATAAAACATATTGCACTTTTTTTAAGTTTTACGTCAATTCTAGCTCCATAGGAGCGACACCTTTGTAGCCTTCAAATTTTTTCTTAATCAAGGCGGATTTTGGAGGCATAGCAGTTTATGACGACCACTAGCCAACAAGTCTGGAATATTGTTTTTGTACAATCTGTTAAACACACCCATTTTAAATTTCCCCCATTGTATAGGACAAAATCTTAGGGCTTACGAAAACCAACTTCAGTCCGGCACTTAGCTTTTCCCCAATAAATCTCCCAATTCGGCTCTGACACCCACACACATTTGCCATTCTTCCAACGACTCGGTAAATTCCAAATTAATTCAATGACCCCATTTCCGCACGCCCTAGATGAGAATTTCAAAAATAAACATCAAAAAACACCCAATATATCAGCAAGAATGTTTAAACTTGCACTTAATAATCAATAACGGGTTTTTCCCTGTAGATTGACTTTAAAATAAATAAAATAACGTACAAAACCAAGTATTTTTTAATATAACCTGCCTATGCCTACGCATCATCGGTCGTATGCTCTCTTTAAGGATATATTTGGGAATTAGTGATGGAGCCCCAAAACCATCAACTTCTTACGATACACATCACTCTGGTCCAGTGCCAAAAATTTAATAACCAACAAAAACCAGCCCGCATCTATACCATGAATAACCATAACCAACCCAAATTCATCGATACCAAAAGTGATTTTGATGAATTTATCGACCTCCATCAAGACATTGATTGGCTAGGATTCGACACCGAATTTATAGGAGAAAATCGCCTTATCCCCCTTCTCTGCCTGATACAAATCTCAAGCAAACATGGAATTTTCTTCATTGACCCAATCACGCTCCAAGACATTTCCCCGCTTCTTGACTGGTTTGAAAACCCGAACATCTTAAAGATTACCCACGCCGGCAACAATGATTACGCCTTGTTGTATGCCCTATACACGACCATTCCTAAAAATATTTTTGACGTCCAAATCGCTGCCGGTTTCCTTGGCTACCCTTATCCCGTTGGCTTTCAAAAGTTGATAAAAACAGAATTAGGCAAATCCATTGGCAAAGCAGCCGGCATCACCGATTGGAGTAATCGCCCGTTATCAGCCAAGCAACTGGTCTATGCCGCAGACGATGTACGCTATTTATATGATTTATGGCGCTCATTTTCCCAAAAACTCGCCGACAAAAAGATGGAAGAATGGGCCGAAGAAGAGTTCCGTTTAATGGTTCATAAAGCGACCATTTCCACCGGATGGCAAGAGGAGTTTTTCAAATTTAAGCAAATGACCAAACTACGCACCAAAGAAAAATTATTGGTGCTCAGACTCTTACGCTGGAGAGATGACCTGGCCTCTTCCGAAAACATTTCCAAAGATGCCGTATTCCCCCAAAAAATGATTATGGAAGTGGTCAAAAATATCAACCAATCCAAACACGAAATATCCAAACATCGACTTTTAAACCGCTCCAAAGTACGACGCAATTGGCCGCTATTCAAAAAGTTCTGGGAAGAAAAAAAACAAACCCCTGAAGAAATCAAACTACTCACCGTCGTCAATAATATCAAACGTAAATCTCCCGAAGAAAATCTCAGATTCACCTTTCTAAAACTCATGATTAAGCAACGATGCTATGAGTATGGCGTCCCCGAATCCCTCGTTGTCAATGGAATGGGGCTCAGTAATCCTATTTTGGACAACTTCCCCGAATCTTTAACGTCAGGCTGGCGCGGGAAAATGCTCGGCCCTACCCTTGTGGATTGGCTTCGACATAAATCTCCCCTGAATTTTGAATTTGAAAAAGAACATTGCATCGTCACTCGTCGCCACTAAGACGCAATATCAGGAGTAACTCTCTAGAGTCCCCCAAACGACAACCTTCTTCCTTCAATCAAAAGGGTAAAGAAAATATTTTTTGCCGCAAGGCACATCTCCATACTATTCCCAAAAAACTCACCCACAAAAAAACTTCACAAAACCCAAAAATCCCTTACCTTCACCGCTCAAATTTTTTATCGTGCTGATTGAATTAGTTGACGTATCTATAAAATTTCCCGGGGCAAGGGATTTTGCGCTTAAGCTGGTAAGTTTGTCTATTCGGCAAAACGAAATAATCGGTTTATTAGCTCCTTCCGGTGCAGGAAAAAGTCTTTTGGGCAATCTTATCGCCGGCTTTTTGCCTAAGGAAGCCATACCTTGCGGTAAAATCATCTATCATTTTTCCGACCAAGTCGTTGAATTTAATTTGGAGCAATCCCCTTTTCATTTCCCCGAAAATATTCAGCGGCATATCGCCATGATTTTTCAAAATCCCCAGGAAGCCCTCAACCCGTCCATGAAATGCGGCAAACAAATCACCGAAGCACTTTGGTATATTAAAAACAAAAAAAACAGAAAAAAAAAGGCGCTTGACCTTCTCGAAAGAGTTCAATTCAAACAAGTCTCCAGAGCTTTTGATGCCTACCCACACCAGCTTTCCGGCGGACAACAACAGCGAATCCTAATCGCCATCGCGCTCGCCAAAAAAACTCAATTGCTCATCGCTGACGAGCCAACCACCGCACTGGACCTTCACATCCAATTTGAAATATTATCGCTCATCAAAGAAATCAAGAAAGAAGAAAATTTAACTATTTTATGGACAACACATGACAAAAGCGTCATGTTCGATATGGCCGATCGAGTGTTTGATCTCGAACACCACGTCTTTATCCCCAAAACAAAGCGCCCCAAATCTCTAGCTCCGGTCACCAAACCAGCCTATAAAGAAGACAAAATAATTCTTTCCGTTCAACAAATTTCCAAATCTTATCAACAAAAAAAACACCGAATCCAAGCGATTCATCAAATCTCTTTCCAATTACATCAAGGCGAAATACTCGGCATCATCGGACAATCAGGTTCCGGCAAATCTACCATCGCTAAAATCCTTTCCGGAATTGAAAAAGCAGATGAAGGCCACTTTTCCTTGGCTCATCCAAAGGAAAAAAACAATATTCAGATGATTTTCCAAAATCCGGCGACCTCCCTTGAGCCGACGATGCTCATCCTGGATGCCGTCCAAGAAGT
>JANTGI010000223.1 GCA_024762995.1 Saprospiraceae bacterium | reverse complement strand
AATACATCCGAGATTACGATGAATACTTTTGCAGACGAAATATTGGAGATTGTCGGTAATCCTAAGGCTCATAAAATCCACAAACCATTACCGGAAGATGACCCGAAACGCAGAAGACCCGATATTAGCTTGGCTAAAAAAGTTTTGGATTGGGAGCCTAGAGTTCCTAGAGCTGAAGGCTTGCGCAAAACTTATGAGTATTTCAAAAAAGTGGTTAAAGTAGATTAATATGACTTTTCAGAAAAATATATTGATTACAGGGGGAGCCGGTTTTATCGGCTCTCACTTGGTGCGCTTGATGGTTAATAAATATCCGGACTATCGCATCATTAATTTGGATGCCTTGACATATGCCGGTAATTTGGAGAATTTGAAAGATGTGGAAACCAAGCCCAATTATGCCTTTGAGAGGGTGGACATTACCAAATCCGATGAAGTCCAAGCTGTTTTTGCCAAATATGACGTGGATAGCGTCATCCACTTGGCCGCAGAATCCCACGTAGATCGCTCCATTACCAATCCGATGGCTTTTGTCGAAACCAACGTAATTGGTACGGTTGTCTTACTTAATGCCGCCAAAAATCATTGGAAGGATTTTGATGGGAAGTTATTTTACCATGTTTCTACGGATGAAGTATATGGTACATTGGGGCCTACCGGTTTGTTTAAGGAGACGACGTCTTATGATCCGCGTTCCCCGTATTCGGCATCCAAGGCGAGTAGTGACCACTTTGTGAGAGCCTATTTTCATACTTATGATATGCCGGTGGTCTTGTCCAATTGTTCTAATAATTATGGGCCGTATCAGTTTCCTGAAAAATTATTGCCGCTTTTTATCAATAATATCAAACATAACAAGGCGCTGCCTGTTTATGGCGATGGTAAATATACCAGGGATTGGCTTTGGGTAGAAGACCATGCCGCAGCGATTGATGTCATTTTCCATAAGGGTATCTCCGGAGAAACGTACAATATCGGTGGTAACAACGAATGGACGAATATTGACCTAATCTATTTGCTTTGTGATATTATGGATGATGAATTGGGACGAGAGAAAGGCACTTCTAAAGAGTTGATTACTTTCGTAAAAGATAGACCGGGGCATGATAAGCGATATGCCATTGACGCAAGTAAATTGAAAAATGAACTAGGATGGGGGCCTTCGGTAAAATTTCCGGAAGGACTCATCAAAACTGCCAGATGGTACCTGAATAATGTCGATTGGATGGAAAATGTGACTTCGGGGGCATATCAGGCTTACTACAAAAAACAATATGACGAATAACAAATTTGGTCATAATTTAATACTTTTGCCTTGATTTGTAATGAAGTGAATCATCGAATTGATTTTTCTTCATTTAAGTAATTGGACACATTTAGGGACACAATCAGAATAAATGTACTTAGTTAGGCGAGATTATTTTGAGATTAGACAAGGCGGGAAAAGCGATGGTAGCAGGGCTACCAGAGCGATGAGCAACGCAGTATAATCACAAAAGAAGCCGTATAAAATGGACATTTATTTTGGGCGTGTCCCTTACTTACTTTTTTTTGGAATACACTAAACTTACCTAAATGTTAAGTAATTTTTTGAAAATATTACTGCTGGCTGTCCTTCTGATTTCAGCGCCGGCATTACAGGCACAGACACCTGCTATGGCCCAAGCGGAATTAGCTAAACGGGGAATCTCCGAAGAAGAGATGCGCGCCAAACTCATGGAAAAAGGGATTGACATCGACAATGTTTCTCCGGAAGAATTACCCAAAATGGAAGCCACTATTCGTGCCGCAATAGCCGAAATCGAAGCGGACAAAAAAGCCACGAAGCAGATTGAAAAAGTGCAGGAACAGGTAAAAGAGAAAGCAGTCGTTGACAAGAAAGTTAAAAACGAAGTCAAGCAATTGGCCGGTGATGCAGCCGATGAAGTGGCCAAAGCCGTAGAAGACGGCAAAGCTATTGATGAAGCCATCAGTGAAGAGATTTTGGAAGAAAAGAATACTAATGCGCCACCCACAAATATATATGGACATCACATTTTTCGGAATAAAAGCATCAAGGTTTATAACCAAGCCACGGATGTACGGGCACCGGATACTTATGAGTTAGGCCCTAAAGATGTGGTAAATATCAGTATTTGGGGATATTCGGAGTTGTCTAAGTCTTACGAAGTCACGATGGATGGTTATATCAAACCGGATCGAATGGCTCCGATTTTTGTCAAAGGAATTACCTTGGGGAATGCCAAAAAATTATTGCAAAGGGCTTTTTCTAAGTACTATAACTTCAAATCGGATGAGTTTGCCGTCAATCTGAATTATTCGCGGACGATTACCGTGAATATTACCGGTGAAGCGATTCATCCCGGTAGTTATACCTTGCCGGCAATCAATACCGCTTTTAATGCTTTAGTCGCATCGGGTGGGCCATCGGATATTGGGTCGGTTAGAGAGATTACCTTGATTAGACCCGGTAAATCTCCGGTTAAGTTGGATATTTACGCCTATTTAGAGAATCCTAGTATCGCCCAAAACGCTTATTTGCAAGATGGGGATTATATTCATATTCCGGTGAGCAAAAAGATTGTGTCTATCTCCGGAGCGATTCTACGACCATTTCGATATGAACTAACCGGTGGTGAAGACCTAAATGACTTGATTCAATATGCCGGTGGCTTCAAAGCCAATGCTTACAACAGTAAGATTCAGATTAAGCGGTATCAAGGACAGGAGGAGAAGTTGATTGACTTGGATTTTGCAACCGCTAAAAACTTTAGTTTATTGAATGGTGATGTGGTACGTGTTTTTTCCATCCCACAGAAATATGAGAACTTTGTTGAAATTTCAGGTGAAGTGGCCTTGCCCGGTGAATATGAAATTGAAAAAGGCTGGCGTGTGGCCGATTTGGTTTCTAAGGGTAAACTCTTAAAGACTTCAAAGACCGATTTAGCTTTTCTGCAAAGAAAAAATAATGATGGCACTTATCAGTTTAAGCGGATAGATTTGGCGAAAGCCTTGGAAAATAATGCAAGTCCGGAGAATATTTTATTGATGCCTACCGACAAATTGATTATTTACGCTCAGAGTCAGTTTGTGGATCGTGCTCAAATTAGTATTTCCGGAGCGGTACGTCGTCCGACCAAGATGCCTTATGATCGCAGTAAAAAAATGAAGATCGAAGACTTAGTCCAGATGGCTAATGGTTTAGCGCCCAAAGCCACTGATTTTGGCTTTATTTATCGTAAGAAGGAAGAG
>JANTGI010000222.1 GCA_024762995.1 Saprospiraceae bacterium | reverse complement strand
CCTACCTACCTACCTTCCTACCTTCCTTCCTTCGGGCACTAGGCAGGTCTGCGGAAAATTTTTTTGAACGACTCCTTTCCTGTAAGTCCAGCTTACCAATCTCTCCGCAGGCCTACCTAACCGGTAGGCAGGCCTACCTAACCGGTAGGCAGGCTATGAGCTTAGCAATCTGGTACCGTCAACCGCCTAGCGCCTAAAAAAGCGAAGCGGTAGGTAGGCAGGCTCCTAAACTCCCAACTCCCTCAACATCCCCAACACCAACTCCAACTGCTCCCCCCTAGTCAACTCAGAATTATCAATCACCACCGCATCATCCGCTTGGCGCAAAGGACTAATCGCACGCGTAGAATCAATATGGTCACGCCTTGTCAAGTTCTCCCGAACCTTATCAACAGACACCTCCTTTCCTTTTTGCAAAAACTCAGCGACTCGCCGGGCAACTCTAGTATCCGTATCTGCCGTCAAAAAAATCTTTAAATCAGCATTGGGGAAGACAACCGTACCAATATCTCGCCCATCCATCACCACGCCGCCTTTTTCGCCCATTTTTTGCTGTAAAGCGACCAATTTATCCCGTACCACCTTTAATTCCGCAACCGGGCTGACCGCATTAGAAACTTCCATTGTGCGGATATACTTTTCCACATCTTGGCCGTTGACGGCGACATGATTCCCATTTTCTGCTTTCACAAAGGTAATTTCCAACGGTTCAATGGCTTTGGCGACAGCCGCTTCATCCGAAATATCCGCCTTATTCTCCAACAAATACCAAGTAATTGCCCGATACATCGCCCCTGAATCAATATACAAGAAATCAACCTTCTCCGCTAAAGCTTTCGCTAAAGTACTCTTTCCACATCCTGAATGCCCGTCTATGGCTACTACTGGTTTTTTCATTTTTTTTCATTTTTTTTGGTCTTTGGTCTTTGGTGCGCTCCTTCGTCGCTTATGGTCTTTGGTCTTTGGTGCGCTCCTTCGTCGCTTTTGGTCTTTGGTCTTTGGTGCTGCCGCAGCGACATGCCTATTAGGCGTACACGTCGTAGATGCAAGCCGCTGCGGTAGCACCAAAGGGCGCAGCCCGTCCCAAAGACCAAAGCGCAGCGTCCCAAAGACCAAAAGGGCGCAGCCCGTCCCAAAGACCTCCTAAACCTTCAACTTCCGTTTCTCCTCCAAATACAAATACAATCCCATTTTTGCGGCAACGCTAGCGGCTTTTTCGTTTTGTTGCTCGATCTGCTCCGGTGTAAAATATTGATTGACAAAGTTGGTCGTAAAATCTCCACTCAAAAAGGCCGGATGCCGAAATACAAATTTCCCGAAAGGCAATGTCGTCTCAATCCCCTTAATTTTATAGTCGTGAATCGCTTGCAACATCTTTTTGGCGGCTGCTTGTCGGGTCGGTGCCCACACCGCTAATTTCGAAATCATCGGGTCGTAATAAATCGGTATTTCCATCCCTTCTCGAAATCCATCATCTACTCTAACTCCTTCTCCTTCAGGACGTTGGTAAGTGGTCAATGTGCCTGTACTCGGCAAAAAATTATTCATCGAATCCTCGGCATAAACCCGCAACTCGAAGGCATGTCCATTGATTTTTAGGTCGGCTTGCGCAAAATCTAAATCGTGTCCATCGGCTATTTTTATCTGCTGCTCCACCAAGTCCAAACCGGTAATCATCTCCGTCACAGGATGCTCCACTTGGAGTCTGGTGTTCATCTCTAAGAAGTAAAAATTTCGGTCTTTATCCACCAAAAACTCCACAGTTCCGGCACCTTCATATTGGCAAGCTTTGGCGACATTGATGGCTGCTTTTCCCATGCGTCGCCGTAAATCGGGAGTCAGGATGGCGCTTGGTGCTTCTTCCACAACCTTCTGATGGCGGCGCTGCACCGAGCAATCTCGCTCAAATAAATGCACCGTATGTCCTTTTTTGTCCGCAAGGACTTGAATCTCGATATGCTTCGGCGAAACAATATATTTTTCCACAAAAACCGCATCATCACCAAAAGAAGCCTTCGCTTCACTCTGCGCTCGCTCCATCATCGGGACAAAATCGTCCGGCTGCTCAACGATACGCATCCCTTTTCCACCCCCGCCTGCCGACGCCTTAATCAAAATTGGATAACCCATTTCATCCGCCAATTGCTTCGCTTCCGCAATGTCCGTCACCGCTGTATCCGTCCCGGGCACCATCGGAATATCATAACCTTTTACCGCTTCTTTGGCGGCGAGTTTGCTACCCATGATGCGCATGGCATGGGGACTCGGCCCGACAAATTTAATTCCCGCATCCGTCACCGCTTGCGCAAAAATGGCATTTTCACTCAAAAAGCCATAGCCCGGATGAATGCCATCGACCCCGGCTTTCAGGGCAATATCGATGATTTTGTCACCGAGCAAATAGGACTGATTGGAAGGGGGCGGCCCCAGCAAATAAGCTTCATCCGCAAAAAGCACAAAGGGCGCATTTCGATCCGCTTCCGAATAGACGGCAACGGTCTGAATCCCCATTTTTTGGGCTGTTTTCATGATGCGCAGAGCGATTTCACCGCGGTTAGCTACTAGCAGTTTTTGCATGGTCATTAATTTGGAGCAAAAGTAAGGAAAAAAGACTACTTACTTGTATTGGCCTCAGTTTTAAGTGCGTACAAATTGCTCCCGACTCAACATCCAAAGCTTCAAGCATCCCTATTTCGCTAGACTTTCCTTTTGGGAAGGTCGCATGTCAATCGTTATCCCTAATTTCATCATTTTTCTCAATTCCCTAATAACCAGTAACTTACAAAAACAATAATCCTACCATGTCATTTTTTTGTGAAACTTGATATTATTTTAACATAACTTCCTTTGTTTTGACCCGCTTATTTATTACCTTTGTCTATCATTCAAACTTTTTCTAACTTTTTCTTAAAACGACAACAATGAAGAAATTTTTACTTTTGGGGCTTTTTATGGCTTTTCTTGGAGTATCATCTATGAATGCGCAATATTTAGCAGAGATTAATTATGACAATCCTGGTGGCGATAACAATGAGTATATAGAAGTCTTTATCCCTACCGGTACTAATGCATCTGATATCGATGTTGTACTTTATAATGGCTCTAACGGTGAGACTTATAATTCCAAAACGGTTTCAACAGGAACATCAACACCTGTAGCAGGAGGAGACCTTTACTTGTTGACCTATCCTTCAAACGGAATTCAAAATGGTGCGCCAGATGGAGTTGCATTAGTTAATACAGCGACTTCTACAGTGTTGGCTTTTATTAGCTACGAAG
>JANTGI010000221.1 GCA_024762995.1 Saprospiraceae bacterium | reverse complement strand
CCAAGGCCCAACGGAGTCTGGTGTGTAGTAAGATTTGCCGTTTGCGTTCGGACATAATCCGATCAAAAAGATCCGAGCTTACAGCGGACTCATGATTATTGACGATATGTTTGATGCTATTTTTCATGACTTAGGGTTGTAAATTTCTGCGACTAAGGAGTCCGGCATTAAGCGAGCTTCTTTTTTTGTTAGAATATGTTTGAGTAGGTGTTTGGCTTTTGTTAATTGCGACCTAGAAGTAGCCGGTTGAATGCCAAGGATTTGGGCAATTTCCTTGTGAGAGTAGCCGTCAATGACAAAAAGGTTAAAAACCATACGATATCCTTGCGGTAAATCGGCAATAACTTGGAGGATTTCTTCGGCAGAAAGCTGTTGAAGTGCTTCGGGGTGTTGAATTTCTTGGATACCTTCTTCTAGCGGGATGGAAAGCAGTGCTTTCTTTTTGATATTTTGGTTACGGCGGAGGGCAATATTGATGAAAATGCGCTTCATCCAACCTTCGAAAGAGCCAAAATCCTTGTAGAGATGGATTTTGTTGAAGATGCGAATAAATCCTTCTTGCAGAATATCTTCGGCATCTTGTTTTTGAAAATTACTATAACGCAGGCACAACGTCATCATCTTTTTTGAGTAACGCTCAAAAAGCATCCGTTGGCTTTCTTCTTTGTTTAGAATACACCCTTTTATAATGTCTTGTTCGTTCAATTGCTGTTTTGTATGCCTATAACTTGTTAGATGCCCGCAGTTTTTTCTCGAAATGCAGTATTAAAATTGCTTCTCTACATCCTAAATACTTTGAGACGACGAATAGCTGCTTGGGGATGTCAATAATTGAAAAAAAAATATTTTTATCCGGCTTTTGAGTCTAAAAAGATATTCCAAAGATAGGGAGAATAAATAACATGAATCTTTTTAGCTTCAAACGTGTGTATTATTGATTATACAAAAAACAATATGTCAGACTGGGCTAGTGGTCGTCATAACCTGCTATGCCTCCAAAATCCGCCTTGATTAAGAAAAAATTTGAAGTTTATTTTTTAGACATTACCAATTACTAAATAATTCAAATTTTCTCTTACTCTGCGTTGGTTTTTCCAACATAGCTTGCTATGACTTGCGGTTTGGTTATGCTTTTATCCCGCCACTATGTTGCGGGCTACAAAGGTGTCGCTCCTATGGAGCTTGAATGGGTCGAAATCTTAAAAAAAGTGCAATCTTTTAAGCATACGTTCAAAGTCCCTGGTCGAAAATGATTGAATGAGCTATTCAAAGCTGAATAAATAATTCTTTTCCGGAAGGAAAATTTAATTTTTTTAATGTCGTTTATGAAGATACTGTTAAAAATTTAATAATATTACCGCAAAA
This sequence comes from Saprospiraceae bacterium, assembly GCA_024762995.1. GTDB lineage: Bacteria > Bacteroidota > Bacteroidia > Chitinophagales > Saprospiraceae > HyVt-613. The sequence goes on along the minus strand of JANTGI010000221.1, from coordinate 1,930 downwards.
AAGAGCCCGATGAAGAGTAAAATCCTGCTATTCCTACCGTTTTTCCTGATTTTTTGGGTATTCCCGATTGATAGTCAACCTTTGGCAAAAAATGATAGCCAACCTGATGATCCTCCACCAAGGATAATTCGGACTTGTTGTGCTTTTGGGTCTGATTTAAAGATATCCGGAGTTCCTTTTAAAAAAATTACGGAAGTGACTTCTTTGGACGAGATTGGAAACCATGTCTATTTGGGTGGTAAAGAAGAAGGCAACGGAATCATCTATACGGAGCGGGGTGGATTTATTGATTTGGGTCATTTGCGTGATATTGCGGATTGGACACGCTATCTTTATAACGTGATTTTAGATAATAAAGGGGTAGGAAAGGAAATTACGCTGGGTCGGGAAGGCGGCAAAAAAACATTGAGTCTTTGGATTCCGGAAGACATCACAAAACAGGAAGCGGCGAACTTAGCGGGGCGGATTGCTTATGATTTATCGGTTTGGCATGAGATAGGGACGTGGTTTGGAACATCTTTTATTCCTTTTGTGCCGGAACGTTATTCTGCTTTTTCACCGGAAGATCAATATTCTAATTTGACCGGAGCCGTATTGGGGGTTGATGCTTTAACTAATGAGCAACCATTTGAACTGGCGATGACTCAACTTATAGACGAGCGATTGACCGCCCTAAAAGCCGTCCAAACCAGAAAACAAACTTTGGATGCTATGGAAGCTGTCATAGAAGATTGGTGGACGAGAGATAAAAAGCTACCTAGTAAAAAGGTATTGATTCAACGCTATGTGAATGCTGATTCTACTTTGATTCCTTGGATTGTGCCCGGTTTGTCTTCGGGTGATTCTCTAATGCCGGTTTCCATTCCCGGATATTCCGATGAGCGCCTTGCGGAAATGTATGAGTTGAATTTCAAGTTAAACCACAAATTTCCCGTGAGTGAGATTTTTCCCGAAAGGACTGATCGGTGCATCTCCCAAAATGATTTTCCGGTGATGATGCACTTTATTGAGCAGCAAACAGATTTATTGGAAAGTGAGATTGTCTTGGAATTGGAGAAAAAGCAAAATCGAAAAAGAAGGAGAGAAAAACGGAAAAATAGAAATCTAAGCGAGAGTAGGCTTTAAGATAAAAAAAACTCCGAATTCTTCATTCGGAGTTTTTTTTGTCCATTGGTTAATTGAGAAGAGTTTAGTCTCTTACTAGTTCAAAATCCGTTCGTCTATTTTTGGCTCGACCGGAACTGGTGTCATTACTGGCGACCGGTTTGTCCGGGCCGTTACCGATGACGATAAACCGATTTCTTGGCATATTGTGAGCAGTAGCCAAATAATCTGCTACTGCTTGCGCTCTTTTTTTGGAAAGCGCCATGTTGGTAGCTCGGCTTCCGGTGTTATCGGTATTTCCTTCGATACGAATGCGTGCGTTAGAGAAAGCCTTGGCAATATCTACAAATTCTTTATCGATGATGTATTTGGCATTGTCATCGAGTTGGTATTCACCGGTACGGAAGGCGATACTGACCCGTTTGGTGGCGATGGCTTCCTTCTTCTTTCCTTCATGCTCGGTTACTTGCGTAAAATCCTTGGCGCCTTCTGCTTCTTGAGCTTTTCCGGAAAGATGAGCATTTTGGATAATTCTTGGGTAGGCAATTTGTCTCCAAGCCGGGATGCGACCTTCCACAAAACCTAATTTAGTGTAGGTGTTGGTCATATTGCGGTATAAGTTTTCTCCGGTGACCCCTTTGTAGTTGGGATTTAGGCCGAAAAAATTAAGATTGTCGCCATGATTAGTGAGTCGAACATTGTTGATGGCTTGGCGGGTCATATCTAAGGTGTAACCCGTAAAATTATCTTTCAAAATGCGGGCTGCTTTTTCTTTAGCTTGTGGATTCGTGTTGATTTCTCCGGCACCAATCATCCAACCTTCATA
>JANTGI010000220.1 GCA_024762995.1 Saprospiraceae bacterium | reverse complement strand
CTATTTTTAATATCAGATACATCAACCAAAGGATTTTTCAACCAATCGGCTAATTTGTTCGCCCCTTCTTTGAGAGTAGGTCGATGGATATGTTGAAACAACGAATTATGTCCAAAGACATCCAGATCATAAGCAAAAAAATGCTGCGGATCTTGATAGGACTCTCCACTGTCCAAACCTTCGAATTGGCGATTCAAATAATTAATTTCAGTCTGATTGATGGTTACCAGTTGTTGGAGTAATTTAATGCGCTGCTTGATACCCCCACTGATACCGACTAATTTTAGAAAGAGAAAAATTAAGATAACGGGAATCACCCAAAAGAAACGTCCAACATCCAGTTGAAACCAAGCATACAGGCTCCAAGCAAATAACAAAAACGATAAAGAACGTAGCCAAGTAAAAAGGCTATTTTTTTTGTTTTCGTCAGCTAACTGTTGGTGAAGATTTTTTATTCGACCTTCGTAAAGATTCTTCATTTTGCTATAACGTTTACCCTAGTCTTTACGCTCGACCTTTTCTTCGTCTCGTTTGGCTTTTTGCGCTTCTTTCCACTTTTCTTTACGCAATAATTCCTTGTCGTAAGCATTGATAATTTCTTTGACTAACCGATGACGCACTACATCACCGACCGTAAAATTAACAAAGCCAATGCCGCGTACAGGACTCAATATCTGAGTCGCTTGCATCAAACCGGAGCGTTGATTTGAAGGCAAATCCACTTGAGACAAATCTCCCGTGATGATACATTTTGCATTGGGGCCAAGTCTGGTCAAAAACATTTTAATCTGGAGAGCGGACGCATTTTGGGCTTCATCCAAGATGATAAAGGCACTATCCAAAGTCCGCCCCCGCATATACGCCAAAGGAGCAATCTCAATAATCCTGTTTTCTTCAAAATACTTCAGCTTATCTGCCGGAAACATATCATCCAAAGCATCATACAAAGGGCGCAAAAAAGGATCTATTTTGTCTTTCAAGTCACCCGGCAAAAACCCTAAATTTTCGCCTGCTTCTATGGCCGGTCTGGTCAAGACGATTTTTTTGACTAATTTATTTTTCAAAGCTCTCACGGCCAGAGCCACTGCGACGTAAGTTTTACCGGTACCGGCGGGTCCCGTGACAAAAACGATGTCATTTTCTTCACTGGCAGTAACCAATTTTTTTTGAGTTTGAGTTTTTGCTTTGATAGGTCGCCCGCCCCGCCCATAAACGATGGCAGAGCCATTTTGGGCTTGCAATTTAAACTCTGTCGGATTTTCTCCTTCCAGAATATCTTCAACCATTTGCACGGAAAGTTCTCCGATACTGTTGATGGCATTAATCATCTTTTCAAAGACATCTTTGACCATTAGACTGTCCTGCTTATTGCCTTTAATTTTGATGTTTGTGCCCCTCGAAGAAATAGAGACATCCGGAAAAAATTGGCGTATAATGTTAAGATTGGTACTTTTCTCGCCAAAAAAGACTCTTGGATCAATATTTTCCAAGGTTAGTTGAATTTCACTCAATTGCTTTATTTTTCTTTTGTAACTGTTTAGGTGGCCCTATTTTATAGGTAGAAAATATCCGATTGCGCTCATCTCTTCATCCGACACCCCTTTTACCTGCCACCATTTACCATTCACCTTTAAATCCAGCCACAATATATGCTGTTTTTATTGTTTTTGCCTATTTTTGCCCTATAAAAGGAATATTTTTATAGCTTTGCGTTGCTACACACCGTGAACACAACTAATCGAGTATGCGATTAATTACATTGATTACTGACTTTGGCTTAAAGGATTACTATGCATCCACCCTGAAGGGTCGTCTCTACTCGGCTTCCCTTGAGATTGCTTTTATCGATGTCACCCACCAAGTCGCCCCTTTTGACATTACAGAAGCGGCTTTCAACTTGCGTAATGCTTGGTTTCATTTTCCGAAAGGAACAATACATATCGTCAACGTCGTCTCCGGTGATGAAGGTCAAATCAACTGGGTAGCTATACAACACGAAGGACACTACTTTTTGTTGCCGGATAATGGGATTTTTTCTTTAGCCTTTCCGGAAAAGAAGAATATTACCGGATTTGTGCTTAGTTCTTCCGAAAATACCCCTTTTGCCGTATTGAAAGATGCCGTAAAATATATCCTAGATGGCAGGGCATTTATGGAAATCGGAATTCCCACCAATCAATTAGTCGAGCGATTAAGTCTCCAGCCGGTCACCGGCCCGGGTTATCTACGTGGTGAAGTCATCCATGTCGATCACTACGGGAATGTCATCACCAACATCACCAAAGAACTCTTTGATGCGGTCGGCCAAGGTCGCCCTTGCAAAGTGTATTTCCGTAAATTAGACCCCATCGAACAAATCAGCTCCTCCTATAGCGATCAACCCTTAGGGGAAAATGTCTGCCTTTTTAATGCTTCCGGTCTCTTAGAAGTAGCCATCAATATGGGTAACGCCGCCGAGTTATACGGTCTCGAAAAAGACAGCTCCATCCAAGTGGACTTTTATGATGACCTAAAAGAACAATTGGAAGATATTTGAATATTTTTTGGGATTTTATACAACTTTTGTTCCGGTTCAAAGCAGCCGTCTTTCCATCGAAAAACAACGTCTGATCACATCCCTCAATCTCTCGCCAAAATCATCGCTTGCAAAAAACCTTCAGTGGCTTCATCCAACAGGTCATAAACTTCCGCAAATCCATCAGAACCGCCATAATAAGGATCCGGCACATCCTTTACCGTCGGGTCTTCCCCATAATCCATCATCAATTGGACTTGGTTTCTCTCCTTGTCACTGGAACACATGGATAATAAATCTTCATAGTTTTGGGTATCCATCGCCAAAATAAAATCATATTCATTGAAAAACCCGGGTACAAATCGCTGGGAACGTTGACCGGAAAGGTCAATTCCATGCCTTTCGGCAATATCCATAGAGCGAGAATCCGGCAATTGCCCGACATGATAACCACTTGTCCCCGACGAAGCAATTTCCCAATCTAAGCCTCGACGCTTCACCTTATCTTGAAGAATCCCTTCCGCCAACGGCGACCGACAAATATTCCCAAGACAAACCATCATTATTTTCATCCTCCATCATTTTTTTTCAAATCGGTAACTATTGTATTTAACAAAGAAACATGAGGTAACAAACGCTAATTATATCAGGAAGGTTGGCTATTAAACTTTGTTTTTTGAACATCAACAAAAAAGCAACTCCCGCTCAAAGCAGCTTGCTGCGCCCCAAAGAAAGCAACTTGTTGCGCCCCAAAAAAGCAGCTTGCTGCGCCCCAAAGAAAGCAACTTGTTGCGCCACCAAAAGCAGCTT
>JANTGI010000219.1 GCA_024762995.1 Saprospiraceae bacterium | reverse complement strand
TCGGTGAAATCTCCCCCAATGAGTTTGAAGACTTCATTAATGAAAATATGCGCCTAGACCCCGTCAATATGGTCGAAGGAGACAGCATCGACGCCATCCTAGAGTACTACATGGGCAAAAACTCGCCAAAAAGGCAAGAGTTTATCATCAATAATCTAAAAGTAGAGATTGATGCCATCACCGAAGAAGAGTTGGCGGCATCCTAGACCCGGAGCCGGATTTTTTCTCCCGATACCTGCCAATCTGTCCACAATAATTGCCGAATTTTAATGATTTTGGTAATTATTGGCAGCCAATTCCCTGTTTTGGCGCAAAATCCCGAATGGCATAATCATTGAGCCTACTTTTCCCGGAAGGGAGCATACTGCTTAATGACATATTGGCGGACTCCAACGACAAAAAAACACATTCTTTCTTGACCAAAATCCGGCTTTTGCCGAAAATATATGTTTGACAATCTAAATGAATTACATCTAATCGAAGACGAACCGGAAATGATTTCCTTGTTTAATCTAGACGAAGATGATGATTCTCAAAACAAAGAAATATTTCCTACGCAGGTACCCATCTTGGCTTTAAAAAACACCGTCCTTTTTCCGGGTATCGTCTCCCCTATCAATATCGGCAGAGAAAAATCCGTAAAATCCGTTGAAAAGGCTTATGCCGGCAACAAATACATTGGTGTGCTTGCGCAAAAAGACGGGAAAGTAGCCGACCCGAACGCCGATGATTTATTCCAAATCGGTACTCTGGCCATCGTAGAACGCATGTTGACCATGCCCGATGGAAGCAAAACCGCCATTATTCGCGGTAAAAAACGATTTACCCTCCAAAAACTCACGAGGACAGAGCCGTTTTTAGAAGGCAATATTGCCATCCGAGAGTACGAACCACATCAGGCCGGTCCAGCCTTTAAAGCCTTGATTTCCAGCATTAAGGACAAGGCCAAAGAGATTATCGACCTTTCGCCCAATATCCCGAACGATGCTATGTTCATGCTTCGCAATATCACGATTGACAGCTTCTTGCTGAATTTTATTGCATCCAATTTAAGTACAACTGTAGAAATCAAACAGGACATCCTGAATTTTGACAACTTATCGGAGAAAGCGCAGTTCATTTTCAATCAGATGGATGATGAACTCAAAATACTACGCCTAAAATCCAAAATTGAAGGGAAAGTCCGGGGAGATATTGACAAGCAACAACGGGACTTTTTCCTAAACCAGCAGCTAAAAACCATCCAAGAAGAACTCGGACAAAACCCCCAACAGGAGCAATTTGAACAACTGGAAGCCAAAGCTAAATCCAAAAAATGGCCCAAGACTGTCGAAAAGGTTTTCTTTAAAGAGCTTCAAAGAATTAAAAGGACGCCTCCACAAATGGCAGAGTTCTCCAACGGCTTAAGCTATCTGGAATTGATGCTGGACCTGCCATGGAATGAATACACCGAAGACAATTTTGACCTCCAAAAAGTCAAAAAAACCTTAGATGCCGATCATTATGGCCTAGAAAAGGTAAAAGAACGTATATTGGAGCATCTGGCCGTCTTAAAACTTAAGGGAGATATGAAAGCGCCGATTCTATGCCTTTGGGGCCCTCCCGGAGTCGGTAAAACATCGCTTGGGATGTCCATTGCCCGTGCCTTGAACCGCAAAGTCGCCCGTATTTCTTTGGGGGGCTTACATGACGAGTCGGAGATTCGTGGACATCGTAAAACTTATATTGGTGCCATGCCAGGACGTATCATCCAATCTCTAAAGAAAGCCAAATCTTCCAACCCGGTATTCATTTTAGATGAGATAGATAAGGTAGGTGCCGATTTTCGGGGCGACCCATCGTCCGCCTTATTGGAAGTATTGGATCCGGAACAAAACGTCGAGTTCCATGACAATTATCTAGATATCGAATACGACCTGTCCAAGGTGATGTTTATTGCCACAGCCAATTCTATCGGCTCCATCCAACCGGCCCTGCGCGACCGTATGGAGATGATTCACATCAGCGGCTATTCTCTCGAAGAAAAAATGGAAATCGCCAAAAGACACATCATCCCGAAAGAAATCAAAGAGCATGGACTCAAAAAATCACAAATAAAAATCCCCGCCGCTGTTTTGCGCAAGCTCATTAGCAATTATACACGCGAAGCAGGCGTCCGTGCCTTACGGCAAAAAATAGCCGGATTAATGCGGTATGCCGCCAAGGAAATAGCAATGAATAACGCCAAAACTGTTACTATTTCGGTTGAATTACTTACAGAAATCCTTGGCCCTGAGCCGTTCCCCAAAGACATTTACAATGAGACATTGCCCCCTGGTGTAGCGGTCGGGCTGGCGTGGACGAGTGTCGGGGGAGAAATTCTTTTTATTGAAGCCTCCAAAAACCCGGGTGGCGGCAAATTGACCCTTACGGGAAATCTCGGCAATGTCATGAAAGAATCTGCCACAACAGCGCTCTCTTTCATTAAGGCGCATGAGAAAGATTTAAAGCTGGATAACGATATTTTTAAAAATACAGACCTTCATATCCATGTACCCGAAGGCGCCATCCCCAAAGATGGCCCTTCTGCCGGAATAACCATGTTGACAGCCATTACCTCCTGCTTAATCGACAAACCCATCAAAAAGCATTTGGCGATGACCGGAGAAATTACCTTGCGGGGAAAAGTCCTTCCCGTGGGTGGTATTAAAGAGAAAATCTTGGCTGCCAAAAGAGCAAATATAAAAGAAATCATCCTCTCCAAAGCCAATGAAAAAAATGTCAATCAAATTGACAAAAATTACATCAAGGGCCTAAAGTTTCACTACGTGGAACGAATGGAAGAAGTTTTGCGCATTGCGCTTGGCATAAAATAAATGCTGTGTCACTCATCGCTATTTAGACATCACCCTGTCTTCAATGTGCGGGCAGATAGCGAAATGATGAACCAAGATTCAATCCATCAAAAAACTTTTTCAAAAAAAATACGTACAACTATTGCCCAATAAAAAAAATAGACGTATGTTTGCATCCGCTTTTGAAGGAAAGCATATTCTAAGGTCCGGTAGTTCAGCTGGTTAGAATACCTGCCTGTCACGCAGGGGGTCGCGGGTTCGAGTCCCGTCCGGACCGCTTTCCAAAGCCTTGAAGTATTTACTTCAAGGCTTTTTTTGTAACTTCACCCCAAAAAGCAACTTGGTGACTCAAAAGCAGCTCTCTGCGAAATAAAAGCAACTTGTTGCGACCAAAAAGCAGCTTTGCTGCGAAACAAAAAGCAACTTGTTGCGAAACAAAAAGCAACTTGTTGCGAAACAAAAAGCAACTTGTTGCGAAACAAAAAGCAACTTGTTGCGAAACA
>JANTGI010000218.1 GCA_024762995.1 Saprospiraceae bacterium | reverse complement strand
ATCAAATCAATGACCGATTATGAAAATCAACTGGATACTACTTACCTTTCTCCTCTTTCCGTTTTTGGCGCAAGCCCAAAACCCTTGCGGGACACCACCGATAAAATCAAAATGGCTGACCAAGTTTCAGCAAAATCCTGCGCATTTTGTGCTGCCGGAAGACGACACCATCCTTTATATTCCCTTGACCGTGCATTTGGTAGGAAGTGATGAAGGCACGGGGTATTACAAATTTGAAAATTTGGCATCATCTCTCTGCCAACTCAATACAGATTTTGCGCAAGCCAATATTCAATTTTTCTTGGAAAATCCCATCAATTACTTGCCTAATAATGCTTACAATAATCACTCAACCGTTATAGAAGGAGCGGACATGATGTTTGCCAATGACGTGCCAAATACCCTCAACACCTATTTTGTGAATGATCCCGCAGGTAATTGCGGCTATAATCTACCCTACGCCAGTGTGGCTGTCAAAAACGGTTGTGCCGGCGCCGGTTCGCATACTTGGGCGCACGAATTAGGCCACTACTTCTCCTTACCTCATCCTTTTTTGGGATGGGAAGGCAAAACTTACGAATCCGGAGACACGGCCCCGATAAAAGTGACTTATGACTATACTTACTTTCAGGACACGTTAATTTTAGACACGTTGATTATTGATACGACATTTGTAGAGTTGGTGGATGGAAGTAATTGTACCGTGGCGGCAGATGGATTTTGTGATACGCCGCCCGATTATCTAAGCTACAGATGGCTTTGCAACAATCAAAATAACAATGGTTTTTGGCAAACGGATCCCACCGGAGCACAATTTCAGACCAATGGCGAGTTGTTCATGTCCTATGCTTATGATCAGTGCCAAAGTAAGTTTTCGGATGACCAAATTACGGCCATGAGAGCATTTATCCACAATGAGCGCCCTAATTTTTTATACAATCAAACTCCCCTACCCAATCTTAGCACCGAAAAAGCCCAATTATTGGCTCCCGCAAACGGAGCATTAACCGACCCCAATCATACACAGTTGATTTGGTCTAATTTTGGGCCGAGCGCTTCCTATCACCTTGTTGTCGCTAAAGCACTAAATATGTCCTACGTCATACTCGATACCGTCGTTTCCGATACATCCTTAGTGCTTAGCGGGCTGGAAAATCGGAATTACTTTTGGAAGGTGCAGCCCTTTAACAAATACTCCTTTTGTACGCCCAATAGCTCTCGCGGAAAATTTAAAGCGGATGAAACCGTTTCAATTGCGGAAGCAACAAAGGGTTTTTGGCGGTTGACTCCGACTTACGTCGAAAAAGATCAAATCTTGCAACTAGCAGGTAATCAGTTGCTTACCGAAGATGCAACCCTTTCCGTCATGAATGTTTCGGGGGTATATATTCAAGAGAAGAAACTGCCCAAAGGGGCTTCACAGTATGAAATTTCCCTTTCGGAAAAATGCGTACCGGGTATTTATTTTGTGGCAATAAAGTCCGGAAATGGGCTTCTATTTAGACAGAAAATAATGATTTACTAAGACTTATTTTAGAAGCAATAGATTTTTCATCCACCGAATATAGGTAAGTCTAAGACTTTACCTTTATTTTGCACTTACAAAGAGAAATAGTCCAAAATACTATGGAGAAAACCAAATTAAAAAAGTCCAAAAAGATTGTCAACTCGTTAGTCCGATCGTACCTAAACTATCGGTTTAAACGAATCTCCCATTTTATGGAGCACCCCCGACAGGTGCAACACATGGTCAGAAATAGCTTGATCGAGCAAGCCGCAGGCACTCAATGGGGCCAACGACATGGCTACCAAAGTATCAAAAATTATGCGGATTTCACCCAACGAGTCCCCATACATACCTACGAAGATATCCAACCCTACATAGAAAGGATGATGCGAGGAGAACCCGATGTCTTATGGCCGGGAGTAACCACCTATTTTGCCAAATCATCCGGTACCACTAACGACAAAAGCAAGTATATTCCGGTCGGAAAAGACAATTTAGATGACGGTCACATCCAAGGAAGTTGGGACTCCGTGGTTCTTTTTTATCAATTGCGACAAAACGCCGCCATCTTTTTGTTTAAAAACATTATCCTACCCGGTAGTTTGAGCCACTTGGAGCAATTTCCTAAAGCTAAAATCGGAGACATCTCCGCCTTAATGATTGACAATATGCCCGCTTTGGGTCGCGCCTTCTATGAACCCAACACTGAAATTGCACTGCTTGCCAGTTGGGAAGAAAAAATCGAAAAAGCCGCCCAACTTTTAAGCAAACGTCACGATGTAGGGATGTTTGGGGGAGTACCCACATGGAATCTTATCCTATTCCGGCGGATACTTGAATTGTCCGGCAAAGAGCACTTGCTGGAGCTTTGGCCCAATTTGCAAGGGTATTTCCACGGCGGCGTGGGCTTTGAACCCTACCGCCAACAATTTAAGGAGCTAATCCCAAGTGATGATTTTAGTTATCTGGAAATATACAATGCCTCCGAAGGCTTTTTTGCCGTCCAAAACGATTTTCAGCAACATGACATGTTATTACTCCTAGACAATGGAGTATTTTTTGAATTCATGCCTTTGTCCGAATATGGCCGACCTAACCCGATTGTCTTACCCATTGAAGATGTAGAATTGGACACGGACTATGCCGTTATTATTTCGACCAATGCAGGACTTTGGCGTTACCATTTGGGAGATACGGTGAGATTTACTTCTTTGAAACCATATAAGATTATTATTTCCGGAAGGACCAAGCAATTCATCAACGTATTTGGAGAAGAGTTGATGGTCCACAATGCCGAAAAGGCCCTGAGTGAAACCTGTCAAGAACTTGGTGCGACTGTCGCAGAATACACCGTTGGCCCCAGATTTTTTACTTCAGAAGAGAAAGGCGGGCATCATTGGGTGATAGAGTTTGAGAAGCGCCCCGATGATGTAGAAAAGTTTGCTGAATTGCTGGATTTAAACCTCCAAAAAGCCAATTCGGATTACGAAGCCAAGCGATTTAAAGGAATGGCTTTGGAAAGGCTTGCCCTTACCGAAGTCCCGCCGAACACTTTCTTTGGCTGGATGAAATCACGCAATAAGATTGGTAACCAAAACAAGGTCCCGCGACTATCCAATTCAAGGGATTATGTTAATTCCATTCTAAAATTTGTGGAGAATCAAGGCAGTTAAAGTTACGACCTGCCAGGCGCAGCTTAGGCTATGCGGCAGGAAAACAGGCACTTCGGGTACTAGCTTTCGCAAAAAAAAAACATGAAAAAGCCACTCAAACCTTATACTAAAGAGTTGATAATCAACTCATTTGACTTGGAAAGTCCGACCACCCTTTC
>JANTGI010000217.1 GCA_024762995.1 Saprospiraceae bacterium | reverse complement strand
GAAGAAATTTCTTCTAGGTTCTTTCCCACAACAGACTATTTATCAAGAACTTAAACTGGCGGATTTCCTGATACAGGAGCAGTCATCTTAGCCACTTCATTACCTATATGATACAAATGTAACGGACCGTCTCCAATTAGCATAATTTTATCCAAAACAAGTTCAGCTTATCACCTATTGCCCCGGACTTATATCAGTCATAAACCTTCTCAATTCTGGATCCTTCTTGATGGAACGGCCTTGGGGAGAATGATACTCTTTTTTAGCAGATGGATTCATCACCGTGACAGACGAAGGCTTGCGCAAAACAGGACTCTGAGTGGATTTATGGGGACGTTCATTATTTCTCAAATAAACGGTATCTGTTCGATAGGCATATTGCACCACCGTGTCTGTTTTTACAATTTCCTTGGGCACTTCTTTAATGATTTCTTGAGGTACTTGTTTGATGACTTCTTTGATGACGACTTTACTCGGTCTAAACCAATAGACGGCAAAAAGCAAACTCAACAAGGCCATCATAAAAGCCCAAAGTGGTACTTTTATTTGCATAAAACGTTGAAGGAAAGATGGTTGTTTGTTTGCCGCAAGTTTAGAAATCAAGGCAGGTGGGACACTGCTGTCTGCGGCTAGATGCGGAGGGGTGGCCAGTACCATCTGCTGCATCAATGCGTATTCTTTGGGCGAGTCACAAAAGGTCTCCACCAGCTTTTTTTCCGTTTCCGAAAGGTCGGTGTACTTTTTTTGCGCAAGCAGCGCTTCAAATTGCTCAAAACGGTGATCATTTGTTTTCATAGCTCTATATTTTGAAATTGTCTGGCGAGTTGGGGATGCTTGGCCAGTTTTTTTAGGGCATTAAAAAGTCGAGACTTGACGGTTCCTTTCGGACAATCCAAAATCTGACTGACTTCTCCCACACTAAACCCATCTTGATATCGTAAAATAAAACAAGCCCGATGCTTTTCGTCTAAGGTCAACAAGGCAGCATCCAGCGCCAAAGCAAACTGTTTTTCGGGATTATCCAGGTTGCTAAAATCTTGAGTAATACTTATTTCCGGCAAATCATAAACGGTAGGCTTTCTACTCAGTCTTCGAAATTCATTTTTGCACATATTATGCGCTACACTAAAAATCCAAGTTGAAAATTTTTGAGAAGGATTATAAAGACTCGCCTTTTCCACAATTTTCATAAATAAATCTTGCACAAAGTCTTCCGCCTTACTCCGGTCATAAAAAAACATTTTTAAAAAATAGCGGAGCATTTTTACGTGATAGCGTGCATACAATGTGGAAAAGGCGACTTCGTCCCCTTTTCCAATGGCCGGCATCAGTTGTTCGTCCTGATACTTTTGATATTTATCCTTTTTGGTCAACTATTTACTTTCTATCACTTCCATAAACACTCTAAAACCGATATTGGGAGAAGGAGCATCATTGGCCACCTTGGCGGACGCCTTACAATTTTCCGCATCATCTTGCCATCCCCCACCTTTAGTAATTTTGGGATTTGCTATCATTTCGGCGACATTCCCGCTCATATTGTATAACCCAAAATCATTTGGGAAGTAGGCGTTAACGCTTGCAGTAAAAACAGCGCCATCGGTCTTATTATTTTTACAATCTTGGCAGTCCGGCGCATTAAAATTACATAGAAAGCAACCCAATTTATTTTTGATATTATAATCTCCCCATGGATATACAACCTGCCCCTGTCCAGCCCGAAAAGCTTCTTCCCACTCTTGCTCTGTCGGCAGTCTAAAGATAACCTTTTTAAACTTCTTTTTCCGGCTGGTGGACGAATTATAAACTCTTGTAATCCACTTGCAATATTCATTGGCTGCTTCCCAAGAGATATTTTGAATGGGAAAATTACCGGCATTTGGGTTCCAGACTTCCTTTTCATTCTCGTTTAGTTCCAAAATTTTTCCTGCTACATTCCCATTTTTATCATAAGTCAACTTCATTTTTGTAAACCGTTGCTTCTCATTTTCCGGGAGCAAATTGACCCAATTGGTCGGAGTAAATAAGGATTTGTCCAAAATTTCTTGCTCCTGATTCAATTTAAGATCTTCAATAAATTGATTGTATTGCCCAATACTTACTTCTGTTTCACAAGCATATAAGTTTTCCCTACCTTCTATTTTTTTCATCGACCGGTCTAAGCGTTTAACGTTAAAACCGGACTCCATAATAGGTCGCTGCTTCAGGAAGTACTTATTAATGGAAGCTTCCTGATGATTACTTTTGGCGATATTAGTGATAATTTGTTTAAGGTCATTCGCTTTTTCACTTTTATTTTGCTCTTCATACCTTTTGTGCAATAGCAAAAAAGATGGGATATAATTTAAATTCATTTGATCTACGATTGGTCGGCTAATGTCATTTGATAGGTTCACTTTTAAATCATCCAGCAAAAATTTGTGTTCATAATTATCTTGAATCTCAGCTATATTATCAAAAGGCTGCACACTCAATTTGTAGGTCAAACCGACTAAGTACAAGCTGTCTTCATACTTATTTTGCAGCTTTCCAGAGCCTGCAACGCCAATATACATGGGACGCCCGGAAGCCGATTGAATATGATCAACAATAGCAGAATAATAGTCTAATTCACTCGAAAACTCACTACATTTTTTCCCGAAAGGGGCAATATTATTTTGTGCAAACACATGCTCCCTATAGCTATCCTTCCACAGCAATGGCATCACAATCAATCCGACATCCTTCCGAATTTCTTTGACGGACTGCAAGGCATAAATGGGATAAGAGTCATTATCTCCCCATGAAAGTAGGAGGGCATTGGGCGCAAGTGAAGCCAAAACATTATAATTCCATCTAAAAATCTCCGGTGACCAATCCCCGGTGCGATACCATTTTCTTAGATAATTATCTGCATTTTCAAGGTCGCCATCCACCAAGCAGCAGGTTTGCAAATCATGTAAAGCAATCTTTCGATCAGGGTCTAACTCATTGGCTTTATATAATTTATGGCAATCACTAAACAAACGATATTCCATATAATAAGACTCAAAACTCTCCGGGATGGCTTCTTTCGCTTGCGCAACAATATCCTGCAATTCAAATCGATTCTTTGCTTCTGTCGAAAAATGATTGGCATATCTGGCCGCCAAAAAATAATTGAGCCAGGCCTTTTTATTGTCCGGCGATTTTTTCACTTCCCGCTCCCAGAGCACCGCTTGCTCGAAATAATAATCATAGGACTTTAACACTCGTGTCATGGATGGAATGGGTTCCGGAGTTTGGGCGACGCCAGAGACATTCGCTAAAAGCAAAACAAAGAAAATGGGAATAAATGATTTCATTTTATTGGATTTGGTGA
>JANTGI010000216.1 GCA_024762995.1 Saprospiraceae bacterium | reverse complement strand
CCCTTTCGACCTTTGACGGCGGCGATAGCGGAGGATGCGGTGATTGGGGAAAATACCATTATTGAGCCCAATGTAGTTATCGGACGAAATGTAAAAATCGGGGATAATTGTTATATTCAAGCGGGTGTAATCATACAAGACTTTACCATAATTGGGGATAATGTGACGATTCAATCCGGTACGGTCATCGGCTCAGATGCTTTTTATTTTAAGAGGACACCGGAGGCTTACATCAAATGGCGTTCGGGTGGTCGAGTAATTATTCACGATAATGTGGAGATTGGTGCCAACTGTACAGTGAATAAAGGCGTGTCCGGAGATACCATTTTAGGGGAAGGAACCAAACTGGATTGTATGGTCCATATTGGACATGGAGTAGAAGTGGGACGGCATTGTTTGTTTGCGGCTCAAGTGGGTATCGGTGGCAAAACGGTATTGGGAGACGAGGTGGTGTTGTTTGGGCAGGTCGGTATTGCACAAAATCTTAACATTGGCAAACGCGCCATCGTTTTAGCTAAATCCGGCGTAAAGAAAGATTTGGAAGGCGGCAAAGTGTATTTTGGCTATCCGGCCAAAGAAGCAAAGACTACCTTCCGGGAATTGGCTGCACTAAAACAGCTTCCGGAGTTTATTCGGGCAAGCTTAAAAGTATAAGTCGGTTTATTTAGGGGCATTTATTTCTAGTGTGTTCTAAGTCAAGAGTGTTTGGTGGGCTTTGTCCGTATTCGCTACGGTGCTTGTTCTAGGATAAATACATGGTACTCAAGATAAAAGCCTATGATTTGAGAGTGACCGTATTTTGCTATTTGTTTTATCTGTTTGTTTGGCCTTTTTCGTCAATCAAAGGTCAGACTTTTGCCGGCAATCTTTTTAATCGAACCAATCATATTGAAATTCCTTTTGAATTTGTTAATGGGTTTATAGTCCTAGATGTACGTTATGGAGCATCGCGCTTACCCTTAAAATTTATATTTGATACCGGAGCAGAATATTCCGTGTTGTCGCATGAAGAATACGCTTTGTTAAGTGGCGTCCGATTTGGTCGAACAGTGACGATATTAGGGGCTGACTTATCTACTAGGATTCAGGCGACGGTGACGCATGATAATCAATTAAATTTGGCCGACCGAATCCTAGCAAAGAATGTGGATATGATTCTGTTAGCTGAAGACTACATGGATTTAGGGCGTTATGTAGGCTTTCCTATTCATGGAATTATCGGTGCCAATGTTTTTTCCCGTTTTATTGTGGAAATTAACTATAAGAAAGGGGTCATTATCTTTCATAATCCGCAGTCTAAGTCCATTCGCCGTAAGGGATATGTGGGAGTTCCTGCTGATTTTCTGGCGAGAAAGCCATACATCCAAATGCGAGTAGAAATGCCTAACGGACAAGCCTTTACAGGAAAATACTTAATAGATTGTGGGGCGGACTTGTCTCTATTGATGGTTTTGGGTAGCCATGAGCAGTTGGTCATACCACAAAATACCATCGTCTCCGGTATCGCTGCCGGATTGGGAGGTAACATGAACGGATATATGGGCAGAGTCAATAACATTGAATTGGCTTCCCTAAAATTACCTTCTCCGGTCATACATTATCAAGAAAGGCCGGATTCGAGCCGGGTGGATTTGTCCGACAAAAATGGGATTGTGGGCAACAGAATTCTTTCCTTGTATAGCATTTTGATTGATTATCCCCGCCGGAAAATATATTTAAAGCCCTATCACAAAAGAGTTCGACCCATTCCAATTGACAAGTCCGGGCTGTCTGTGATTGCATCAGGACCTTTTTTGGATAGGATTTCCATTGGGCAGGTCTTGCAAAACTCACCCGCCGCCTTAGCGGGATTGCAATCAGGAGATGTCATTTTAAAGTTTAATGGGCTGTCCACTCGATTTTGGGGTATTGGAGGGATTGCCCGGCGATTGGCGAGAAAAGAAGGCAAAAAAATAAGATTGACGATACTGCGTGATGGTCGAAAAATGAAATTTTCTTTTCGCCTAAAATCATACATTTAGTGGGGCAGATGGTTTGAGCTTTTGGGTGTATAACATAGATTGCACAAAACAATGCTCCAGACTGAGCTAGTGTTCGTCATAACCTGCTATGCCTCCAAAATCCGCCTTGATTAAGAAAAAATTTGAAACTTACTATTTAGACAATAACAGCTACAAAATATTTCAAATTTTCCCTTACTCTGCGTTGGTTTTTCCAACATAGCTTGCTATGACTTGCAGTTGGGTTATGCTTTTATCCCTCCACTACGTTGCGGGCTACAAAGATGTCGCTCCTATGGAGCTTGAATTGACCGAAATCTTGAAAAAGAGAAATCTGTTATACAAGAAGCTTTTGTCCGTATCTCATCAATTTGGGAGAATTCGTGTATCTTTACACGGAAATAAAGCAAATAGGCATCCTGATGAAAATGGAAAAATTAAAGAATACGGTCATTCAGGGTGTCATTCGGGATGTGGAGCAAGCAAAGCCGCAGTAAGATGATAAGCAAAATAAAAAAAATGAAAACCATAGCCGTTATACCTGCTCGATATGATTCTTCAAGATTTCCCGGTAAATTGATGGAAAAACTGGATGGTAAGTCTATTATACAGACGACTTATCAAGCTGCTCTGGATACGGGATTATTTGATCAAGTGATCGTCGCAACGGATAGTGATGTCATTTTCGATGAAATTCAAAAAAATGGGGGGCAAGCTGTAATGACGAGTGCGAATCACCAAACCGGCAGCGATCGTATCGCTGAAGTGGTGCAAAATAGGGAAGTGGATGTAATTGTCAACGTCCAAGGGGATGAGCCCTTTATTACTTATCAGCCGTTATTTGACTTAATTGATGTTTTCCGTAAGGATGTCGCACAGGAAATTGCCGTTGCTTCTTTGATGCAAAAAATAAAATTGGCGGAGGACGTGATTAATCCCAACGTGGTTAAAGTAATCGTTGATAAAAACAATGAGGCCATGTATTTTTCCAGATGCCCGATCCCTTATCCGCGAAATATTCATTCCGGAGCAAGTTATTATCGGCATATTGGTGTTTATGCCTTTCGGAAAAATGCGCTTTTGGATTTTTCCAAGCATCAGATGCTGCCAAATGAAGAAACAGAAATGATAGAAGCCATCCGCTATCTCGAATATGGCCAAAAAATAAAAATGGTCGAATCCGATTATGCCGGTATTGGAATTGATACGCCCGAAGACCTTGAGAAAGCGGAACGCTATCTCCGTCAATAATCTCTACTCGGAACCCTTGTACCCCTGCTTTTGGTCTTTGGTGCGCAACAAGTTGCTTTTGGTCTTTGGTGCGCAACAAGTTGCTTTTGGTCTTTGGTGCGCAACAAGTTGCTTTTGGTCTT
>JANTGI010000215.1 GCA_024762995.1 Saprospiraceae bacterium | reverse complement strand
TTCCCTTCAAGCCGCTGCCGGGCTTGACCCTGCGGGATCGGTCGTTCATTCTGACGAGATTCAGAAGCACAATAAACTGGCAGTAGTGGTGTTTGAAAAGCAAATAAAATACTTTACTGGAAACTTCAATATGCTGCTGGTAGTACTTTTTTACCGAACCATTGGATTAATAAAATGGAAACTATTTTGCACCCCTATTTTTTGCCAAAAATAGGCGACCCAATCAGCCGAAAAAAGCAGTTTATCATAAATCTTGCGGGAATATAAATAAGTCCGCCTACCTTTGATGTCACTACTTACGGATAGAGAATTTGGCGAACTTCGCTCCGAAAGCAACAAAAATATATTCCGTTTTTTGGAGTTTTGCCAATTGTTTTTATATATTTGCGACTGACGCAATCGTTTGCACAAAATTTTGTATTAGTCATCCATAAAATTGAACAAATGAGTAATCCTAACTTAAAGACGTATTGGAAAAAAAATATCCGATTACTTCTGAGTCTTTTGGTAGTTTGGTTTGTAGTATCTTTTGGCTTTGGTATTCTATTAGTTCAGCCATTAAATTCCATAAGAATTGGCGGTGCTAAGTTAGGGTTTTGGTTTGCACAGCAAGGTTCGATTTATGTTTTCTTGATTTTGATAGTTATTTATATTGTCCGAATGCACAAACTGGATCAAGAATATGGAGTGGACGATGATTAATCAAACTTTGGGGTACACTTACATGACATTTTATGGCAAAAAATGCCCTGTCTAAGCAGTTTTAAAAAATCAACAGTATGAGTGTTCAAACATGGACCTACCTTATCGTGGGTATTACTTTCGCTATTTACATTGGAATTGCCTTTTGGGCACGTGCGTCATCCACCAAGGACTTTTATGTAGCCGGTGGCGGCGTCTCTCCTATTGTCAACGGAATGGCAACTGCCGCAGATTGGATGTCGGCAGCATCGTTCATTTCGATGGCCGGATTAATATCTTTTATGGGTTATGATGGCAGTGTGTATTTGATGGGTTGGACCGGGGGATATGTGTTGTTAGCGCTATTATTGGCTCCCTACTTGCGTAAATTTGGAAAATTCACCGTACCTGATTTTATTGGGGACCGATATTATTCAAATGTGGCCCGAACGGTAGCTATTATTTGTGCGATATTAATTTCATTTACTTATGTGGCAGGTCAAATGCGTGGAGTAGGTGTAGTATTTGCTCGATTCTTGGAAATTCCGGTTAATGCAGGCGTTGGATTAGGTATGGCCGTCGTCTTTTTCTATGCGGTATTAGGAGGAATGAAAGGAATTACCTATACGCAAGTTGCCCAATATACGATTTTAATTTTTGCCTATATGGTACCGGCTATTTTTATTTCATTGGCCATGACCGGACATGTGTTTCCACAAATAGGATTCATTGGGCACGAAGTAGGGACGGACACTTTTCTTTTGGACAAATTAGACGGACTGCATAAAGAATTGGGCTTTGCTGCTTATACGGAAGGCTCGAAGTCGATGATAGATGTCTTTGCCATCACCATGGCATTGATGGTCGGAACTGCAGGACTACCGCATGTAATTGTTCGATTTTTTACGGTTCCCAAGGTTTCCGATGCAAGAAAATCAGCGGGTTGGGCCTTGTTATTTATAGCGATTTTATATACAACGGCCCCGGCTATAGCTGTCTTTGCACGCACAAATTTAATTCATACCGTCAGTAACAAAGAATATACATCTATGCCGGAATGGTTCTCAAAATGGGAAGGTGCAGGACTTATTACTTTTAATGACAAAAATGGCGACGGAAAAATCCAATATGTGGGCGATAAAACCACGAATGAATTGGACATTGATCGCGACATCATGGTATTGGCTAATCCCGAGATTGCCCGGTTGCCTAATTGGGTCATCGCTTTGGTAGCTGCCGGTGGTTTGGCCGCCGGCTTATCGACTGCCGCAGGGCTTTTATTGGTCATCTCTGCCGCCATCTCGCATGATTTAATAAAAAAACAACTAAATCCGCATATAACTGAAAAGGGAGAACTACTTTGGGCAAGAATCGGTGCTTTAGTAGCCGTTTTAGTGGCGGGATATTTTGGAATCCACCCACCTGGTTTTGTGGCGGCGACGGTAGCCTTGGCTTTTGGACTGGCTGCAGCATCCTTTTTCCCTGCTATTGTGTTGGGTATTTTTGACAAGCGGATGAATAAAGAAGGGGCCGTTGCCGGTATGGTCGCCGGCATTGTACTGATGTTTGGCTACATGGCTGTTTTCAAGTTAGGGTGGTTTGTGGATAAAAAACCTCCTGCGAGTGCTTGGTGGCTGGGCATTTCGCCCGAAGGCTTTGGCACCATAGCTATGGTCGTTAACTTAATAGTTGCCATGGTTGTTTCCAGGCTGACCCCGCCACCACCTGAAGAAGTTCAAGAAATGGTGGAAATGATACGGGTACCCAAAGGTGCCGGCCGTGCAATAGAACACTAAACGGCTACCTACTTTTTCGTAATTTTCTGAATATCACGAATCATATTTCGACTCAAGGGTTGAGCGATAATTTCGATTCGATGATTTCGGGCACGACCATCCGAAGTTTCATTAGAGGCAATGGGTGCAAACTCCGCCTTTCCGACCGCATATACTTGATTGTTATTTACGTCATCCTTTTGGGTCATCTCTCTAACAACGGTCACGGCACGGAGTGTACTAAAATACCAATTGTCCTTATAGGATTTGGCGGGTGGTCTATTGTCGGTATGCCCTACAACATAAATCTCCAAATCAGGATAGCGTTTTATAATTTCACTTACCTGTTGAATAATACTCATGCCGCGGTCACTTAAAGAGGTAGAAGTAGCCCTTTTAAACAGCAGACTATTGGCCGAAAGGCGTAATACGGCCTTATCATTTTGCAATGAAACGTCAAGCATATTCGTATTATAACCTTGAAACGCCATAGACATATCGCTGTTATAAGCTGCTAACCGATCCCGATACTTTTGAATTACCCCATTAACACTCGCCAATTGTGCCTTTAAGGAAACAATTTCCTTTTCCTTTGCTTCTATAAGCTGGTGGGTGGACTTTTTGGTGGAAACCGATTGAGAACTTTTGAGTTCAACTTCTAACTCCAACTCGTCGATTTGGTCTTGGAGTTCTCCCCGCAATTTTTCTAAGATATTATTCTCTCCTTTTCTCTCCGCCAAATCCAACTTTAAAGCGCTGACCCGGTCTTCACAGCCCACAATGTCATTCCGCAAGGAAGCCACAGAATCAAGATAAAAGGATTCCATTTTCATTTTTTCATCCACCAATTGCAAGAATTTTTTCTTAGGGATGCAAGAAGAAAAAACAATCAGAAAAATCATCGAAAAAAGTAAAATCCGCTTCATAAAAACAAAAAATTTTA
>JANTGI010000214.1 GCA_024762995.1 Saprospiraceae bacterium | reverse complement strand
AAAAAATCGTGTGCGCCAATATCTTTTGCCGCAAGGCGAACCGTCTCTTCACTGATGGAGGTATTACTCATCAAGATATTTTCCATGACGCTTCCGCGAAATAGAAATACATCTTGTAAAACGACTCCTATTCTTTTTCTAAGCGCTTGTAGGTCGTATTCTTTGATGGAATGTGACCCGATGAGAATGTTGCCTTGCCGGACGTCGTAAGAGCGATTAATAAGTCCGGCTAAGGTGGTTTTGCCCGATCCCGTTGTCCCGACGAGTGCCGTGGTTTTTCCGTAAGGTATCGTGAGGTTTATTTCCTTTAAAATAGGATGACCCGGTGTGTAGCTAAAACTTAAATTTTTTAATTGTATATCGCCTGTTAGTTGTTTCGGAATGATTGTTCCGTGATTGTCGATATGTTCTTGAGTATCTAAGATTTTGAATATTCTTCTCGCCACAATTAATCCCATTTGGAGCGTGTTGAATTTGTCCGCCAACATCCGTACAGGACGATATAACATGCTGATATACAGCGGAAAAGCAATCAATGTGCCAATAGTTACTTCCCCTTTTAGGACACCGCCTGCACCATACCAAATCATCAGTCCGGCCGATATAGCAGAAATGAGTTCAATGACCGGAAAGAATACGGCATAATAAAAAATGGAGTTTAGGTTGGCTTGAGTGTAGGCGTGATTGATGACTTTAAATTTTGCCTGTTCTTCTTGCTCCTTGCGGAAAATCTTGATGGTATGGATGCCGGAGATTCTTTCCTGGAGGAAGGCATTCATCTTGGAGATTTGAGAGCGGACGAGTTCGTAAGATGCCCGGACCTTTTCTTTGAATATATAGGTGCTCAGAATGAGTAAGGGAAATACCGTCAGCACCACCAACGTTAATTTCCAACTAGTCCAAAGCATCATGCCAATGACAAAAAGCATGGTCAAAAGGTCAGAAATAATCGTAATTAATCCTTGCGAAAATATGTTATTGATGGTTTCTACGTCATTAATTGTGCGGGTGGTCAGCGTGCCAATGGGTGTTCGATTAAAAAAAGAAAGATGCATGCGCAGTAGATGTTGAAAAATATCTAATCGCAATCTACGAATGATTGCCTGACCCAGCCATTTTGATTCATAATTAAACCAATAACTTAAAAAAGCTTCCAGTAGTATGGCTCCAATGGTCGCACCGGCAATAATCCAAAGTGTATCGATTTGTTTCGGAAGAATATAGTCATCGACCATTATTTTGACCAAAGTTGGCCTCAATACCGCAATAGGAGCAATCAATAATCCAATAATAGATACCAACCAAAATTTTCTCTTGAATGGGTCGGTAAGCCGGATGACTCGCTTAAATATGGGAAGTAAAGGTTCTTTTGACATGTATCAAGGTCTTCTTGGAGCCATAGTCTAACAAATTCCATGTATGGAAGGTTGGGAGATTCTGTTATTATTTCAGCTCAATAAGCCAAAATGGCAGGAGATATTTTTTAAAAGCGACTAAATGGCAGTAAAAAGTGCCAAAATTCTTATTTTTTGGCATTGGTACGCAGATTGATGTAGTATTTATGAATTTTAATTTTCGTTTAACCAAAAAATATAGCATCATGACACTAGTAAAGTTCAATCCGTTTTTTCCAGCGGTTTCAAAAGATTTAGATCAAGCTGTAACTGATTTCTTTAACCGCCCTATAGGAAGTGTATTTAAGGATGAAATTCCTTTTAATACTCCTGCTGTCAATATTCATGAGTCCGATAAGGGCTATGCGGTTTCGTTGGCTGCTCCGGGTCTTGAAAAAGATGACTTCGTTGTAGATGTAGAAAATGGTATTTTAAACATCTCTGTCGAAAAAGAACAAAAAGAATTGCCGGAAGGCGTGAAGGCAACAAGAAAGGAATTTAGCTACTATAAGTTTAAGCATTCTTTCACTTTGCCTGAAGATGTGGATAGCTCCAAAATTAAGGCTGAATACCAAAATGGAGTTTTAAACATTGATTTGCCAAGAAAGGCTACAAAAGTATTGAAAGCTAAAAAGATTCAAGTAAAGTAAGGTCTAATTCCTTACTTACGTAGAAATTTTCATGGGTTAGTAGTGATTATAGGTCGTTCATTTTGTGAACGGCCTTTTTTTTGGCTTGTAGCGGTGTGAGCGTATCTCCATTTTTTAATTTTGACTTCCCACAATTAAATCAGAGCAAAATACCTAAAAAGATGCTTTTGCGGCAAAATCCAAAGGGACGGCAATAAACAATCCGATACCCACTGAAAGCCACTCGACTCAAGCGAGTGACAAAGTAGAGATTGGGAGTCAGAAAAATCAATCCAACTGCTTGTCTCGGCGATGAAATCTCTGAATGATGTTGGGGTCCGGGTGCAAGGTAGTCTTGGTGCCTTTTCCTTTATTTTCATAGTCTATATGGTCCAAAACGTACCTGATACTGGCTAAGCGAGCTTCTTTTTTGATATTGGCTTGGACGATAATCCACGGGCTGTAGGAAGAGTGGGTTTTATAAAACATCTCCTCTTTGTAGTGGGTGTATTTGTCCCAAAGGTCTTGGGCTTTTAAATCTACCGGGCTAATTTTCCATTGCTTCAAAGGATTTTGTTTTCTCTTGTTAAATCGTCTCAATTGCTCAGATTTTGATATAGAAAACCAAAACTTAAACAAGATAATGCCGTCTTCATAGAGCATGTGCTCAAAATCAGATACTTGAAGCATAAATTGCTTGTATTGCTTATTGGTACAAAACCCATTGACGGGCTCTACAACCGCACGATTGTACCAGCTTCTATCAAAGAAAACAATTTCACCGGGATTAGGTAATTGGTTGATATATCTTTGAAAATACCACTGGCCCGTTTCCATTTCTGTAGGCTTGGGAAGGGCGACGACCCTCATGGATCTAGGATTTAGATGCTCAATAAAACGGCGAATGGAGCCTCCCTTTCCGGCGGCATCACGGCCTTCAAATAAAATAGCCACCCGTTTATTGTTTTTCATCACCCACTGTTGGAGTTTGATGAGTTCTATTTGTAATTGTTCTAATTCCTTTTGGTATCGAATGGTACCAAATAGCTTTTTGGCCTTTTTAGAGTCATCAAAAACAGCAGTTAAATCATTGATATCTTCTAAGTCTAAAATATCATTAAGATCAATACAATCCTTTGCATCTTTTTTTAAAGCGATTTCCGTTTGTTTCCATACGGTGGTAGGTTGTTTCATGGGTGTGTTTTGTTGACCATTCTGCTTTGCCATACTTATTATGCTTTTTGTCAAAAAATAAGGCGAAGATACATAAAAAAAATGTAACTATTTAATTGCCCCGCTCTTTTTGTGTGAATAACAGATTGCACCAAAACAATATTCTAGGGCTACAAAGATTTCGCTCCTATGGAGCTTGAAATTTGAAAATAACCTGCTATGAC
>JANTGI010000213.1 GCA_024762995.1 Saprospiraceae bacterium | reverse complement strand
CCTTTCAGCGATATTTGCTGGGTCGTATCTATTTCATATTTTAAGGAGACCTTACCAAGGTATTTTCCTGAATTAGAAGTACCTTTTGAGTCGTTATTCAAAAAAAATTTCTCATTTAGATTAAAGAATTGCTCTGTTTCTTTTTCCGAATTACTAATGGAATTTTGATTTAATGCGGAAAGTGTGGTATTCAATTCCAGTTGATTTCCGTTATAAGAAAAAGAACCCGCTCCGGAGTGCGTTTGCCAAAGTCCATCTACATCATTTCCCGAAAATGGTAAAGCATCGTCTATCATAAACCCACCATTCTGCAAGGCGGACATCCCACCTTTAAACGAAATAATATCGTCAATGCTATAGCCTGTTTGATTGGTATTATTACTCATCCCAATCAAAGAATATTTTATTTTTGGTGCAAACCGAAAGTAATTTCCTTTGGCGGCATATCGCTCTCGGGTTCCCCCGGTAGCTGTTAAACGCCCAAATCCGCCCACCTTTTTATCTTCTTTCAGCTCTAAATCAATGGTTATATTCTCCTCTCCATCATCCGTTTTGGTAAAAGTTTCATTCTCTGTTTTTTTGTCAAAAACTTTGACTTTTTTTACGGCATCAGCGGGAATGTTTTTAGTGGCCATCTTGGGATCTGACCCAAAAAACTCTTTACCGTCCACCAAAACTTTGCTCACTGACTTTCCCATTGCGCGCACGTTTCCTTGATCATCCACTTCAATCCCGGGCATTTTTTTGAGTAAATCTTCTGTCACATCACCTGTTTTCACTCGAAAGGCACGTGCGTCATATTGTACTGTGTCTCCATTCATTTTTATTGGAATACGTTCTTCCTTGACGACAACCGTTTGCAGGAGCATTTCTTCAGATTGCATTTTTACTTGCAGGTTAATGTCCTCCCCTTTGCAGGTAATAGTTTGGTAAAAAGGAGCAAAACCAAGAAAACTTACTTGAATCAACAAGCTGTCTTTCCTAAATTTTCCGAGCTTAAAATGACCTTGCTCGTCTGTACTCCCAAATTGAACCATCACAGAATCCAACGGCTCCATAGAAATAACGACTGCCCCTTCAATGGGTTGCCCCAAAGAATCGACTACAGTTCCGGATATTTTACACGATTGCCCGTAAGTAAAACTATTAACCCCCACCAAGAGAAACAGGACAATAAGAGACTTAAATGAATAAAAATATTGCATAAGCTTTTTGTATCTAACAGCAAAGTACTGAACAAAATCTTAGGAATTATGAAAACCAAGTGTTTTTTTGCCATAAGCCTGTCTTCCTGCGGAGCAGGCAGGTATTTGGGGGTTAAAAATAAAAAAATCAAAAAATACTTGGTTTTCTTCAATGTAACCAACTTTCATCCTGCACTTGTCTAAGAAATAAAAACGAAAATAAGGATTCCTACTCAACAAAACCCACGTCATCATCCCCCAATACGAATGACTTGTCTATTACCGGATTGCCGATAGCTGTCTTGAAGTTCTTTTAGCTTCTCTTCTTTAATGGTTTTATAAGCTTCTGCGGTCACCTTTTTGCCCTTTTTAGGTTTTTTTATCGGCTCCGATAGCGGTTTTAAGTTAATTTCTGTGGCTCGTATTGTTGTTTTATCATGAATTTTCAATTCTAGTATCAAGCCCGGCAATTGTCCATATCCCTTTGGTCCGTATGGTACTTTTACATCCATAGCAAACCAAGCCGTAATCCCACCAAGTGTATCAGTTATTTCGGCTTTTAGACAAGGATGCCCCAAAATCATCTTAGTTTCTCCGGTTACTTTCCAATCTCTGTTCGTCCAATCGCCCGAAATCAAGAACCTTTTTCCAAGAAATTCTTCTTGCTCTAAAGTCTTTTTTTCCGCAAGGTTAACATAGAAAAAATAATCTGCATCAGCTCCCATCATCACGACATTGGACTTATTTTTTTCCTTGGTATCTAACTTCTTATACAATGATTCTTCTTCCGAAAAAAACAACTCAAAGCTCGTTTTTTGATCCGGGAGCACTACACCATGCATGGCAGCCTTCATTTCCGGAGTCATATCAAGCTTGATTACCTGCTCGTATTTTACAGAGCCGGTATTTTGAGCAAAGGCGGCTTGCGCAAAAGGAGTAAAAGCAAAATGTTTTTCATACAATTGTTTTTTTTTAAAGACAATATCTGAGAAGAATGGTTGCATTGATTATTTAGTATTAAGTTACCAATTTTTAACATTTGGTGTTGATTCAACCACACAGCCCTTTAGACCGGAATGTGGCAACCCGATATTTTATCTATTTTTTGATTAGTAGTCAATCTATTCTACAACCACCAATTTCATCATACTTGTCGATTTACTCCTAAGGACTAAAGTATAAATACCGACCGGTAAGTCATTGATATAGAAGCCAATAGAGTTTTTGCCTTGTGCCATGGTTTGTCCAAGCGCATTCATCAATCGATAATCCATCACTTCATTGTTTTGGCCAAATCGCAAAAATTGATTGTTAGCAATGGGATTAGGGAAGATGGAAATTTCATTTTCCGTAAGGAGATTGGTTGACGTAATGGTCGGGAAACTACGGATGCCAAACCAAGGGGTTTGTGTTTGGTTTTGGTCAATGGTCAGATGGAATTGTCCATTTTGCGGAAAGAAGGTAATTGAGTCCATCACTTCTCCTTTGCCGTCCAGCGGAAAGAGCCGCATGGAGTCTGCTTCGATGTCCAGACTTAAGTCGAGCAAGAGCGGTTTCATTTCGGTGGGTGCATTTCCCCAGTTGTTGTGGATACTGGTCGTACCGTCCCAAATCATCCCACTATTTTGGAATCTGGAAGAAATAGTTAGCAATGATTTTTCACTTTTATCAAGGTTTTTTTCCGTAAGGGAAATCCAAGAAATGACACCAAAATCATCACCGGCCACTTGCATTTTTGCATCGGCAGCTTGGTTCATATTACTAATTTTTCCGGCAAGGGCTTCCAACTTTGGCGTGTTGATATGTAAAATATCTAAGTCGGCATCAAAGGTAATTTCATCGGTATTGGTGGTATAAGGGCTTGCGCCAAAGTTTTCATTTGGAAGCTGTACATCTGTGTGGTTGAAGCCGTCCGTTTTTATGCTATGCGTGAGTGCCAATCGCTCATCATAGGGAAAATATTTTGACCATCGACCATCATCATCTTCCTGTGGTAGATTGTAGAGAAAGTCTTCTGTATATTGAGCCAAAATAGGGGAATTATCTTCCTGTATGAGATGGTCTCGGTAGGCTTTCGCAAAAGTGGGAAACAGAGACATGATGGCGGGATTAGCGTGAATACTAAAAAAACCATCTACCTGATCTTGCCACCAATTGGCCGGATTTCCGGAGTTATATTCAAAAAACATGATGCCATCGGTGCCGTGAAAACTCCCATACCCCGCAATGATAGGTATCATTTCTGTTTGATAAATATTGGGGCTGGGGTGATTGTATTCGCTGATGGTGTAAGGTTGGTTTTTATTGGCCAATCCACCAAAAAGACCTTTAATCACGCCCAGTAAGTCATCCG
>JANTGI010000212.1 GCA_024762995.1 Saprospiraceae bacterium | reverse complement strand
CTAAGCCAGAAAAAAACTTGGAAGCACGGCAGCCAAAAAAGGATTGGTAAGCGCACAGCGATTGCTAAGCCAAAAAAGAAGCGAATACCAAGCCAAAAAAACAATTTTGGAACAAGAATTGACTGATAATAACTATGACAAAAATCAAACTAAAACTAGCGACTACGGAGCGGACAATTTCGTCGGACTTGATGACTCCGGTTGGGGTATTTATGAAGCTGCGGGATGCCTATACCGAGCCGGTTTTGTTGGAGTCCAATGACTTTGGCAATAAGGAAGAATCGCATTCGTATATCGGTCTGGACGTATTGGCGTCATTTGAAGTCCATCAGGGTCAAATCAACACCTTTTATGGCAATGAAAAAGTTGCTTTTCCCGCCCGTTCAGGAAGGCAGACGACAGGAGTGAAAGTAGCGGATGCCTTGTTTGACTTTATTCAATCCTTTGATATTCAGGGAGATACGAAGGGTGGGGCATTGAATGGTTTGTTTGGGCACACCAATTTTGATGCGATAGAATACTTTGAAGATATTAATTTTCCGAAAGGTAAACGGAAGCTGGATATAGCGGATATGAAGTATAATGTTTATCGTTTTGTGCTGTCCTTTAATCACTATAAAGATGAGTTGACGGTGCTGGAAAATGTGCCTTACGGCGAAAAATCAAGACTCGAAACGCTGCTTGTTCAGCTCCATAATCCGACCGTACCGATTTATGATTTTGCCCTTTCGGGAAAAGAGACCAGTAATATCACCGATGATGAATATAAGAAATTGGTGAGCATCGGCAAGCGAGAATGTCAGTTAGGCAATGTTTTTCAAATTGTTTTGTCGCGGCAATTTCAGCAAGCATTTAAGGGGGATGACTTCCAAGTTTATCGCAAATTGCGGGCGATCAACCCGTCTCCTTATCTATTTTACTTTGATTTTGGGAGTTATAAGATATTTGGATCGTCTCCGGAGTCGCAAATGGTCATCAAAGACGGAAAGGCGACCGTCAATCCGATAGCCGGCACTTTTCGACGGACAGGCGACCTGGAAACAGACATCAAACTCGGTCAAGAACTACTCCAAGACCCCAAAGAAAGCTCTGAACACATCATGCTGGTCGATTTGGCCAGAAATGATCTCAGTCGCCACACCAAAAATGTCACCGTCAAAAACTTAAAAGATGTTCACTTTTTTAGTCATGTGATTCACTTGGTTTCAAAAGTCGAAGGTGATTTGCCGAAAGGCACGAATACCATCCAAGTTTTTGCGGATACTTTTCCGGCCGGGACCTTATCCGGCGCACCCAAATATTCGGCCATCAACCTAATTAATCAACATGAAAACCAGAATAGAAGTTTCTATGGCGGGGCGATAGGATTTATTAATTTTAATGGAGATATGAATCAAGCCATTTTGATTCGATCTTTTTTGAGTACCAATCACAAATTGTACTACCAAGCCGGAGCTGGCATCGTAGTCAATAGCGACGAAGAAAAAGAACTCCAAGAAGTCAATAATAAACTCAATGCCCTAACTCAAGCCTTGAAAGCCGTATAATGAGACAACTAAAGCAAGGAACAAAATTTTGTTTTATTTACCTTAGTTCCCCATTTTTAAGGGGATAGTTAGGGTTAAAAATATAGGCGAAAATAAAATGAAATTTTGTGTAGCCAAGAATAAATCATTGATCTGAAAATTTAGAACAAGGACAAACCTGAAAAAAAAATGAAAAAAATACTCATCATAGACAATTACGATTCCTTCACCTACAACTTGGTGCAGTACGTAGAAGAAATTGTCGGCCACAAAATAGACATCTATCGAAATGATAAAATCGAATTATCACAAATAGATCATTACGAATACATCATTTTGTCACCGGGGCCCGGATTGCCCAAAGATGCCGGTATCATGCCGGAAGTCATCAAGAAATATGCGCCCACCAAAAAAATATTGGGCGTTTGTTTGGGGCATCAAGCCATTGCGGAAGCCTTTGGCGGAAGCCTTCAAAATTTGGCAAAAGTCTATCACGGAGTGGCGACAGAAATGCGAGTAAAGAATGAAGATAAACTTTTTGAAGGAGTGTCCGAAAAATTTAAAGCGGGGAGATACCACTCTTGGATTGTCAGTCACAGCACCTTTCCGGAAAGCTTGGAAGTGACGGCCGTGGATGATGTCGGCGAAGTGATGGCCTTGGCCCATAAGCAGTATAAAGTGAAAGGCGTGCAGTTTCATCCGGAGTCTATATTGACACCGGAAGGAAAAAAGATGATTGATAATTTTTTGAATATCAAGTAGTTATGAAAGAATTATTGGAAAAGTTATACCACCACGAGACGCTCCAACGAGCGGAGACGCACCAATTGATGTTGGAGATTGCGCAAGGCAAATACAATGAAGCGAGCCTTGCATCCTTCTTAACGGTATTTCGGATGCGTCCGATATTGCCGGAAGAATTGATGGGGTTTAGAGATGGATTATTGGAGTTAGCGGAGCCGATGGATTTCGGGAAAGTAGAGTCCATAGACATTGTGGGGACGGGTGGAGATCGCAAAAATACATTTAATATTTCGACCTTATCGGCGGTAGTTGTTGCGGGTGCCGGTTATAAAGTGACGAAGCATGGCAGTTATAGTGTGTCATCGGCTTGCGGCTCGTCGAATGTGTTGGAATATTTGGGCTATGAGTTTACCAATAAAAAATCTGTTTTAAATCGCCAATTGGAAGAAGCGAATTTATGCTTTTTACATGCTCCGGTTTTTCATCCGGCGATGAAGGCCGTGGTGCCGGTAAGGAGAGCGATGGCGGTCAAAACCTTTTTTAATATTTTGGGGCCGTTGGTGAATCCGGTGCAGCCCAAATATAATTTCTTTGGCGTTTATGATAATTCGATTGGGCGGCTGTATCAATATGTGATGCAGGAATCCGGACGAAAATTTAATATTATTTATGCCATGGACGGTTATGATGAAATCTCCCTTACGGGAAAATTTAAAATATTTTCCGAAAAGGGAGAAGAAGTATTGGAGCCTAATCAAATTGGTTTGCAGCAGACAAAAGCGGAAGACTTATTTGGGGGTAACACCGTCCCGGATGCCGCCAAAATATTTGTCAATATCTTGGAAGGCAACGGTAGTCAATCTCAAAATGAAGTCATCTATGCCAATGCCGGGTTAGCCATCCAACTGATGAATCCCAATCTAACCACCGAAGAAGCCATCACTCAAGCCAAAGAATCCCTAAAAAGCAAAAAAGCACTACAAACTCTAAAAAAAATAACCAACTCTTAGCTAGACTAGTAGGAAAGGGCGAATTGCATTCGCCCATCCCAGTCTAGAAGGGCGAATTGCATTCGCCCCTCCCAGTCTAGGAGGGCGAATTGCAATTCGCCCCGCCAAAAAGAAAAAAATGAATATACTACAAAAAATAAAAGCCCACAAGCAAAAAGAAGTGGCCAACCGTAAGGAGCTGATACCCAAGGCCTTACTAGAACAGTCGGTCTATTTTGGGACACAACCGCTGTCGATGGTGAGCTACCTAAAACGTTCGGATAAATCTGGCGTAATCGCAGAGTTTAAACGACAGTCGCCATC
>JANTGI010000211.1 GCA_024762995.1 Saprospiraceae bacterium | reverse complement strand
ATCGAATTCTCATATCCGGCTATTTTTGGGCCATCCGACTGGCTGCGCTTTTTTCTGAAAAAGCCAAAAAATGGGTACAAGGACGGAAGGCTATTCAGCCTTCTGTGACGTCCCGGATTCATGGAGAAAAAGTCATCTGGATGCATTGTTCATCGTTGGGAGAGTTTGAGCAGGGGCGCCCTGTTTTGGAGCGCATTCGGGAGGATTTTCCGGAAGAGAAGTTGTTGTTAACTTTTTTTTCGCCTTCGGGCTATGATGTCCGGAAGAACTATGCCGGTGTCGATTATGTGTGCTTTTTGCCCGAAGACCGACCACGAGCCATTCAGGCTTTTTTGACGCAAGTCGATCCCAAAATGGTGATTTTCGTAAAGTATGATTATTGGTTTATTTTGTTAAAAGCTCTGCTGGAGCGGAGGGTGCCGATTTATTTTGTGTCGGCTGTTGTCAAAAAGGGACATTTTTTGATGAAATGGTATTCGGGTCCCTTTCGGAAAATTTTACGGCAGGTGAACCATTTTTTTGTGCAAGATGAATTTTCTGCCAAGCAGTTTGATGCAATGGGCATTAGGCAGGTGACGGTCGTGGGGGACACGCGGGTGGATAGGGTGGCGTCGCTTGCGCAAAATGTGCCCGCTTTCCCGATTATCCAAGAATGGGTCAAAGGACACCGGGTATTTATTTGCGGAAGTACTTGGGCAAACGATGAAGAGATAATTGTCCCTGCCTTTCGTCAATTGCTGGATGAAAATTGGAAAATCATCATCGCCCCCCATGATGTGAGTCCTAAGAATGTGTCCCGCTTGCGCAAAATATTGCCGGCAAGTCATGAAGTTTTTTCTAGTTTAAGTATTGATAATCAGTCAGATAGGACTAAATTGGCACCGGCCAATATTTTGGTGGTTGATACCATTGGGCAGTTGAATATGCTGTATCAATACGGGACATTATGCTACATCGGGGGAGGATTTAACAAATCCGGCATTCATAATACCTTGGAGCCGGCGACCTTTGGGCTGCCGTTGATTTTTGGGCCTAATTATTCCAAATTTGCGGAAGCACGTGCGTTGGTAAAGGAGGGAGGAGCGTATAGTATCGGACTTTGGCAACGAAAAAAACAAGTGCTTAGCCTGGCAGAGTGTCGAGATCAATTGGAGGAAGTTTTACGGAAGATGAAAGAAAAAGAAAGTTTGGAAAAGGCAAGGAAGGTAACAAAGTCCTACATTGAAAAGAACCAAGGAGCGACGACCAAAATTTTAGAAAAGATATATTCTGCCTTGTGATTCTATGTAAATTACCCTATCTTTGTAGGCACAAGGCTAACTACTCTCTCTAATAAGGCAACCTTGTACATTTATATCGTCACATCATCATCAAGCATTCCGAAGCACTTTTCTTTTCAGAATGTTTGGTAATTGATGTATCTTACACTATACTTTGTTTTAATTTGAAAATCCTTGCTATCTTTGCCATTAATGAATGACAAAAAGGATTTGATTGCCCGGTTTGGGCAGAAAACGATTTTAGTGGTAGGGGATGTGATGCTTGACACGTACCTTTTAGGTACAGTCGAAAGGATATCCCCGGAAGCACCCGTGCCCGTTGTATTGCTTGAACAAACGGAATACCGGCTGGGTGGGGCTGCTAATGTGGCGTTAAATGTGAAGTCGCTAGGGGGAAGCGTTCTACTTTGCTCCGTCGTGGGTCAGGACAAAAACGGGGAACTGTTAAAAAATGTCCTAGCTGCGTCTCAACTGACAACAAAGGGTATCGTCTCATCAACAGAACGGAAAACAACCATTAAGTCGAGAATTTTTTCTTCGGGACAGCAATTGTTGCGTGTCGATGAAGAAGACCATCGTTTTTTGTCGCAAGACGAAGAAGATATATTTTTAGCCAATACCTTTGGTCTCTTGAAGGAGCATGATATAGATGTTATTCTTTTTCAAGACTATAACAAAGGTGTTTTGACGGAACGAGTGATTAAAAAGTTAATTGCTTACGCCAAAAAGCATCAGATAAAGACTGTTGTAGATCCCAAATCACTTAATTTCTTCGCTTATGAAGGGGTGACCTTGTTTAAGCCAAATTTGAAGGAGATAAGAGATGCTTTGGGGACTGAAATACTGGCAAAGAAGGAGGCTTTGGATGAGGCTGTGGGTGATTTGATGGAACGACTGTCTTGTGAGAGTGTATTGGTTACCCTTTCGGAAAAAGGCTTGTATGCCAAGGACTTTTACGAGAGTTTTTTGATGCCAACCACCACCAAATCAGTGGCGGACGTAAGTGGAGCGGGAGATACGGTGATTAGTGTGATTGCCTTGGGATTGGCTTGTCAGGCGGCATTGTACGAAGTGGCGGAATTGTCGAATATGGCAGCGGGTATTGTGTGCTCTAAATTGGGGGTGGTTCCGATACAGCAGGAAGAGTTGGCAGAGGCATACGATTGATAATTCGATTGTATGTAAATTTGTTGTTGGGCTTTTTTGAAGGCAAAAAGTAGTTTTGACTACGATGTGTGAAAAAAAAAGCTGAATTGACAAAAAAACTTAATGTTTTTTTTACCTATTTAATTTCAAAGACATACCTTTGGGATTGAAAGATTAAACAATATTGTTCACAAAATCTAATTTCACGATGAAAATTAACTTTACAAAGAGTCTAATGACCTTAGTTGCAGTAGCTTTTTCTTTAGCTTTATCTGCACAAAGTGGTGCGGTTTACATTTGGGGAGGCCCCAATAGTACCGGTGCCGAGTATGACAATTCTACCTTCAATAATGGACTAAATGACTGGACCACTGAAGGTTTGGAAAGTGCTGTCCAAGATAGTGCAGCAAATGCGGTATGGCAGTGGTACGAAGATGGTGCTATGGATGGTGCCTATTGGGGGGCTGCAGGTACGATTGCGTCTCCTTCAGTTGCTAATGGTGCCGTAGGTTTCGATTCCGATTTTTATGACAATGCGGGTGTTCCCGGCAATTTTGGAAACGGTATCGCACCATCTCCACAAAAAAGTACTTTAACTTCTCCTTCTATGGATTGTACAGGTGAGACTGCTGTTGCCGTACTTTTTTACGAAAGTTACAGGAACTTTAATGCATCAACAACTATCGAAGCCAGTAATGACGGTGGTAACACATGGACCTCCTATTTGATTCCCTTAAATGAAGACGTACCGGGCAATCAATCTACCGGAGGTGACGCTTGGACCTACGTGGATATTTCTGCAACTGCGGCTAATCAAGCTGATGTCCGTATTCGTTTTGTATGGAATGGAGATTATTATTACTGGTTGGTGGATGATGTAGCTTTAGTAAAAACGCCACAAAATGATTTATCAGTAGTTGATTATTTTTACCCTGCTGCTAGTTATTCTCAGCCTACGATAACCAATGTTGATTGTGATTCTATGGGCTTTAACTGTACGATTCGTAATAGTGCAAAAGTAACTAGAAATAATGTGAAGGTGTATGTAACAGTCACTGGTGAGAATGGTGAAGTATATGCTGATTCTGTAGAATTAGATGAGTTTGCCGGTGATGCAGAGGATTCTTTGATTACTTTCGAACCATTATGGAGCCCAGGTAATACTGCCGGAGAATATAACATTACTTACTCAGTTACAGATAA
>JANTGI010000210.1 GCA_024762995.1 Saprospiraceae bacterium | reverse complement strand
TCACCAAATCCAATAAAATGAAATCATTTATTCCCATTTTCTTTGTTTTGCTTTTAGCGAATGTCTCTGGCGTCGCCCAAACTCCGGAACCCATTCCGTCCATGACACGAGTGTTAGCAATGAATCCGTCTGCAAAAAAAGAGTATCAATCTCATCAAGGCCGTTCCATCAAGAAGGATCCCGAATTGAGAAGGTTTATGACTGATATAAGTCCAGGGCAATGGGGGGATAAGCCGAAAAGTCTTTTTTTTGTTGCGTAAAAATACAACTTATCAACCGATCGGGATTATTTATATTCAACGAAATAAAATGCATCTCTGTTGGGTATATGTGATACCTGGCTAGTTACGAAAAATTGTTATATTTGTGGCAAGGCGACACTGGAAGGTGTATCTACATCACTAAACGACCTAATGGCTGTCAGGTCTTTGAAGTCGAAAAGCCCTGTATTTTGTGATGTCTGTAGAAGCATTACTTTTCTCATCTAAATTCAATGCAATGAAAAAATTTCTTTTTGTTCTGTTCGTGGCCTTGCTAGGTACTCTTTCTATTCAAGCTCAAAATTGGAAACCTTACACCATCGGTGCGGAAACTTCCGGCACAGTAAGCGATGTGACTGGTAAGACAAAGGCAGCGCTTGAGTCCGGTGGCTTTGAAGTCTTGGGTATCTATACACCGGCGCAAGATGCCAATCGAAGGGTTATAGCCATCACATCTCCTAAGTTAAAAGCAGCGGTAAAGAAGGTAGGCGGCCTAACCGGTTTTGCCGCGGCACTTCGAGTGGCTGTCACCAAGGAAGGTGGTCAGATTGTAATTTCCTATACGACTCCGGAGTATTGGGGAAACGCTTATTTTCAGAAAAAGTATGGTCTGGTGTCCGGCAATTATTCTGCGATTTCTTCACAATTGAAGTCCGCTTTGTCGAGTTTGGGTTCCGGTGGCGGGAGACAGTTTGGTTCTGCAAAAGGTCTGTCTGCGACAAAGTTGCGGAAATATCATTATATGCTGGGGATGCCTTATTTTCAAGACAATCATCTCTTAAAGTCGTTTAGTAGTTATGCTGAAGCTGTCGCAAAAATAGAGACGAATCTGGCCCAAGGAGGCAGTCGCCTGAAGAAGGTTTACGCTGTGGAGATACCGGGCAAAAATATCAAACTTTATGGTATTGCGTTAGGTGGTTCCAAGGGAGAAGCCGCATTTTTGCCGATTATTGACAAAGCAACGCCCAAACATACCGCTTTTTTGCCTTACGAAATACTCGTTTCGGGTAACAAGGTATATATGTTGCATGGTCGTTATCGAATAGCTCTGTCTTTTCCGGACTTATCCATGGGTACTTTTACCAAGATTATGTCCACGCCTAAGGATATTAAAAATATGATGATGAAACTCGTACAATGAGTGGTTTGAGTATTCCCCCTGTTTAGTAGATACAAGGTAAGCCTTGTATCTACTAGGTAAGGAAAATGGGGAAAAACAAATGCCGCATTTTTTTGTCAAACTTGCCGGAGCCTAAATAGTTGCCATGATTTCCCCTATTTTTTGGCTAGCTAACTGCTTGCTGGCTTCAAAGGCCGTTGGATCCATACTAGTTCCTTCTATGGCCAAAACATCCATGGATGAGATGCCCAAAAAACCAAAAATAGTTTTTAGATAAGGCGTCATATAATCCATGGCTTGCATTTGTGGGTTGGAAAAGACAGCACCGGATGAAGTGATAAAGACTAGGTGCTTGACGTTGGAGATTAGCGGTTTGAACTCCCCTTGCTCTGTTATCTCAAAGGTTTGATTAACTCTTGAAATATGATCAATGTAGGCTTTCAGAGAAGAAGGAATCCCAAAATTATACATGGGTAGGCTAATAATCACGGTGTCAGACGCTTTGATTTCTGCAATCAACTCATCTGATAGTTGGAGCGCTTGCTTTAATTCAGGGGTCTTGGCTTCTTCGGGAGTATAAAATCCTTGGATGGTTAAGTCTGATAGATGGGGTGGGGGATTTTGGGCTAAATCTCTTTTGACAACTCTCCCCGTTGGGTGATTGGATTGCCATTGAATTTGAAATTCATCGGCGACCTTTCGGGAATGCGAGTCTTGAATTCTGGTGCTTGAGTCAATTCTTAATAATTGCATGTTTTTTAGATTTGGTATTAGAAGACAAGGCTGTTGGGTTGATTTCAATAGCTTGTCCCTAATGAATGAGTAATAATGTAACTATTTAGGTGTTCCTGTTTTTAGAAAGAAAATAGTCATTTTTGTGTATGCCAATGCACAATTTTTTGATGCGTAGAGCAGGGCTACGTGAGAATAATTGAGCAAGGTCAGTCGCAAAAAGGGCATTTTGTGGCAAAAACCTGTGGATACCTTAATAGTTACCAACAATCAAAGAAACAGGGCTTGCGCAAAAGGAATTGTTCAATAAAATTAAAAATGTAGCTTTTCGGTCAAATAGATTGAATGACTCCCTTTCGACGTTTTTTTAGGTGATATTGCTTTGGAGAGATGCCTACTTTTTGCCGAAAGGCCTTAATGAAATGGGACACATTTTTGTAGCCGACTTCAAAGGCTAGGCTGGTGATGCTCCATTCTTTTTGATCGATGAGTTGGATGGCTTTTTCGATTCTACGTTCGATGAGCCATTTTTTGGGAGATTGGTTATAAAGTCTTTTAAAATCCCGATGAAAAGAAGAAACGCTTCGACCGGACAAATAGGCATAGTCCGCAATGGCCAAGGGTTTGTCAAAATTAGCATTCATCAATTCTTTAATGCTCTGTTTTTGTTTGTGACGGATGCAAAAGATGGCATGCCCAAAATCCCTTCCTTGCTCTGTCAAGGAGATGAGATGAAGAAGTTCTAAGAGCTTGGAACGGGTAACCGCACGATGTCTTCCATCGGCGTTGCCGTACAATGATTGTAGGGTATTTACGTAAGTATCAATGTTTTGTGTGCGGTTCATAACCATAAATGGCAGGCACGCAGGTTGATAGTCTTCCCATTCTGCGATTTTGATATATTCGTCAATCAGTGCTTCGTCAAAGAAAAAAACTAAAGCTTCAAATGGCTTTTTGCCGGGGAGAATGTCCGAAATCATATAAAGCCCTTTCGGCAAAAAGACCATTTGGCGGGGGCCGATGACAGTCGTATGACCGGAGTGGCTTTCTATACGCATTTGACCATTAAGGACAATCGTAATGGCGTGGGCAGAAAGGTATTTTTCACTTTCCAGCTCAGTCGTATAAATTTTTTTCGAAATGATGCAGGCTAGACCATCTGCCAACAGGGTATTGGTGGTGTCTAATTCGAGTAAGGACTGTGGTACGATTTTCATAGATGGCAAATTTAGCCTACATTTCTATCAAGAAATACAAGCTTTCGCCAAAAGTGTTCATTTTCGGGCAAATAAGTAGGGTCGGGAAAAAGACCCGTATCTATGAAAATTGGAACGGTTTGATGCCCTTGTTTTGCTCATGTAGTAGTAGATACAAGATATGTCTTGTATCTACTACACGAGCGTTTTTAGGGACAAAATAACTGACCATAATTTGGCGAGATTATTCTGATTGTGTCCTAAGGGACACGCCCAAAATAAATGTCCCTTTTATGCGGCTTCTTTTGTGATTATACTGCGTTGTTCATCACTCTGGTAGC
>JANTGI010000209.1 GCA_024762995.1 Saprospiraceae bacterium | reverse complement strand
CTGCGAAGAAAAAACACAAGCAGCTTGCTGCGTAAAACCCATAGTGCATCCAAAAGCAGCTTGCTGTGTAAAACACATAGTGCATCCAAAAGCAGCTTGCTGCGCCCCAAAGACCAAAAGCAGCTTGCTGCGCCCCAAAGACCAAAAGCGACGAAGGAGCGCCCCAAAGACCACCTCCCCCTCTACTCCCCAGACAACCGATCCAAGATATGATTCCAAAGCTTCTCCCAAGGAACCACTTCCAATTCTCCCGCTGCTCCTCGATAATACATCGGCTGCTCCAAAAGTCTTTGATAATACTTATCGGCGATAGAAATTTGATCCACTTCAAAATTGGCTTTACTTAGCTGTTGAAGGAGGCGGATAAAGTTAATCACCCTAAAATTTTCGATGGAATTCATACGATTGGCAAATACACGCAGTTGATCAATACGATCGCTAGCCATTTCATATTTCTTTTGATCGAGCAAAAATAGGACTTGGATGATAATAGTTTGGATAGAGAAAATCCGAAATTTTAAGGGATATAGAACAGGCTCATTCAGAAATTTCTTGAGTTTAAACTTTGTTTTTCGTGTACTCTTAATCATCGGGAAGCTTTCTCCCCCCTGAATCCTAAAGAAATACTGCAGGTATAATTCAAACAAATGCCACTTATTCTTTATGCTTACATCTGCCTTCTTATACATTTTATGACCGACTACCTTCTGAAAAATCCCATAGGCTTGATTAATATTATCCGTTTGCATAGCCAACAAAAAATAATGCTCCATCAAATCAAACCAAGCATTGGTACCTTGTTGAACTTTCTTAAAGGCGGTCTCCGCGACTTTTCTACCCGCATCAAAATCATTCAAATGTAAGTAAGCACTCATTTTTTTGATATAGACCGTCTCTAAGTTGTCTGCTTGATAATAACTGGGGTTATTTTCAGCATATTCCTCGATTTTTTCACAAGTGGAAATAACTGACGCAAAATCATGAACCATGTGGTATCTATACACCCACACCAAGTATTTAGTATAAACCAGCACCGGAGAATCAAACATATCTGAGAGACTTTCCAGCGCATCACAATACGTACTTATCTTTTCTTCAAGGACTTTTATTTTGGCGTAAGGCTTGGTATAATGCATAGTCACTCGCTGAAAAAACTCCTCCGAGCGAATCTCCGCATTCAATATATCTTGATATTGCTTCCCATATTGATCATAAAGCTCAAAATTCTTCTCATCACCAATCTCTGCCGAGTACTTTCGTAAAATCCTGGAGCAATTGACAATCACATCGGCAAACCGGTATTTCAAGCCCCGTTTTAAAATTTGTCGCGCCAATAAAGCAGCAGTATCGTCGGCATTGTTGGCCAAGAGTATTTTCACTAAGGTCCAATCCTTATTACAGGTAAAATAAGCACGATCATAAGTAGATGCCGCCGGACGATTAACATCTAAAAAAAACAGCGTGTCCAACAAACGCTTCCGAAAGCGAGACTTTAGCTGCCTGTATCTATCGTCCGTCGGAGACGTATCATATAGAAAGGAAGCCGCCCCTTGGTCGGTGACAAATTTTCCGGACTGCAAAGCTTCATAAAATTCATTAAATTTGCTTTTTTTTCGTTTCAGCGTCTGCTCGTCGAAGATTTCAATCTTACTAACACGTTTCTTAGTAACAATCTTTGAGATTTCTAGTAAACTTTTCATGCGACAAAGATAAGCTTTTACTGAAAACGATGTCACAATTTTTTTACTCATTAATCACTTTTTTTCATAAAAAAAGCTTACAACAGAAATAAAATACAGAGAAATGTTTGAACAAACAGAAATTCCGGGACTGATTATTTTTACCCCGAGGATATTTGGGGATAAAAGGGGATATTTTTTTGAATCCTACAACCAAAATCTTTTTAAGCAAGCCGGCATTCACAATGAGTTTGTCCAAGACAACCAAAGCAAGTCGTCTTTTGGTGTCTTACGCGGACTTCATTACCAACGGCCTCCTTTTGCGCAAGCCAAACTAGTACGGGTTACTCAAGGGAAAGTATTAGATGTTGCTGTTGATATTAGAGAAAACTCGCCTACTTTCGGGCAGCACCATAGTATTATCCTTTCGGATGAAAATAATAAGCAATTTCTCATCCCGCGTGGCTTTGCACATGGATTTTTAGTACTAAGCGAAACGGCTATTTTTCAATACAAATGTGATAATTTCTACTCCGCCGAACATGATGCCGGCATCCGTTTTGACGACCCCCGTCTAAATATTGATTGGGGCCTAAAAAAAGAAGAACTTCTAGTCTCAGAAAAAGATAGCAACCTACCTTTTTTGGGCGATCACATTAAATTTATCGATAACACGAAAAAATAAAAAATGAAAAAAATACTTGTCACAGGAGGAGACGGTCAGGTCGGAATGGAACTTCAAAATCTACAACCACACTATCCGGGTTTTACCTTTCGCTTTACGGATGCCAAAGATTTAGACATAACAGATTCGGTCGCCATCCATGACTACTTTGATGATTTTCGGCCAGATTACGTTTTTAATTGTGCCGCCTTTACCGCTGTTGATAAAGCCGAAGAAGCTGTTGATATCGCACTCAAAGTCAATGCCTTAGGTGCAGAAATTTTGGCGAAAGCCGCTCAAAAATACCAAAGTAAGATGTTTCATATCTCCACGGACTATGTCTATGACTCTTCACAAAACACTCCGTATATAGAAGGAGATAGCGCTCATCCGGGTGGAATCTATGCCATCACTAAGTATTTGGGGGACAAAGCGGTATTAGATGCCTTGCCATCGGCCATTATTCTGCGTACTTCTTGGGTTTATTCTTCTTATGGACATAATTTTGTCAAGTCGATGCAAAAATTTGGTCAAGAAAGAGATCAATTAAACATTGTGTATGACCAAATCGGTACGCCGACCTATGCCCATGATCTAGCTAAAGCGATGATGGATATCGCCCAAAAGTTTGAAAACAAAGAGTTAGATGCCGCCAACATTAATGGCGTCTTTCATTACAGTAATGAAGGCGTGGCTTCGTGGTATGATTTTGCGATGGCGATATTTGAGTTAGATGGCATTACCTGTGATGTACGCCCAATTTTGTCGAAAGAATACCCTACCCCGGCCCGCCGCCCGCCATTTAGTCTGATGGACAAAGGGAAGTTTAAATCCACCTTTGGACTCACCATACCCTACTGGCGAGAAAGTCTAAAAACTTGTTTACAAGAGATTAGAAAATAAATCGAAAAAAAATTTCAAAGATACTTGCGTAGCATTTTAAGAAAGATTACCTTTGCACTCTCCTAATCCAAAAAGGAGACCACTTACAAAAAAGTTTGGTGGAGTGGGTGAGTGGCTGAAACCACCGGTTTGCTAAATCGGCGTACTTGGAAACAGGTACCGCGAGTTCGAATCTCGCCTCCACCGCATTTTTTTTTGATAGTTTTCGGGGTGTAGCGCAGTCCGGTTAGCGCACCTGCTTTGGGAGCAGGGGGTCCCAGGTTCGAATCCTGGTACCCCGACGAAAACAATTGAAGCCATGCTTTTTAGCATGGCTTTTTTTTTGTCTTTTGGTTAATATTCTTATCCTGTAGCTTACAATGGCATGGTCAAAATAGAACAATAAATAGTTCCACGCTTTTCCA
>JANTGI010000208.1 GCA_024762995.1 Saprospiraceae bacterium | reverse complement strand
AAAACCATTTTTAACATACCGGACAAGGATTTTACGGAATTTTTTGAAGATTCTAGCGAACTGGAATCGCCCTTGGTGCGTATGCGTCGAGTGCATCCCGATTTAGCCAAAACCAAAGACGGTAAAGGTCTAATCATCCACGGCAAGTCACTCGACAAGCACATCTCCCTACGGGGAGAAGGTTTAGGGCCCTTGGAATACTTGAATCTGGCGGAGTCCACTTTTGAGAAAATCACCTTTGAAGGCAACTTCCCCAACCTGAAACACATCGACCTAAGCAAGTGCAAGCTGTCAGCGATAGATTTTTCCAACGCCCAAATGCCCAAGCTCCAACAACTCTATCTCCGCAATAATGCCTTGGAAGCCATTAAATTAACGGCAAGCTTACCCCAACTGGAACTTTTGGATCTAGGCGAAAATCCATTTCTCCAAGAGATAATCCTAGCCACCGACCTGCCCGCCTTGAAGTATCTCTACTTGTACAAGAAAAAAGAAGGCAAGGACGACAAAAAGAAAAATCAACCCATCCAAGGCTTCGCCTTCCGCTCCATGCCCAATTTAAAAGTACTGGATATAGAAAATGGCGGCTTGACGGAGTTGCCATCTAACTTCTTGACTTTAAAGAAGTTGGAGACTTTGTATTTGAGTGGGAATCGGCCAAAGGGGATTCCGGATGACGTAATCGGGCAGGGCGAGAGACATAATTCTGTCAGGGAAGTATTGCTGTATCTATCTAGTGATGCCACTAAACCATTGCGTCAATCCAAGTTGTTTTTTATTGGTAACGGAGAAGTCGGAAAAACCAGCTTGGTTAGAAAACTATTGGATAGAAAGGCTGATTTGGTTGATAAACCGGACAGGACCAATA
Source organism: Saprospiraceae bacterium (assembly GCA_024762995.1). Taxonomy (GTDB): domain Bacteria; phylum Bacteroidota; class Bacteroidia; order Chitinophagales; family Saprospiraceae; genus HyVt-613. Next base: position 3,003 of record JANTGI010000208.1, on the reverse strand, counting down.
CCATTGATGTGGTGCCCTTTCCAGTCAAAGACTTAAAGCCGAAAGAGACAGGTTTGGATGAAGTCATTGACTATCACTTTGAGATTTGGGACTTTGGGGGACAGGAAAATTATCGGGAAATACAACAGTTATTTTGTAGTCCTAAGAGTCTGTATGTCTTTGTCACTTCCTATGATGATGAGCGAAAAGAAGACTATGTGGGATACGAATATTGGCTATCCATGGTCAAAGCCTATGGTCGAGATGATGAAAAAGAAAAAGATAGTCCCGTGATAGGGGTAATCAATAAAATTGATGAAAAGCCCAAAAGTCTGAACGAAAAAGAAATTGAAGACCAGTTTCCCAATGTATCTCGTTTTCATAAAGTGAGTGCAGCGACTTTAGATGGCTTTGAAGATTTTGCAAAACATATTAGACAATCTATCAAAGGCATTGCCGATAATGTATTTACTGACGAGTATGCGCAAGCTTGGATAGGGATTAAAGAAAAATTGGAGCAGCATAATAAGCCGTATATTTCCGTTCAGGAGTATTTGGATGATTTTTGTAAGGATGTATTTGAGCGGGATGAAGATGCGTTGACTTGGCTTCGGATACTGGATCGGATAGGTACGGTCATTTATTTTGGTCAGCACGAAAAGCTAAAAGATTGGATTATCTTAAAACCGGAATGGCTGAAAGTAGCCTTGACCGAAGTGATTACTTATGCTTTTGGACACTATGGGGTGGTGCAAGCATCTGACCTTCCCGGTATTTGGGCGGACTATAAAAATGATGAGCCAAAGAAATTTATTGAGCTATTGCTAAATTATAAGTTGGCTTTCCCGAAAAAAAATGATTACGGGGCGCTTATTTATGTCATTCCGTCTGCGCTTTCGGTGAAGGAGCCAAGCTTGCCAAGCCAAGTGGAAGGCACACCTACCTACCGGTTAAAATTTAAATTTAGTCCCTTTGTGCCTGCCGGAACGGTTAGTAAATTAACGGTGGGCTTATTTGGTATCACCTTCAATCGACTTTATTGGCGCAAAAATGTCATTTTGCATGATAATTACCAGTCTTTTGCTCGGGTAACCGAAGATTGGGAAAACTCAGCGGTTGATGTCTCTTTTTATGGTGAAAATCCAAACCGGCTCTTTCAGCTTGTCTATAATGAACTAAAACAGAATACCGAAGATTTGAAACAATTGCGTCAAATCAAGAATCTAGACTTTTCGGTGTTGGTGGATGATGAAGGAGATTGGCTTGCGCAAAAAACGGTTCAACGGTTTAACTTAGAGAAATTTAAGTTTCTTTGGACGGATGACCTTGCGGAAAAAGGCGCATTGAGTCATCTAGCCAATCGCATCCATGTTCAAGGCAATAAGAACATCATCATTCAAGATAATTCAGGGAATATTCATATTCAGCAGGGCAATGAAAATGCTTCGGATGACAAGGATGATAAGCCATGGTGGACTCTTCCCACCGAACTAGGAATTTTGTTTTTGGGTGCAAACCCGCCTAATACCGACTTTCTGGATGTCGAGAAAGAACAATTTAGAATATCTCAAGTACTTGGTGTGCATTTGAAAATGAAGAAAGAATTGAGTACTAATTTGGATGATATTCATCAGTTGGTATTCCAGCATAAGCCACATATCATCCATTTTTCGGGGCATGGTGTGGATCACGAGGAAGCCCGACAAGTTATCTGGGAAGCATTAGGTTTACCGGCAGAAAAACCCCAATCGGGGCTCATTTTACACGATAAGAGCAAACGTGGGAGTGAAATTTGGCCAGGGGATGAAGTCGCAAAAGTTTTTAGAAATAAAAAGAAATTGGATGTCGCACCACTGCACCTAATGATATTAAATAATTGTTTTTCAGAAGGACTCGCCAAGGCGATTAGCGAAGCCGGAATCTATGTGGTCGGCACCACAAAAGCCATCAAAGACAACTTGGCAATTGGATTTGCGGAAGGCTTTTATAGGGCTTTAAGTACACAGAAAATCATGGATCAAAATGAATTGGTGCATGTCCTGAGCTCCGCCCTTTCGGAACTCAATGAAGATGAATGGGAGAGCTTCGCCTTATATTTTAATGGAAAATCTATAAAAATCTAATCATGAATACATTGGACAAAGAACAACTCATCAAGCCTTTTTTGCAAAAGAAAATAGATGCTGACTTTGAATCAGTGCAAGACAAGATGGTCTTGTATGCCCTATCTACCTTGTTGGATGAGATTAAAAATCAGGAAGATGCCTATCGAAGTATAGTTGGGACGATTGATTCTGATATGGAATTTAAAGCTTATTCGCGAAAGCTGGCCAACTTGGTACAACTGAAAGAGCCTTCGATTTGGATGAAAATATTGTCTAAATCCTTATCGCCCGCTGGTGTTGTGGCTGGTACTGTTGTTTGGGGGCTTCCGGAGCAATTGAAGCTGGCAGGGGGAATATTATCTTTTATGGCTTTGGCGGTCAGTGATGGGGTGACGGTCGATTTTAATGAGCAAGATGCTCAATTGCTGTATGCCATTTCTAGATTGGGTAGTACCTTCTCAAAGGATAAATTGCAGCAGGAAATGACATCACTTCATCAAGCGCACCCTGATAAATTTGACGTTTCCGATGACTTAATGCACCGTTCATTGAAGAAATTTGTCAAGTATCGGGTATTAAGTGATGATACTAGAGACGATATATATTTGGTTGTAGAAAAAATTAATTTCTCGGATAAATGACAAAGGACGACCATATACTTCCACAAAAAATAAAAACCCCAAAAGGGTCAATCTCCTTCAATCTAATAAAAATAGAGAAGGGCACTTTTCTAATGGGCGACAATAAACTAAAAATCACTATCCCAGCCTTTTATATGGCCGAATTCCCAGTAACCCAAGCGCTATGGGAAGCCATCACAGGTGAAACCCCATCCCGTTTTAAAGGAAAAAATAGGCCAGTAGAAAATGTGAGTTGGAATGACATCAAGGGGATAGATGATGGCACGCAACTTGATTTT
>JANTGI010000207.1 GCA_024762995.1 Saprospiraceae bacterium | reverse complement strand
ACCAATTCCGCATTCCAAACATCTAGTTGCTCGATCGCTTCTGAAAGCTCTTTGAAGCCTTTTCGTGGGTCGCTGGCTGCGTTCATGGCACCAAAGACGATTAGTTTTTTATCCCAAGGAAGTCGCAGTAGGTTTCTTGCTATTTTTTTGTCTATGGGGCGAAGTTGATGAGTGTCAAAAGCATTGGGTATATTAACAACTCGGCGATCTTTAAATAAATAGCTGGATTTGGCAGAATCGGCCATCCATTTGGACAAGCCCACGATAGTGAGATTTTGTATTTTTGCGTAAGCGTGTTTTTTCTTGAGAAGTAATCTTCTACTAATGTCTCTTTCCTTATTCGTTTTTAGGACCGGGCAGTTTCCGCAAGTATTCTTGTATTTGCCACATTCTTCATCGTAATGGCAGCCACCCGTGAATGCCCACATATCATGTAATGACCACACTACCGGTTTATTAATTTTTGCAAAATCTTTGATAGGGAAGAAGGCATTGGCGACCCAGTGAAAATGAACAACATCCGGATTGATCTGCTCAATGATTTTTGGGATTTTGCTAAATGGCAGCCAACCAGGAGAAAAAAGTGTTTGGCTTCTGTTTTTGTATCGATTGATAACGTATTTGTCTATCTCCGGCCTGAGTAATCCTTTGAGTTTCCCAAATTTCCCTTTGGGGCCAATGACCGTCGGGTCGTCTGTTTCTTTGACTTGTACCAACATGATCGCATCATGACCGGCTGCCAATAAAGCTCTATGTAAGCGATAAGCGGCTATGGCAGCCCCGCCGTTGATGTCTGAATAGTTGATGGTGAGTATTTTCATAAATGTCCACTTACTTACGAACCTTGCAAATATAGGTTTTTTGAATGTGATTGATTGTTTTTGTAGGGAATAATATAGTTTAGGGAAGGCAAACTGACCACTCATTACCCCCATACCTTCCCACCTTCCGAGCAATTCTTACAAATATCTATCTGATCTCGCCCCTGAATAATCTGCAATCTAAATGCCTGATAATCATCATTTTGCCAAATGTCTTGAAAAGAGACTTTCGTTAAATCACCCATTTGATGGGTCGCATCTTTGTCAAAACAACAAGGGACAACTAGACCATTCCAAGTAATAACGGGAGAATGCCAGAGTCGCCAGCAGTGATTAGAAAGCTCGTTTTTTAGCTCATATTCTCCGGATTTGTTTTTTCGGTAACGAGAATATTTGTCAATCGTCGGAATGAGCGGATTGCCATTTTTGTAGTCATAGACTTGGGCGGTTTTGAATTTGATTTCATCCACTCCTATTTCTTTGGCTAGGCGTTTGGCATCTTCAATTTGGTGTTCGTTGGGGCGAACAACTAGGTATTGAAAAACAATATGTGGCGTCTTGGATTTTAGTTCTTTTTTCCATTGGACGATGTTTTTTGCCCCCTCTAGTACGGTGGCAAGCGTACCCGTTTTTCGATATTGCTCATAGACTTCCTGTGACGTTCCATCAATGGAGATGACAATTCTGTCCAGCCCGGATTCGATGGTCGCTTTGGCATTTTTTTCCGAAAGGAAGTGGCCATTCGTAGAAGTAATCGTATAAATCCCTTTTGCGGAAGCGTATCGCACCATCTCCAAAAAGTCCGGATTGATGTACGGCTCTCCCTGAAAATAAAAAATCAAATAATTAATATCACGGCCAATCTCATTTATCACCTTGCGGAAAAAATCAGGCGCCAAGTTACCCGTTTCGCGCGTAAAAGCACGTAGTCCGCTAGGGCATTCGGGGCAGCGCAGGTTGCAAGCCGTCGTGGGTTCGATGGCGACGGTGATGGGTAGTCCCCATTGGATGGGTTTGTTTAGGAGCTTGGTCAATTGAAAAGAAGTATAGACCTTGGTCATATTCCAAAGGCGTCTCAGGGTCAGCTTGCGCAAAAAATTAAATGCGTCGGTTGTATGCATACCCACCAAAACAATAGTCCTGTGGCTTTGGTTGCAAAATAGATTTGCCAAATTTACACCAAGATACAAGCAGACAAAATAGATTTCCCAAATTTACGCCAAGACACATGCAGTCAGCCTGACATTAATGAGCTACAAGAACAAGCCTATAATTTCGGAAATCTAATCTCCCAAGCCCAATTCCACGAAGAATACTCACAAAAAACAACATTAACCCATTGGTTATCAATGATTATTTGTTTTTAGTATGCAAAAAATAGTGTCACAAAAACCATCCCAATCCCCTAGATTTTAATCATTTCCCTTTTGTCGCAAGACTCAACCCCCTATCTTTGTGTCAACAAACAACACAAACAGAACTAATTCCTAAGGGACATAACAAAAACACTAACCAACAAACAAAGGGACACAACAAAAACACTAGAACAACAGAGCTGATCACCAAAACACTTACACACAAACACATTTCAGCGAAAACACACGACTCAAACAACAACTAAAAAGCCCTTCGGGGCTTTTTTTTTATTGTAGCGGCTCTGCTTTAGCTGCCCTGCTCAGCATCTCAGAAATAGCCATCTCAATTACAACAAGAAAAGTCGTCGGAAGCAAAAAATTTCCCAAATAATATTTTCATAACAAAAATATTACGACAAGCCAGCCAAATAATATTCTGAATCCCAACTTTTTTGACATTTTATATCCCAAAAAATTTGCATCTATCTATCTATCTATCTTGCGCCCAGTTAGTAGAATTATTGTTGTAGTTGGAGCAAAAAAAGCCACCCACTTTTTGGGTATTACTTGAGAAATGTTTATATTTGCTACGGATACAAAACGATAAGGATGCTAATAGGATGTTTTCTCCGAGCTTCCGATGGAAGTTAAATTTATTTTAAAATCAAAAATTATGAAAAAGATTTTGCTTTTATTTGTTTTGTTTCTTGGTATGAATGGATGGGCATTTGCTGCTTCAGATGTCCAAGAATTTGTTCAATATGATGTGTATGATTCTCCTACTTGGGTTGCTTATAGGGATGACCCTGATGACCCAGATTCACCATGGACTTGGTATGATGATGGATGTGATAAGACTACTTGGATTGTAGGTGATGTAACTATTCTCGAGGAATCTGGACCTTGTTAAATTGATATGAAGGCGAAAAAAAACTTTTGTTTTCGCCTTCTTTCTTTTAATAAATCAACCGTATGAGAAAAATAGGATTTTTAATTATTTTCATGGTTTTTGGGTGGCAGCACTTGGTTTTCGGGCAAAGTATTACTGTTTATTATGATTGGGTGACAGATTTTCCTGTTGCCGAAATGGTGAAGCATGGGCAAAGTAGGGAAAAGATTTTAGCGATTAATAAGCATGCACGACCAAGGAAATATAGTTATAAGGATGGGTATTCTGTTTATCAGACGCTAAAAATGACATCTGATACTATAAGAGTTAAAGCGAAGGTTGTTTTGGCACGGCAGTTTGTAGAGCCATACTTTTATAAGGACTTTTTAAAAGGTACTATTCATATTATTGATATGAAAAATGACTCAACTACAGCAACGGAGATAGGGATGGAAGGGTTTGGTGAATGGCGAATACTCTCGGATACAACGACTATTTTGGGACATTTGTGCAAAAAGGCAGTCTTAGAAAAAAATGGAAAGTCAACCTTATCTGCTTGGTATGCCTTGGACATTCCTATTATGGATGGGCCGGAGCAGTATTTTGGATTGCCTGGGTTGATATTAAAGCTACGTGCTCAGGGTAGTTGGATTATTCGTGCATCTCGTATTGAAGAAGGTAGATGTGATGAGTTTCTACAGCCTACTTACTCAAAGCTTATTGATTATCGGGAGTACATAAAGAGAAGAAAGTTGTATGGGCGGGGAGGCTATTGACTGAATAGGTGTTAATTGAGATTTAGGTGTATAAGGTGTTGATTGTTAAGGTTTTTGGGTGACGAAATAGATTTTGCTTTTATTTGTTT
>JANTGI010000206.1 GCA_024762995.1 Saprospiraceae bacterium | reverse complement strand
GATTTCCATTGCTTTTTGTAAATTTTCGGGTACTTCGGTGAGATTAATACCTTGTTTTAGGTAACCATCTCGTACTTTTTTAAGGGTTTTTACCCCTTTTTGAGCTTGTGCATAAGCTTCCGGAATAACACCGGGTTCTAGAGAGTTTCTTACCTTATTTTCATACATTTCACCCATCGCTTTGGCATCGTGCAAAGTGGTTTCACCTCTTTCTGCTTTTAAGACGTTGGGTTCGGTAGTCACCAGTTCGCCGGTTTCCGGGTCATAGAAATGGTCGGAATAATCCATACTTGCTTCTGCATCAAATCTGTCAGTGCCGCGTTGTTGATGGTGACCTGCCCATTCTTCGGCAGAAATAGTACTGGGTTTATTTGTCAACTCGCCAAAAGTTTCATAGGATTTATCTAGCCACCTGCTGCGTTGCACTTCTATCCAGACTTCTTTGCCTGAGTTGGTTTTTACTTTTCTTAATATGCGATAATCTCTGTCTGTATTGAGGTTGTAGCCTTCGTCTCCTGGTGTTCTAAAGTCATCAATTTTAATGTCTTCTTTATTCAAATGATATTTTTTTGATAAATAGTCTTTGAGTTTTGCATCGTGTTCACTATAAATTTTATTTCGTGTGCGATCAAATGCTTTTTTGAGCCAATCGGGTGCGTGATTTTTGAGCGTTCGCACTTTGGCAGGGTCTCGCATATATTCCAATACCTTATTCATTTTGACATATTCTTCACCTTTTGGTCCTTTTACATATTTTTTGATATCCGCTAAAACGCTATCGACATCGGTGGTTGGAATTTTATATCTCAAGGCATTTTGATGCAAATGTTGGGTAACTTTTCTGATGATTAATTCGTCTCTCAATTGACGAAGCGTTGCTTTTGCCGCTTCTATCATTGAACGGGTTTCATATAAATTATAGGTGTATTCGCAAGCGATAAAAATAGTCCACGCCAGCGCCTTATTTTTGGTTACGAAATGTTCTATATTGTCAATACTTACCAAATGTCCTTTGGTGACATTCATCAATAAGGGTACAATTTTTTGATATTGTCTGTCGTAAAACACTTCTATGGGTTGGTCTTCATAAATATAAAAGTTAATACCTTCAATAATTTCTTCCTTAACCGTGCTAATGGCAGTTGCTCCTAGTCCTCCGGCAGCTCCAAAACGTGCCATATAATAGGAAACCAAAGCATTAAAGGCAATATCTCCTGCCCATTTTGTCCATTCTAAGGTAACCACGATTCTGTTTGACCAAACTTCAACATTTTTATATCCTTCAGCACCTTCAGCTAATATAAGGTTATAGGCAATTTTCCATATTTGTTGTCTCAGACCTACGAGTCCTTCGGCATCTAAGAATTTTTTTCGTTCTTCTAATAAGGTATTGATTTTGTTTCTTGGAGTTCCTTCAGGTATGTAAGTATTGATAATGTGTTTGCAATCTGCGTAGGCTTCGTCCCAAGAGGGATGTTTTCTGCCATCGTCTTTTGTTTTAAGGTTTAGGATGATTTCGGTTTCAAAAAGTTCCGCTTTTTTTGGGGTTAAGGCAAGCGGTGCTTTTACGCGGTAATGTAATTCAAAGCTATTGCCGTAGCCGGGAATTTCTTCTGTACTAGATAGGTTATATCTGCCGAAAGGGATATTGTAAACCAAATCATCAAAAGTAAACTCGGGTTGCAATACACTGTGCAAATTTTCGGCTTCTTTGCCCGTTTTTATCAGTTCGAATTCGAGTTGGGACAAGCCTTTTTTATCAACGACAATCTGATTGGTTTCTTTATCGTAAACATATAAGCTAAAATCGATATCTTTAGAGAGCTTACCATCGGCGGTAAAGCTTATTTTATGTGCTTTATCAAGACCGTCTTCTACGTACAGCCCTTCTTTAGAAACGGTGACATAAATATCTCTTTCTAGGGGCTCTTCTTCTTTTTGTTGGGCTTGTATCACGAGTTTTGTGCGTAGATAGCGTTCTGACTCATCCGGTTTTTTGATGGGTCCGGTCAGTATAATTTCGGTTTCGGTATCGCTAATTTCATGAAATTCTATTTCGGTGAGGGGTGGGGCACTTCTACCATCTTCTGTTTGATAAAAAGCATTAAATTTCCAAGGGATTTCACCATCGCAGTCTTGTATAAATGTTCTCAGAGTTACTTCGGTGAGTTGCGCTGATACAGGGAAGGAAACTTCGTCCGTATTGGTGTCAATTTTACAATCTAATAAGTTTATAGTCAGGTTGTTTTCAATCTTTTTAGTTTGATTTTTTTCTTCGTATTCCACAGAAATTCCCAGTGTAACGGTTTTTGGAGGATGTGAAACTGCGGCATTTGCATCCGGGTCGGAAGCTTCAATATTGATGGCTGCCCATCCGTCATCCCAAATTGGGTCTGATAAATCTAACCATTCGGATTGTCTGCCATCAAATTCTATGTCTTTGCTTAATTCGTCTATTGGTTTTCCATCTTCTCCTACTACTCTGGCATAACAAGTGAGCTGTTGATGTGTGTTAGGGCGGAGGTTGCGAGAATTATTGGTTGCGGTTTTTACTTCGATTCGTTTTTCTCCGGTAAGAATCACTATTTGTCGTTGTTTTGTATGTCCTGCTGATGTTGCGGAGAGTAAAACATTAAACTGTGGTTGTGCGGAATCTTTTTTGAGCAGTAATTGTGTCTTGAGCGTTCCGGAAGCGGATGCCGGACTGATTTTGAGATTCTTCTCGGGGCAAGACAAACTGAAATTGGCACTTACCACGTGTTTTTCTTTCTCAGTTGCCCGCCAAACTTGCGCTAATAATTGTTGAGGTTTTCCGGGGATCAGGTTAAAATGATCCTTGTTGAGTTGTAATATATATGCGACATCTTCTTTTTCATCTTTCTTTTTGTCGCCTTGTTTTTTTCTTTTGGCTTTTCGTTTTTTTCTTCTTCTAAACAGTCCTGCGACAACTGCGGCAGTTACAGCGCCTATGATTACGGTCATACTGCTGTCGTCATCGGTATTATCATTTGAATTGATGTTATTTGCAGGTGAAATGGATTGTGAAGCACGAATCATTTGCGTTCCAGTAGTGACAACTCTGGTAAATGATCCGCCATAAAGACCCTGTAAACCAGATTCTGCTTTAATCTCTTTTGATATGAGTTGGTTATTATTAATAATTCTATAAAGAGTAATAGTGTACGATTTTTTAATATTATCGGTGCCTGATGATCTTGAATACATATCGTCTGATTCCCATAAATCCTTTGTATAATAGATATTATTTTTAGTTTTTTTGAAAGTGACAGGTTCTTCACGTATCGATTCTTCTGTAATTTCATCTTCCTCAGTTTGAATAAATGGACCTTGTATTATAGGATTATTAATAAAATCTTGAGCTAGTTTATTTGCTAGTGATTTAGCTTCGTTAAAATGATTAAATTGATTGAATTTTTCTGTCCAATATTTTATTTGTTTTGTATCTGTTTCTTTTATTTTCCATTTGCCTACTATAAAATGTTCAAAATTTTGGCCATAAACAGTGCTAATAAAAAATGGAATAAATAATCCAATAATAAAAAGAAGCGTTATTTTTTTCATTATACATTACTTAATAAGTTTAGTACAAAATAAAAACAATAACTTTTGAAAGTCAATGACACAAATGCGTCATTTTTTAATCGATATATGGCAGGATTGTTTCCAGAATTTTTTGGATGGAAATACTTTTCCAAACTTGTTCAAAGCCTTCAAATGTCTTATTGCCGTAAATGGAAGTGGGTAGTTGCGGGAATTTGTTTAAATCGGGGCATATTTGCTGTGATTTTTTCTGCCCAAAGGGTGCAAAACCCGCAAATGGATGCGTAGCGCCCCAAATGCTAATCACAGGTACGCCATACAAAGCTGCCAAGTGTCCATTTCCGGAGTCCATGCTTAGCATGACCTGTAGCCGGCTGATGATTTGCAATTCTTCGTCAAAACGAAAAAGTCCGGCTAGATTTACAATGCGATTGCGATCTATTTTTTC
>JANTGI010000205.1 GCA_024762995.1 Saprospiraceae bacterium | reverse complement strand
TTTGCTCTTACTCATAGGGGGTGGAGTTTTGTAGTTTTGAGACCACAATATCCAACTTCCTATGGTTTTTTACAAATTTTTTCTTACCGAACCATTGATAAAAAAATTGTTATGAAGAGATTAAAACCATTGTTTCTCTTATTGTTCTCAGTGTTAATTTTTCTACCATTTAGCTGTAAAAAGGATTCTTTGTTAGGTGAAAAAGAAACAAAAGCAAAGGAAAGTATTTTGGCTAATGATGAAGCAATGATGGGTATTGATGATGCAAAAGAGCTTTATTGGAAAAATATAGTAAGTCTGAATGAAAAATCTGGATTCACAACACTATCAGAATGTGACAGAGCCAGTGAAAATTTTCGACCTTTGTGGATATATGCACAAGAATTAACGACTTCTGAAGGAATTAAGCTAGTTACTGTTCCATTGGGCTTGAATGATGAGGATGTTATTGATGGAGTTGGAGCTCAATTGGTTTTCTATGCGGATTCTGACTGTGAAACCCCGTTTGAATTAGTTGTGTATGAAACGAGTAATTCAGATCCATCTAGAACTGCTCCAATTGATAATTCTAAATTTACAGGAACCATTGCTTCGTACAATTTTTGTGATTGTACTGCCAATGTGTTTGGTCTTGAAAATGGATTGATTCTTGAGAGATATGAAATAGAAGGGAATGATTTTCTGACAAATATTCTAAGCGATGATTCTGTTAGTTCTCGGAATGATGAGGAAATTCCTTGTGCGGATCCGGATTGCCCTAGTTTTAAACCTAAAGGAAAGTTTAAAAAATGGTTGAAACACCTTATTAATACCATCAAAGGTCTATTTACAGGTGGATCAGGTGATGGGCCAAAGGTCTTCTGGGTAGGAGGCGTTAATTGGAAATCGCACTTTCCATATTCAGGTGAAAATACTAGTGGTGGTGGAGATGGTGGGCCTGTAAATATTGCTACTATCTTTGATGGCAATTTCTTTAACGGAGAAGGACAAAATGTTTCCAATCAATTAGAGATTTTTATTGCTGAAAACAATCTAGAAGTTTGTACTGAAGATTTATTCACGGAGTTATATCAGTGCTTTTCTTCAACCCATTCTCCGTCGAATATCCCACATGGAGGAGCAAGTTCGAGTTCTAATGAGCTATCAGTAGATGATTTTTTACGTATTCTTAGGACAAGTCACAATGATCCTTGTATTCTTGATGTAATTGTGAAATATCAAAACTCAAGTGTTGATATGGAAACTGGTGATGGGGCTATACTTTGTTTTATTGGAAAAAATAATCACTTTGATGTTAGTGATGAAAACTTGTTTGAAAAGATTAAAGAGCATTGCCAAAATGATGAAGCTTGCCAAAATGATGTTTTTGATTGTCTTAGCGAATTGGATCAGTACCAAACAGAAAATGATGTTACGATTAATGAAGAAATGATTAATCAAATTGTCTTTGAAAGTAATATTTGTGGGAATGCTAATTTTACCGAGAGTGTTGATTTGGTATTACTTGATATTATTTATGAAAGGACAAACACGACAGATTCAAAGGATCGAGAATTTTTAAAGAATAGTCCACATATGTGGAGTTACATATTAAATCCTGATAACGATGTGGATGGTGGAATCTTTGAACTAATTATGGCATATCTAAGAAAAGCATATAATGATAGAAATAGCCCATATAATCAGACTAATCAATGTGAAAATGATTTAATGGATAGCCATCCTATGGCTGCCGCACAACTAGGATTTAATTGGGTGTCAGCAAATACAATTACTCGTTATATGATGGGGGATAATGGTGTAAACGACTGTAGTGATGCATTTCGACATAGCTTTTTCAATGCCCTAAACAGTGCTTTTCTCGGAACGAATCTTGCAAGGTCTTTTGGAGAAGCTCATGAATGTGAAACATCATCTCAAATGGCGAAAACAATGGATTTGCATAATAATGAAGTTGGGTACGCTGTAATTGAAAATAACCCAGATTTAAGGAATCATCTTATTCATACAGATGCACCAGGGTGGACTATGTCTCAATTGGCTAGTGAACTTTGCTTCTCCCTGTCTGTTGGTGATATGCTTGTTTTTTCATATCCAGCTATGTCTGACCCAGACAATGACCCTAATAACGTTTTAATAAACTCTAATTGCTCATGTTTGCATTAAGAAATTTAGCATTATTCACTTTTTTTCTGTTGGTATTGTCAAGTTGTAGGCGGTTCAAGGAAATACAAGTGGACTTGTCAAAGGAGATTAATGAAATAGAATTAATCCCGAATAGATATTTAACAACTAAATGTGATATTCGACTTACAGGGAAATCTGATTGTGACATCCAAATCCAAATACCAGGCAAGAATTCATTGTTTTTCCCAAAGGGAGTAATCGCTTTTCAAAAAAGATTTGAATGGTATGATGAAGGGAATAAATTAATAATTCTTTCAGACGGTTGCTCTGATAGTTCTACTTTAATCCTTGAGTATAGGTACTCGGCACAGTATTGGAATTGATTTCAGTCCTTTGTGATTAATAGATTGAAGCGCAAAGCCACATGTAATTTAAAATAGTTAACAAGAGTACTTGATATTGATATTGTTAAATATGCCTTTTCGAAGGAGCGATCTACGATTTACAAAGTAAATAGGAGCAAGTGAATCGCCGAACGCAAACGTCCACAGGACACTTGAACGTCCGAAGGACAAATCGAACCTGCCCGTTGCAGGCGGGCGCCGCAGGCAAACATCCACAGGACAATATCCCTAAAATCTTGACATTCAATCATATTATCGTTAACTTGCACCTGATATATATATTATCGTTAACTTGCACCTGATATATATATGGGCGTGAATACTATTTTTAATCTTAATTAAAGTGACATGAAATCAATTTTTATTCTTCTTTCCGTATTTTTTTCTTTTCAGTCTTTTGGTCAAGTAGAATTTGCTCCGCAAGGGGCAGAATGGCATATCGGTACTACAGAATGGATTATTTGGGGGCAATATCCGAGCTATGGGCTGCTTCGATACAAGTATGAAGGGGGCTCTTTTCCATTGGGTGGGTACGAAGCTAAAGCGTTGTCTAGGAATTGGGATGGCCAAAAGGATACCATCGCACAAGACGGCGATAAAATTTTTCTATATCATGAGGGTGAATTTGTGATGATTTATGATTTTGGAAAGGGTGTCGGTGATACCTTGAGTGTGCCCAACTGGGCTTTATGGGACAACGCCCCGGTGGATATGATTGTCACCCAAATTGATACCGTCGAAATCAACGGAACGAGCTTGGTGAACTTTACCTATGATGTGCCTTCCTTGGGGCCGGATGGAAGTGGTTTTTTGGTGGCAAATAATAAATTGGGTGGGTATGATGTGGATATATTACATCCTTTGGCTTATGTCGTTGATTATCCGTTGACTTATAAGTTTCGGTGTTATTCGGATGATGCCTTTGGTTTTTATAAGGATAGTTTGCTTACTTATCCTTGTGAAGCCATTTTGCTGGGGACTGGGGATGACTTGGAGAATCGCCTTTCGGCAAAAATATATCCTAACCCTGTATCATCGAATTTATATGTAGAAATGGAGGGTTTGTCCACCAACGGGCATTTTCAAATCATAGATTTATTAGGTCGAAAGATGATGGGTGGGTTGCTTACTGATGCCGGTATTGATGTCCGTTTTTTGCCGAAAGGCTTGTATCTCATAGAGTTAGGAATGAATGATGGGGGTGTGATACGGCAACAATTTGTCAAGCAGTAGAGAATTACTCTTCCCCCAATAAATGATCCGCCGCTGCCGCCAATTCATCATAAAACCCCTGTCCATATTTACGGATTAAGGGCGCTTTAAGAAATTCATAAGCCCGAATATCTTTCTTTTTGCCATTTGCGCAAGCAGAGCCGCAGATATCCCATTGGTCGTAATTCAAAAATTCAAGGCCATTTTTTGCTTTGGTGACTCTGATAGGGTAGAGTTGGCACGAGATGGGTTTGCGAAAGTCAATGAGGCCTTCGAGCCATGCTTTTTCGATGCCGCAATAACTGATGCCTTTATCTTGAAAGTAGTAGGCACAAGGTTGGTTGTCTATTAAGGTGGTGGCAAAT
>JANTGI010000204.1 GCA_024762995.1 Saprospiraceae bacterium | reverse complement strand
CGACTCTGCCGAAACTCAAGTAGGTGAAAGGCAATTTAATAGGTCCACATATTACAATATTACCCCGTCCCATCCCCCTTCTATTCTAAGGTCGGGCGGAGCTTGAAGTCTTCACATAGTCATTGACGGGGCAAGTTAGTTATTTTTTGATTGATGACATAATTTTGGGGTAATGGAATGGGAGTGGGTCGGCATCCAGGATGAATGGTAATGTATTTGGGGATATTTTTCATGAGATGCATTGTAGTCAGACCTAAACTATATCCAAGATTTACCATAACTTTGCGGCTCATTAAATTAGCTTACGCAAAAAGCAGGAGTAACCAAACCGTTAAAATTAAATATAAAAGTGATGAATGTTATTTATTTTTTTGGCGCAAGCCTATTATTACTATTCGCCGGCTGTACGTTCAAGCCTACATCCGGTTCTTCCGCTTTTCCGAAAGGATATTTTGACGAAAGGTATCGGGAATTTATAGGGGATGAGCACATTCTGGAATCCGGTTACACGTATGTTTTGACTTCTTCAGATGGTTCTGTTTATACCAAACGGACCTTTTATCCGGACACCAAGCAGATTACATCGGAAGTGCATTACAAAAGTCCCAAATTTCGTATTAAGTCCGGAGCTGCAAAATATTGGCACGAAGATGGAGATTTCTCATCGGAAGGCCAATATGTCAATAACAAAAAAGAAGGCGTGTGAAAATCGTATTACCATGGCAAGATTTCAAGCGAAGGCGAATATAAAAATGGTCAAGAAGTGGGGATTTGGAAGCAGTACTCGGATGGGAAATTGTCCGAAATAGGCAGGTATGAGCAGGGTAAAAAAACGGGTGTTTGGAAGAAGCTGAATGGAGATATTACCCTAGAAGAAATGACATACGAAGATGGCCTTAGAAATGGTTCATTTATGCAATATGACAGTCTAGGCCAACTGGTCAACAAGGGTATTTTCAAGGCTGATACTATTATGGAGCAGACCAACCCATCCAATACTAAATCCGCTATGGAGACCATGCCTTCTGTCATCCCTTGCCCCGATAATCAAGGTAAGTTGGATCCTTGTAGTGAAAAATTAATTTTGAGTTACATCTACCAAAATGTACGCTACCCAATGGAAGCTAAAAAATATGATGTTCAAGGTCGGGCTATCGTTTCTTTTACTATAAAAAAGGATGGTCATATTGGTAATATCAAAGTGCTTCGGGGTTTGTGTGACCCGATAAAAGAAGAACTCATCCGCTTGGTTTCTACGATGGATGAAAGATTGGACTTTCGCCCAGGTACCCGAGATGGTGTAAAAGTGGATGTGAATTACATTGTCCCTGTAAAGTTTTCATTGGAGTAGTTGGATGTTGGGGTAATGCCTACCTGACGCAAAATCCAAGTTGACTTTTTTTATGGGAAGCCCCCAAACCCCCTTTGGAAAATGGGGTTAATGGACAACTTGTATTTTGCTTGCTTCGTGCCCAATTTTTACCACCATGCAAAAACCAAGTATTTTTTTTGCCATAAGCCCTGCATGGTAGAGCGAAATTTATTTCGCACATTCGAGCAGCGCAGCGTTGCGAGTTTTTGATTCCCGTTTTACTTGTTCGGATGCCACTAGCCAAGTTGGGTTAAATAAAGGCAACTTAGCCATAATACACACAAGGTATTAAACCGGCCATATTTGATAAAAATAAAAAAATATTCCATACTTGGGAACAAAATAAATCCTTCAAACTGTTATAGGGTTGTATTTCAAATAAATGGAGATACTTTGACTTTTAAAAACAGAATATTATGCTGAATTTTCCAAGTGAATATCGCATAGCCTGTTAAAAGTAGATGATTGACTTAAGCCTGTCATCTCTGCAGGCGACCTTACAAAATTAACAATTATTAATAGCTATGCCCAAGTGCACAATAGCCGGTAGTAAACCTACCTGCATGGATGCCGAAGGTCATACTATCCAAAAAAATACCTTTCAAAAGTGTAAGGTAATCTTTCCATGCCTTTTCCGAAAGGCAATACAAAAACTGCGAGTTGCCCGCAGTCTAAAATATGTCTCTCCCAGTCGGAGCATATCGAAAAATAGGCAAAACGGTGTACTCAGAAGGGTGGTTTGCCCCACCAAGACGAGTCGGCAGACCATGTTCGGATAGGTACCCCGCGGGGGTATGAAACCGAATAGTAGTCATTGATACAGAGTGTCTCTTGCGATACATGTGGTGGTCAATGGTATCGGGGATTAAATCGCTTACCCCGGAAAGGCACGGTAAAAGTATGGATTCTGGAAGTCTTCGGACAAAGCAGCTGTATGTACATAGGAAGTGCCTATCGGTAAAAGTGAAAACTTTTACTCATGCTCGAAAGGGACTCAAATCCTGCAACCAGATGTGGGTGAAGAGTAGTTAATGATTGTGGAACGCTCGTAACGGATCCGATCAAAGGCTAGAACAAAATGTACATCGTATCAACTGTGGCGATGCAGATCATCATCGTATGGTAAAGTAAGTGAAGGGGTAGCCTCCCGTGTGCTGACGTAGTCGG
The DNA here is from genome assembly GCA_024762995.1 of Saprospiraceae bacterium. GTDB lineage: Bacteria > Bacteroidota > Bacteroidia > Chitinophagales > Saprospiraceae > HyVt-613. The sequence goes on along the minus strand of JANTGI010000204.1, from coordinate 1,656 downwards.
ATTGGAATTACTGCTAAATGATTTCAAAAAAAATGTCCTGCTTACGGTCACTTACATTTGACGCCTAAAAGTGCTAAGCGTCATTTTTATTACTAAATAACTCAAACCGGTACCTGTCTTATACCTCTTCAATGATTTTACTTGCGCCAACCTTGTGGCGGAATGTTGCTGCGTCATCCCTACACTGCCAAATGAACTTGCCAGTACCAAAAGCTAAATTTCACCACCATGCAAATCTCAGCCTATACCCTAAAATTCTCAGGCAATAGCAAGGCAATCACCTCCCCTTTTACCGTCAATACTTCATGACTAAATACTTCAATGGAAACAACTACTTTCCGACCTTTTATTTCTTTTAATCTTCCTTTTAAAGTCAGTTCGCTGTCTAATGGTGTGGGCTTTAGGTAGCTTACGTTTAGATTGCCGGTGACAAATCTTGGGGCATTGTATTTTTTTAATTCGATACCATTTTCCTTGGCGTAAAAAGCGGATGCGGACCCCGTTCCATGGCAGTCAATCAAGGACGCTAATAAGCCGCCATAAACAATGCCGCTAATGGCCGTTTTATTCTCTTTCGGCGTGTGCTTGCTGATGGTTTCGTTGCCGACTAAAAATGTTTGTAGGTGAAGCCCATCTTTGTTGAGCCGACCACAGCCGTAGCAAACGGCAAATTCGTCTTCGTAGTAATCTTGTATGGCTGTTTTTTTCATGGTATTATATTTTTATTAGGAGTTAGTTTCGGCTCACCAATCTCTCCGTTGCACTTCGAGCTTAGCGATCCGATTCGTGATTTAGTAGCCCCGCAATAAATCCCGTCGTCCAAGCTGCCTGAAAATTATAACCGCCGGTGATGCCATCAATATCTAATACTTCTCCGGCAAAAAATAAATTGGGAACCACGCGGCTTTCCATGGTTTTGAAATTAACACTCTCTAAGCTGATGCCGCCGGCCGTCACAAATTCTTCTTTAAATTTGGTCTGCCCACGCACTTCATAAATGTCATTTGTCAACACATCAATCAACCGATTCATTGATTTTTTACCGAGTTCATTCCATTTTTTACCTTTCGGCAAATCTACCTTTTCCAATAGATGCCACCATAACCTTTCGGGTAAAAGATAGGGGCGATAATTACCGAGTTGCTTGTTAGGGTGATCTTGCTTTATCTTCGTAAGTGACTGATATACAGTGTCAAAGTTAGGTATTCCGATCCAATTGACTTGCAAATTACAGACGTAATTCTTTTCCGCCAAGACTCTGGCTCCATACGCCGATAGCTTCAAAATAGCCGGACCGCTCATCCCCCAATGGGTAATCAGCAGGGGGCCATCTCCCTTTAGTTTAGTTCCTTGAATATTGGTGACGGCTGTTTCGACAACTACGCCCATGAGTTGGGTGATGGGATTTTTGGGTATTTTAAAAGTGAATAATGACGGTACGGGGCGCACAATTTTATGACCCAATTTCTTTAGCCATTCCAAACCTTCTTTTCGGGGCGAGCCGCCGGTGGTTACGATGACTTTATCAAACACAAGCGTTCTACTCCCGTTTTGTATTTTTAATATTAATTGGTCGCCTTTCGGAATTATTTCGTCCACTCCACTTTTTAATGCGATCCGAATATCTCGTTTTTGGGCTTCTTTCAAAAAACAGTC
>JANTGI010000203.1 GCA_024762995.1 Saprospiraceae bacterium | reverse complement strand
AATCTAGACCCGTTAGCGACTAAATATCATGCTTCATCAGGACTCAATCTTAAGGTCATTGCGGGGCATCGGGATAGTGGCTCGGGGACTGCTTGTCCGGGCGATTCGTTATATATTCAGCTTCCGGCCATTCGGATTTATGTGGACAGTTTGTTGCATCCAGTCTCAATTTTTTCTCCGGTCAAAAATAGTGGATATGTAACGATCACACCTACGCTTGCGCAAAATAACATCCAACTGAAATATGCCACCGATTATCATCCAAAATTGACTTTTAAAATTATTGATCCTTCCGGAAAGGTAGTACAACTAGCTGATTTTCAGAGTGATATAATGATTGACATTTCTAACTTGTCAAGTGGGATGTATTTTGTTCAGATTGTCGGGAAGGACATATCGGATGTGTTTAGAGTGTTTAAGAATTAATAATATTGCACCCTAATCCATTTTTTAAATGAAACTAAAATTATGAAAACAAAAATCTTTTTTATCTGGTTGGCTTCGGCCATTATTTGGAGTTGTGGCTCTTCCAATCACCCTAAAGTGGAAGAACAATCTGCCATTCAAAAGCCGCAAGAGCATCATCCGAAAGAAGCCGAGCTCCCCAAAAAGAAAATGGAAACACACAAGCCGGCAGAGTCCACTCCTTCAAGGCCGCCTATGGTGAAATACGGCATTCAATACACCATTCCGGAGACTTGGAAAGAGGCCACAAAAGAGACAAAGGCCACGGACCTAAAAGGAAATATTACGGCCATTCAGTTGGACTATACCGATAGTACGGATCAGTCGGTAATAAGCCTTGTTTTTCACCCCGGAGAAAAGGGAAGGAAGCTGTACGAATTTCAATCTAAAAATTTGGATAAGCAGACCAAGAAGATAACCATCGGTGGCAAAGAAGCCATCCAAAAAACAGTAATTTTAAAAAGAAATGGAAAAGGAGAAAAGCTAAAATCTGCCACCAAAAGGATTGTTGTCAGTCTTTTGGTTGACGGTGGCGAAATGGATTTTATTCTTAATTCTAAGAGTCCTGTTTCTGAAAAGTCTTTTAATGATTTCATTTCTAAAATTGAATTTCAAACCCGCTAATCATGATCATCAAATCCGTACTTTTATTCATTCTTTCGTTTAGTATAGTTCATGGCGTCTGGGCACAAACTATTTTGGGTATTGATGTCTCCAAGTGGCAAGGGACTATTAATTGGCAACAAGTGTCCAATTCCGGAAAAGTCTTCGCCTACGTGAAGGCGACGGAAGGCATGACTTATACCGACCCTAAATTTTTGACCAATATCACCAACGGGAAGGCGGCCGGTGTCGTCATGGGTGCTTATCATTTTGCCCGTCCCGATAATAATTCAGCGGTGCAAGATGCCACCAATTTTCTCAATGTGGCCGGAAGTTATACGGGTAACGGGTATTTGCCGCCCGTCTTGGATATCGAAGATATTAATCGCAATGGGGGTACGACCTACTTATCTGATTTATTTACTCCGGCACAATTGACTGCTTGGGTACAGACTTGGGTCACGACCGTCCAAAACCAAACAGGGGTGACGCCGACAATTTATACGAATACGAATTATGCGGGGTATTTGAATAGCTCTCTAAATGTATATGGCTTATGGATTGCCAAGCCCAACACAAGCCCTTCTGCGCCACCCAACAACATAGGCAACTGGAATGACTGGCAATTTAAGCAATATTCGTGGGAAGGCTTTGTCCCGGGCATTAGTGGGAATGTGGATTTAAATGTTTTTCATGGCTCCGTTGATGATTTTAATGAATTAATCGGCCTAAATGTAGAAAATGATGATTGTAACGGGGCGATCTTATTGAATAGTGATTCTACGTGCATGGCCACGATGGGGTCTGTTGATGATGCGACCAGCAGCGGTTGGCCTGTGGCCGGATGCGATCTATATGCCGGTAATGCACTGGCGGCGGATGTTTTTTATAAATTTGTGGCGACTGACACGATTCAGACAATTTCGGTGAATCCAAGCGGAGATTTGGATGCCGTGGTCTCATTGTATGAAGGGAGTGACTGTGCCAATCTGACCGAGATAGCTTGCTCTGATAATGGGGGTGGCTTTGGACAAAGTGAGCACTTAACGGCCACCGGCTTAACCGTCGGGCAGACGTACTGGATACGAGTTTATGACTACGGAAGCCAGCCACCGACAGATGGTAATTTTGAAATCTGTGTGACTTATACGAGCGCCGGCTCCGAAGATATTTCTTTGAGTGATGCCATCATTACTTCTTCCGGTACCGTCAATGCCGGAGAAACCGTTACGGCGGAAGTTACGCAACATTACAGCGGCAATTCGGATGTGGTTCCGGATGTTTATCTTTATTATTATTTATCGGAAGATTGTGTCTTGGATGCTTCGGACGTATTGCTGTATGACCAAGATTTTTCTACGATTAATCAAGCCGATCCATCGGACGAAGAGAGTCAAGTATTAACAATTCCGGCCGCTACGACACCGGGAGCGTATTATATTCTTTTTGTCGGAGATGCCACCCAAGTCATTGATGAATTTGACGAAAGTAATAATACGGCTTGCGCCCAAATAACGGTCACGAATGGAGTCAGTCAAGATATTTATTTGAGTGATGCGAGCATTACTTCTTCTACGCTGGTGACACCCGGTGAAAATGTGATGGCCGAAGTAACGCAACATTACTCAGGCGATGCCAATATATTGCCCGATGTCTATTTGTATTACTATCTATCCGTTGATTGTCAATGGGATAGTACGGATGTATTGTTGTATAATCAGGATTTTTCAACGCTTAGTGTCAGCGACCTTTCCGATGAAGAAAGCCAACTGCTTACTATTCCAACCGGCACATTATCAGGGACCTATCACATTTTATTTGTGGGAGATGCCACGAATGTCATTAGCGAAAGCGATGAAACGAACAACACGGCTTGCGCCGAAATAACCGTGACGGACAGCATCGCCGAAGACATAGTGTTGAGTGATGCCATCATCACCGGTGCGACTTCGGTGAATGAAGGAGAGACCGTTTCCGTTGAAGTTACCCAGAGTTATGTCGGTCCATCCACCACGTTGCCGAAAATTTATTTGCACTATTATTTATCGCAAGATTGTACCTTGGACGATACCGATGTTTTGCTGGATGATCAACATTACTCCACCATAAATAGCACCGACCCATCTGATGAAGAAAGTTTAATATTAAATATTCCACACGGAACTAATTTAGGAAAATACTATATCCTAATCATTGGAGATGCCACGGATATGATTCATGAAACGAATGAAGACAACAATACAGCTTGTTTGCAAATCTTCATTAAAAGTGCCGTGCCCATCGAAGAAGTGACACTCAAAGACCAAATCAAAGTCTATCCTAATCCGGTTTTGGAGCGTGTATATTTTGAGATGGATCCTACGGTAAAAATCAAGCATATTGACTTACTCAATCCTTTGGGACAAGTCATCCAAACGATTATGGAGCCGCAAAAAGGACTGGACGTCAGTCAATTATCCGCCGGAATGTATTATGTCAAATTAGTGAGTGCGAACGGGGACGCTGTTTATCGCATAGTGAAACAGTAGCTAAAAATCGGTGTAACGGTATGGCGGTGTAACGGTTTAACGGTTATTACGGTTCAATGGTACTACGGTTTAACGGTGTGCTGGTGTAACGGTCTGCCTGTCGCTTGGTGAAAGTGGCAGGCAGACCGTTAATCTCGTATTTTTCTGTGTTCCCAAAGAAAAATTAGGACGGGGATTGCCCGATTATGCAGGGAATCCAAAAAATAATTTAAGCTTGTTCAAAACCTATCCGATGAATTGGGGACACTTCAGGGCTTATCTTATTTTCATCACTTCTCCACAACAATCCGACCAACTTCCAACTCCAATCCATCCACCAAATATCGGTAAAAATAAATCCCCGAAGCCCATTCACTAACATCTACACGAGATTCTTTCCCTTTCGGAAAAAATCGAGCAACCGTCCGTCCTAATACGTCAACCACCTGTATTTCAGCCCCCTTTCGGAAAATATGGGATGCAGAAAACGTCAAATAATCCACCGCCGGATTAGGATAAACAGACAACGCTTCATGACCATCCGGAATCTCCGGCTCATTGGCTACCGGCCAGCAGTTTAAGGTGTCTATGCAACCATTGGGGCTGAGTTTCATCATAAAACCGTA
>JANTGI010000202.1 GCA_024762995.1 Saprospiraceae bacterium | reverse complement strand
ATATTCCTTAGTCTAACGACAGTGAAGACATATGCTTGTGATTGGTAAGCGTCCGAGCAACTACTCCTAGTCCGGCTCAGCGTTATACCCCGGGAGTAGTGTATGAAGCTCTGAGCGTTTAGTATCGGCAATTACCTCCAGCGTATTATGTAGCCATAGATATGGATTGACACCTTTGGCTTTGCAGCTAGCCACGAAGCTATATATCATAGCGATACGATGGGCAGCCTGATGAGAACCGGCGAAGAGATAATTCTTTCGTCCCAAAGCTAGTGGGCGGATTGTATTTTCAATCAAATTATTATCAATAAGCAATCGACCATCTTTGAAGATGGTTATTAGATTTTCCCATTGATTTTGAAAGTAAGTCATGGCCTTGCCCATAGGGCTTTTGGGAGTAACAATGATTGCCTGTTCGTCTACCCAGTCTTTAAGACGTTGGTATATGGGAGCGGTATGCTCAAGGCGATAAGCTTTGCGTTCCTCATCGTTTAGTTCCTTAGCCTTTTTTTCATGCTCATATATCATTTTGAATGAAGCTAATGCGTAATTAGCTCGTTGGGAATCACTCTGACGTGCGTCAAAGAATTTTCGTCGAACATGAGCCATACACCCTAAGCGATAAACATGCTGTTGAGCTGCTATTTCATTATAACTGGCATAGCCATCAGTTTGCAGATAACCACTTTTGAATTCAACTAATACACGATTAGCTGCCTCCATGCTACGACTTTCATCATAGTTGAATAGCACATTTCCTGTAAGGGGGTCAACCACAACCCACATCCAGCCCAATTGTTGATTGCTGCCTTTTTTGTTTGCTTTCTTTTTGGGATGACGATTTTTGTCTTTTGCAAAAGTAGTTAGTACTTTTATTTTTGACTCGTCTGCCATCAGGTAATCTACACCTAATATTTGTTTTCCGAGTACCTCATGTAATGGTTTGAGAAGAGTGCAAACAGAGACAAACCAACTATTAAATGTCGATTTGTGGATTCGCCATTCGTAATTGCGTACAAAACGCTGTGCCTGGCGATAGAATGGCAGATGATCGACAAATTTGGCAATCAGGATGTGAGCCAAAAGACTAGCTCCGGCAATGCTTTTTGGAATAGGTCGGGATGGTAATTCTCCGATTAGTATTTCGGTCTCATCCTCCGCTATGGAGCGTGCATATTTGGGACGAATGATAACCTTGCGCACCAAACTGGCTGGCGTGTATTCGACCCACTCGCTACGTTGTTCACCGATTTTAATCAGCCCTTCTGTATCTTCCTCCGGTTCGATAATGATTTCTTCGACGGGGAAGTGCTCAGGAATAGGTGTACGACCGGGGTGGGACTTAGCTTGAGGTTTATTACGCTCATAGCTAATAGTCTCTTTAATAGAATCTGCACTCTGCTGCGCAGCATCGACATCATTTAACAATTCGCCAAATAAGTTCAATTGTCCGACCTCAACAGGTGTTGGCACAAAACGCTCACTGGTGCGGCCAAAAATCAGCTTTTTCAACTGTTCAAGTTGAAATTTCAGGTCAGCATTTTCTGTCTGAAGCTCCTTATTTTTCCTATATAAATCAGCCATTGTCATGTCACAAATATACAAAAAACAACTGGTTTATTACCTACAAAAAACAACTTAATTTTAAAAAAAATCAACCCACTTTTTGATACCGTTTTCGTCGACAAATAGACTTCATTTCGATGCCTTCCAACAACATCACCAGATCTGACCACGAGATTTCCATCGCCGCCTGACCAGCCGAATCCGGTCGCTCAAATGTGCCTCGCTCCAGTTGTTTGTAGTATAAGGCAAAGCCTGTGACATCCCACATCAGCAACTTGATGCGATCGCGGCGACGGTTGATGAAAATGAACACATCACCACTCATTAATTCATGATCAATATGTTGCCGTACCAATCCACTTAAACCGGCAAAACCCTTTCGCATATCTGTTGCATGAGAATAAAAAAAATACCGCTGTTGACTCGAAAAACTAACCATCTGCAACTCCTATTTTCAATAGTACATCGGCTAATATCCCTACATCACTACTGCGTACTGCCAGCCACTGCCCTGATGACAGACGTACCTCTATCATCTTATGTTCCTCCACCTGAAGTTCCACAAAACCAACATCAGAATGCTTAGATTCCTCAATCCGGCGTTGCCAATAATAAAAAGTCCCTGAACTAATCCCATGTGAGGTGCAGTATTCCTTCTTACTCTGCCCAGAGACTAACTGATCAGCCAAAAAACGCTCAGCCTTTTGCAAATTCCATCTTCGTTTCATACCTTGTGCTTTTGAGTACAAAGGTCAGGTACTTCGGGCGGTTGTGCAAGATGGACTTGCTCGGACGCTTACATTTCGGCGCGTGGAATAAGATTTTACATTCTTTTTCACTTAGAATAACCGGTAGTTTTTTAGAGCGCTGAATGACGGGTAATTTCAAAGCCTCCGCCGGTCGGTCATACAGGCGAAACAAAAAGCGCAAACCATAGACCATATGCTTGAAATAGCTCTCAGAGGGTTGCCAACTCTGCTTCTGAAGCAGCAGGTAATCCTCGATTGCCTCTAGGGAAAGTTGTAAAGGTGTTCGTTTAAAATGCAGACTGATTTTGGCAATGCTTCGGGCATAATTGTAGTAGGTACTACGACTCAGACTATTGAGTTTCACTTTGCGCTCCAACTTTCGATTGAGTTCGCTAAATCCGGCGACTGTTCTAATCGCCCTTTCGATTAAAGTTTCCTTCTTTTCCATGATTGTTAAATTTTGAATAAAAAAAATTAAATATCACCGAAAAGATACGTACTTTTGGGGAAGTTAGGCATAACATTATTTAGTAGCTTCAAAATATGGGGGTGATTCTTGCAAAGTATAAAAAAAAGTTGTACTTTGACATCTGTTAGCTTAATTTGACCTAACTAGGTGCCAATTTTTGAATACTTAATTTATGACCTCTACTGCCCGAAACAGATCTACCGGAATCGAATTGACCGAAGGATACCATTGCGGAAGGGAGGTGATATGATTATCTCCGGAACTCATGAAGGCGTACCAAAAGATACGCCAATTAATGAATCTGCATTAAATCATGATGATACCGGCATATCTTGTCAGACGACGGCAAGAAACTCAGTAATTCCTTCGACAGATAAAAAGGATGCTGACATACATGACGCTACAAAACCTGTAGTATCATGGACAGGAAAAGGATTTGTATTGGAAATACCTTATTCTAAATCAAATGTCAATGCGACCAAGTCTTTAGAAGGTGCCTGGTGGAATGCTAAGGCTAAAAAGTGGATGTGCAAAGGAACCATCCGGAATTTGGAAAAAATTCAGGAAATTTGGTCGCTTTGGTCCGAAAAGGAGTATCAAAAGTGGTTCGATCTCATAAGTCAAGCCACCAATCCATGTAAAATCAGTCTGTATTACACCCCACAATATCGGGATAGTGTATGCATTGAAATTATAGGATATGGCGCCAATCATGAGATTGTAAGGAGGGTGTCCGGACGAACTTACCACAAGCAAGGGAAATTTTATACAATTCCCTATCGGAAAGAGTCTGTGGACTATCTTGTAAGTAGTTATGAAGCTATTGGTTATACCATTGTCAATCGGCTTGCCGCTTTTGTTAAGCCCAAATTCGAGCAGAAAACGATTGCTCAAAAATTAGAGTATCATTTGTCTAAGTTTCCAAAGTCACAGTATAGTACCCTAAGAAGGTATCTCGATGCTATGATGCGGTTGAATTATGGTTGTAAAACCATGCGTACTTATTCAAGTAAAATAAGTAAATTATTGAAATTTACCGGAAAGAGTGATATGGATATGGTGTCAGCCCATGAGGTAAATGCCTATTTGTCTATGCTTGCGCAAAAAAACGTATCTTATAGCTTGCTGAACACGGTGTATAGTGCGGTGAAGGTCTATCACGACAAAGTGACCTTCTCCAATGGTTTTGAGATGGACAAATTGAAAAGGCCAAAGAAGCCATCTAAGCTGCCCGTTTTTTTATCGGAAGGTGAATTATTGCGGTTATTTGATGCCATTGACAATATCAAGCATTTAGCCATAGTATATTTGTTATACGGGTCAGGAGTAAGAAGAGCAGAACTATTGCAACTTAAAATCGACGATGTTTTTTGGAGTCGCAATCAACTGCGCATCAATAACGGCAAAGGTCGAAAAGATCGGATGGTCAACCTAAGTCAAGTCAATAAAGAGTTACTTAACAACTACTTCAACAGCTACAAACCGGCGATATATCTTTTTGAAGGGACTAAGGTAGGAAAACCATATAGTGCCAG
>JANTGI010000201.1 GCA_024762995.1 Saprospiraceae bacterium | reverse complement strand
TTAATTCTGGACTTTGGAGCGGGCTTGCACCTTTTGGGTCTTTGGGCCGCTCACTGCGTTCGCTTTGGGTCTTTGGGGCGCGCCGGTGGCGCTTTGGGGGCTGCCGCAGCGACTTGCTACCCTAACTTGTTCTTAATTCTGGACTTTGGAGCGGGCTTGCACCTTTTGGGTCTTTGGGCCGCTCACTGCGTTCGCTTTTGGTCTTATGAGCGCGCCTGTGGCGCTTTTGGGGCTGCCGCAGCGACTTGCGCTCATAACATGCCGATATATATATATAGACATAAGAGACTGGAGAGTGGGAAATATTTTAAGGAGGATGCTATGAGCACTTAATGAAAAAACATTATCTTTCCGACCATTTTTTTAATCAAAATTCAAAAATTATGAGAAATTTTAGAAAATTAGATGTTTGGACTGATGGCCTTGTATTAGCTAAAGACATTTATCGCATTACCGCCAAATTCCCTAAAGAAGAAAAATTTGGGCTTATCAGCCAAATGAATCGTGCATCGATTTCTGTCCCATCAAACATCGCCGAAGGAGCTAGCCGTAGAACGAAAAAACACTTTGCCAATTTCTTAGATATTTCCATTGGCTCCGCTTTTGAACTTGAAACTCAATTGATTATTTCTGAATCTCTTAATATGGTATCTAAAGAAGAATTTGATGCAATTTTACCTTCTTTGCTTAGCTTGCAACGTCGACTAAATGCTTTACGGACTGCTATTTTGAGATGATTTGGATGGGTGGGGCTAATATGGTCTTTGGGGCACTCACTACGTTCGCTTTTGGTCTTTGGGGCGCGCCGGTGGCGCTTTTGGAGGCTACCGCAGCGACTTACGCCCGCAACATGTTATTAAATTTGGTCTTTGGGACGGGCTGCGCCCTTTTGAGTCTTTGGGGCGCTCACTGCGTTCGCTTTTAGTCTTTGGGGCGCGCCGGTGGCGCTTTTGGAGGCTACCGCAGCGACTTGGATTTGCAACTTGTATTCCTAGGCATGTAATTCTCCAATGCTAGATTTGTGAAAAGCGGGAAGCTTAACCCAATTTTTTAACGGCTTGAAAAACCACAAATCCTACGTTGGTGAACTATAAAAATCTGGAGAGTAGAAATCTTCAAAGTAATCATAAATATCCCAGAAACCAATGCGAGCGCACCAAAGACCAAAAGCAGCTTGCTGCGTACTAAAGACCAAAAGCGACCGCAGGGAGCGCACCAAAGACCAAAAGCGACCGCAGGGAGCGCACCAAAGACCAAAAGCGACCGCAGGGAGCGCACCAAAGACCACTCCCCCCCTACAACAATCCCTCCTTCTTCAAATACTCTGAGACCACCCGATCAAATACATCTTTAATATAAGCTTTTTCGGACTTGGCAATACTTTTTATCTTAGCCAGTTTCTCTTTGTCTATAATGAAGGTCACTCGTTTTTTTTCCGGAGCGACTTGCTGAACGACCCTTTTACTACCTTGGAGTGTACCTTTAATGAGTAGGTCTATTCCGGCAAGACGGGCATCCTTTGGTTTTTCGGCAGTATCTTCGACGGCTTTGGGGCCTTCAAATAAAACATCCAAATTAGTAGAAAATGACTTACGAGCATTTTTTTTAGGTGCTTTTTGGGTAGCCACCACTTGTTTCTTCTTTTTCGCAAGAAGAGACGGTTTTTTCTCAGTTTTAGTTCCTAACAAAGGGCTATCGTCTTTGAAAGTATCTTCATAGTTATCTTCAAAGATTAAATCCAAGCTTTGGAACATACGTTTTTTAGTCACAGTTGGCGATTTAGTTTCAATGAAAGACTACTTATACTTTTTCGGTACGGGCTTCTTTGACGGCCGGTTTTTCGGCGGGTTGCTCCGCACGTCCGATAAACTCCTTAGCTAGTGCTAAATAGTCCGCAGCACCATTAGACCTTTTTGCGTAAGCGAATATATCCTTACTTTGAGCTGGCGCTTCCGCTAAAGCGACATTTTCACGAATCTTTGCATCAAAAACCAAGTCACCAAAATACTTCTCGATGGTCTCCACTACTTCCCGATTCAAAATCCGTCTATGGTCATACATCGTCGCTATGACGCCACCTATTTTCAGTTTTTTATTCAATCTAAAACGTACCTTATCAATGACTTGTTTTATCTTAGCCAACCCTTGCAAGGCCAAAAACTCAGTCTGTAACGGTATAATCACATATTGGCTACTTGTCAACGCATTTAGCGAAAGCAAACCTAAAGAAGGCGGGCAATCAATAATAATATAGTCATATTCTTCCTGCAAAGGCTCAAATAATTCACGCAAAATGTACTCCCGGCCCGCTTCATTAATCAACTCCATCTCTGCACTGGACAAATCCAAAGTAGAAGTAATCACGTCCAGATTTTCCTTGCAAGTCACGGGCGACAATTCGGCTTCACCGCGCAAAGCTTCATAAATAGAATATCGCTGACGACCAATGCCCAGCGCCAAAGTCAAATTTGCTTGCGGATCTAAATCAACCAACAAAACTTTCTTTCCCAGTTCAACCATACCGGCGCCCAGATTGATAGCGCTCGTTGTCTTGCCCACTCCACCTTTGTGATTAAGAAAAGAAACAATAGTAGCCATAGTGTCTAATTTTTGGTAAAAAAATGCCCCAAATTAGGGGGAGTCAAATTAATTTTCCACAAAGATAGGCAAAATATGTGGAGAATTATGTTAATAACTTTGAAAAGTGTACAAAAAAATGAGAATGTTGGAATATTGGCCTACGTTATATACGAATTTGGTTTTAAAACTTATTTTTTTTAAATATTTTTGTTTTTTATTTGACATTTAAAACAATTTGGTTTATCTTTGCCTTAAATTAAAACGACAAGGATATGAATCGCTTAGAAGTTAACAAAAGATTTATCGAAGTCTTTCACCTATTGGAGCAGAAAGGACTGATTGTGCGCAATGACCGTTCCAAGGGTTTGTCTATGCTTGCGCAAAAAATTTATGGCAACAAACAATATGGGCACAATATCGGCAACGTCCTAAAAAAAGAGCGCAATATTACCTTTGAAGCCGTAGAGAAATTTTGCGAGCTATTTGGAATCAATGAATCCTATATACTCAAAGGAGAAGGACAGCCTTTCGGCAAAAAGCAAAGCCGTGGACAAATCTGTTATTTACATGACCAAGCGGCGGTTGCCGGGGATTCGATTGGTACGGCGACGCAGGACAACTCGTCCAATTCTTATTTTTCATTGCCGGATTTGAGTGGCAATGACTATTTGGCCTTCCCGGTCGAAGGAAATAGTATGGAGCCACGGATTTATTCCGGCGACCTACTCATTTGCAAGCCATTAGAAAGTTGGTCAGAAGTAAAAGACAATGAAATTTACACCGTCGTCATCAATGACCGGGTATTTGTCAAATACATCAAGAAAATGTACGAAAAGAATGATGCCGGACAGCAAGTTGTCTCCAAAATCAATCTGATTTCTGCCAACTACTTAGAGCATGACCCCTTCATTGAAGATGTCACCCCAAATACTAAAATTTACAAGGTGGTTAAGCGGCTTCAAGATTTTAATTAAGGGACACGCCCAAATAATCTCTCCAAATTATGGACATTTATTATGATTGTGTCCCCAAAAAACCGAAACATGCCAAATACCTATACCCAAATATATGTTCAAATTGTGTTTGTCGTAAAAGGCAGACAAAATCTGATTTCCGAAAAGATAAGAGAAAAGGTAGAGAAGTACATCTGTGGAATTGTAACCAACAATAAATCTAAACCGTTGGCCATCTACTGTAATCCTGATCATACTCATATTTTGATAGGCTTAAACCCATCCATTTCCATTTCGGATATGGCTTGCGACATCAAAGCAAATTCAGCTCGGATGATAAACGAAAACAAATGGATACAAGGGAAATTCAGTTGGCAAACAGGTTTTGGGGCATTTACTTATTCCAAATCACATGTTGGCAACGTCATAAAATACATTTTGAACCAATCTGAACATCACAAAAGAAAAACTTTCCAAGCAGAATATGTCCAATTTTTAAAAGACTTTGAAATTGATTACAATGAAAAATACCTTTTTGACTGGTTAGATTGAACTTGCCCTCCTACGGAGCTACATAGTTTCCGCTCCTATGGAGCTACACGGTTTTCGCTCCTTTGGAGCTACATAGGTTTCGCTCCTATGGAGCTACATAAAAAAACTATTAGCAAAATTTTAACAACGAACCAGCTCCATAGGAGCGGAAACTTGGTAACTCCGACAACACGAAAACAACGAACCAGCTCCATAGGAGCGGAAACTTGGTAACAACGGCAACACGAAAACAATGTACCAGCT
>JANTGI010000200.1 GCA_024762995.1 Saprospiraceae bacterium | reverse complement strand
TGATATGGATTTATGATTGATAAAAGCTAGAATATGTGTAATATTAATGCGTGTTAATCAATATCTTACATTGCCTAAATTAATTACAAAATAAGTCTCCTTTCGGCAAGGGCTGAACGACCGACTGTTAAGAGTCTTAAAATCCCACAAAATCATAGTTTGGCATGTCGCTGCGGCAGCCCTTCAAAAATCTTAATTCGTATATCTTAACTCTTAACTCCTACCAGATTTAAGAGTCAAGAATTTAAAATCCCACAAAAATCATAGTTTGGCATGTCGCTGCGGCAGCCCTTCAAAAATCTTAATTCGTATATCTTAACTCTTAAATCCTAAGAGATTTAAGAGTGCAGAGTTGTATCGTTATACCGTTAAAACTTTCAACTCTCAAAATCTTTAAATTCATCAATTTCTCTACGTTCTTTTTTGGTCGGCCGGCCTTCTCCTTTGCTGCGGTATTCATTGCCTTTTCCCGCAAGGAACCAAGATTCATATTTTTGTAGCTCTTCTTTTGGGGTGAGTTCTTCATAGCAATCGACGGCTATTTTGGCGCCAACTCTTTTCGAGATGGGCTGTATGACTTTATAGACTCGATTAAAACCTTCTTTTCGGGCGGTAATGACATCACCTTCTACCAGAAGATAGGAGGGTTTTAGAATGGAATCACCCAAGGAAACATGTCCCTTTTTGCAGGCTGCGGTCGCCTGTGTTCTTGTTTTAAAAACCCGAATGCTCCAAAGCCATTTATCGACACGAACTTTCTTAGCCATGCGGAGATTACTGAATGAATTGGTAGGCTAAGTCAAGAATCCGCTTGAGTAGCTCTACATCGGGCAAATGATAGGTGTTTTCTTGAATTTTTTCCTTAATCTGTGCAGTCGGAGAATTGGAAGATACAAACTCCTGATGACAAACATAAGAGTAACTGCCCAACAAAAGCAAACCCACGAATATGAGCGGCAAAGACTTTTTAATTGAATTTTTCATGTTAAAATCTTGAGGTGTCCACAAATATAAGGATAATTGTCAAATATTACCACCAAAAAACGACTAAGGCACTAGAAAAATTACAAATGAAGCATTTTGCTGTGGTTATTCGATTTCAATGAGTGCGTTTTGGTGTTCGTTTGATTGAAAATAGCCGATGGGTTTTAGATGGAGCCCATTAGCTTTCGCAAAAGCTTCAAATTCTTGTTGCGAATCGCGCTCTACGGCGACCAATAATCCTCCGCTAGTTTGCGGATCGGTAAGTATCGTTCTTTGATAATCGGTGACCGGTCCCACGACATGACCGTAACTATCCCAGTTGCGTTTACTCCCGCCGGGATAGCATTTTTGGCTAATATAATAATCCACAGCCTCCTTGTCAAGCAAGGGCACTGCATCAAATTGGATGGTCGCTTTTAAATCAGACGCTTCACACATTTCTTTTAAATGTCCTAGTATGCCAAAACCCGTGACATCGGTAAGTGCTTTGACGTAAGGCAATTTGGCAAATTCAGCGCCGATCTTGTTTAAGATGACCATTGAATTTCGTCCTAAATCCTTATGTTCCGGTTTAAGTATTTTTCTTTTTTGGGCGGTGGCCAAAATACCAACGCCGATGGGCTTGGTCAGATAAAACAGGCAGTTTTCGGTAGCTCCTCCATTTTTTTTCAATTGCTCTAAATCCACTCTGCCGGTGACGGCTAGCCCAAAAATAGGCTCCGGACTGTCAATACTATGCCCGCCTGCAAGGGGAATCCCTGCTTCGGCACAGACCTTTCGGGCACCTTCGACGACGGCATTCGCTACTTCAGGAGGCAGTTTGTCAATGGGCCATCCCAATATCGCAATGGCCATAAGCGGCTGACCACCCATCGCGTAGATATCACTGATGGCATTGACGGAGGCAATTCGACCAAAATCTTCCGGGTCATCGACAATCGGCATAAAAAAATCGGTCGTAGAGATAATAGCGGTGCCATCTCCCAAATCGACCACAGCCGCATCATCACGCTCTCCGTTGCCGACAATTAGATTAGGAAAATGTATGGGTTGATTGGTATCTTTTGTTTCAAGAATTTTATCCAGAACTTTGGGAGAAATTTTGCAGCCACAACCGGAACCATGACTATACTCCGTCATCTTTACATCTAAAAAATGATTCATTTTTATCTCGTCGTTTAGTTTGTGAGTGCGAAGGTAAGTTTTTTTTTTATAATTACTCAAGTACCCCCGTTTTTGGCAAAAGACTTGTCGATACAAGGCATAGCTTGTGTCTAGTCAGGTTACCGGCTAGGTTAGAAAAAACAGGCAAAAGAAACGCATTTTATGGCAAAAAAATGTTTTGTCTGAATTAGTTAAAAACTAAAAGAAATGGGTGCTTTTTACCCCTATGAAAAGGTACTAATTGCTTAAAATGTTTGGTTTAAACATGAAAATAAAAAATAAAGTAAAAAAAGTGCATTGTCACATTTTGAATAATTTATATTTTTTTTTAACTTTGTGACTTCATCTATTTTTTTATTAAAATGCCGCTTATGAAATACCTACTTGCCGGGTTATGGGCAATGTTAACTGCAGCTTATTTTTGGGTATGGAACACTGCGCAAGTTACTTGCTGTGTTACGCCGCCTACAATTAGCCAAATTGATGTAACCCCGCCCAAAATTCCTACTTCTAATGGACCACTTGTCTTTAATTGGGCCAGTGGTGCTGCGATTACAAGCTCCTCGTTTCCTGCTTTCCGAGATTCTATTTTGAAAGGGCTTGGAAAAGACGACAAATTAGAAATCGTTGGTCTGTATAATAAGGAGGAAGAAAACACTTCTTCTTTTGAAAATATGGGCTTGGCCCGTGCCAATGCGACCAAAAATCTATTGTTGGAATATCTTCCGGAAGATAGAATGATTTTGAAGGCTAAGTTGCAAGATAAAGAAGTGCCAAAAGACCATCCTTTTGCTTCTATAGACTTTCGTCCCCTTCACCAATCTAAGTCTGTCGTAGAAATAGATGACTATTCTGTTATTTATTTTCCTTTAAATTCAGCTTCCAAGCTCAATAGCCAAGAAGTCGAGCAGTACTTAGATAAAGTCGCCGAGAAGGTGAAGAAAAGTGGTGAAACCATTGAATTGACCGGACATACTTGTGATCGGGGTGATGCCAAAAGAAATATGGCTTTGGGTAAAAAACGCGCTAATATCGTTGCCAAATACCTCATCTCCAAAGGGGTACCAAAATCTCACATTGTGCGAAAATCTAAAGGAGAGACTGAGCCTATGGTGCCGAATACTTCTGAAGAAAACCGCGTCAAAAACCGAAGAACCGTCTTGAAAATTTTAAAAAACACTAAAACAAAACAAAAATGATTTATCTATTTAGTCTTTGTGATATCAGTGCTTGGCAAGCCGCTATGGCGATTTTGTTGCCGGCTGCTATTGCTTTTGCCTTGGGCAAATTGATTTGGGGCAGTTACAAGTCAAAATTCTTAGCCGCTCAAAATGAATTGACCGGCTACAAAACCAGAGTAGGCACTCTTGAAAATGATGTCAAGGGTTTAAGAGCTAGTTTGAAGGATGCTCATGCTGAAATTGAATCTATTAATGCAAAGAGCTCAAAGGCAAAACAGAATTATGAAGCCAAAATTTCTTCTTTGGACGAAAACTTAGCCTTGGCTCATACGAATACTCAAAATCTTAAAGTGGAGCATGAAGGTCATGTAAATGGTCTTATGTCCAAAATCTCCGGCTTTGAATCTAGTCTGGTTGCAGAAAAGGAGTCTGCTTCTAAAATGAAAGCTGATTTTGAAAATCAACTAAAAGAGCAGAAGAATTTTATCGCCAAATTGCAAAATGAAATTCATGCTGAGAAGGAAGCAACTGCGAAACTAAAATCCGAATACGAAGCGCAGATAGAAGATTTTCGCACGCAAGTGCATAATTGGGAAACAAAATATTCCACTGCACAAGAAGAGACTGCGAAGCTAAAATCCGAATACGAAGCGCAGATAGAAGATTTTCGCACGCAAGTGCATAATTGGGAAACAAAGTATTCCACTGCACAAGAAGAGACTGCGAAGCTAAAATCCGAATACGAAGCGCAGATAGAAGATTTTCGCACGCAAGTACATAATTGGGAAACAAAGTATTCCGCTGCGCAAGATGTTACTGCCAAGCTTAAAGCAGAATATGAAACGGAAATCGGCAATTACAAGACCCGTTTGGTAAGTTTTGAGAAGAACATCAAGGCCGGTAATGACGCCACCGCTCAATTAAAAGCGGATTACGAAAAGCAGATTGGCGAGTATAAGATGCGCTTAGTCACTTGGGAGAATAAGCTCAAAGCCGCTAATGACGCTTCCGCAAAATTGAAATCGGACTATG
>JANTGI010000199.1 GCA_024762995.1 Saprospiraceae bacterium | reverse complement strand
TAGGAACGGGGTAAAAGGTAAAAGGTAAAAGGTGAAAGGTAAAAGGTGAAAGGTAAAAGGTGAAAGGTGAAAGGTAAAAGGTGAAAGGTGAAAGGTAAAAGGTAAAAGGTGAAAGGTGAAAGGTAAAAGGTGAAAGGTAAAAGGTTTAGGGGTAAAGGGTTACAAGTTGGTCCAGGTGTGCCTTGTATCTTTGCATTAAAAAATTGGGCTCTACCTTACCTGTAGGCAGGCGCAACATACAAAAAAATGGCTATTTACGGCCTAAAAACAGTTACAATAATTGGTGATTATAAACAAGGATATATGTCATTAAGCGAACGACCGGAACTTTTGGAAAAAATTGAAAAGGCCATCGATACGGTGCGCCCCCACCTGATTGCGGATGGTGGTAACGTGGAAGTGGTTGAGCTTCGCGAGGATAAGGTGTTAGTGGTGCGTTATACGGGAGCTTGTCAATCTTGTCATATGTCCGAAATGACTTTGCGGGCGGGGATTAGTCGTGCAGTGATGGCGAATGTGCCGGAAGTGCTCAAGGTGATTGCCTACACTTCTGACCTGCATGGATAGTTGTATGATAGGAAGTTATTTTCCGTAAAAAGGGGGCATCGAAGATTGAAGTTCGTGGTTCTCTACTTTAATTCTTATCTTGCGGCATAAAGACTATGAAAATGACTAAGGCTTTGTTTTTCTTCGCTCTTCTCCTGCCGTCTATTATCGGCCTAGGCCAATCAAAATATGCGGATGTGGTCATCGATTCTTTTTATAGTGGCGCCAATCCGGCTTTTTCTAGTTTTTATGGGACCAACGGAAATGGGGGTGGCATCGTCCTCGTTAATCCATCCGTCTGTTTGGGAAATAATCCTTGGTTTGTATCCTTGCCAAAGGACAGCTATTTGACCATTGGTTTTGTGGATAATACTATTTTTGATGCGCCGAATCAGGATGATATTTTTATTCAGGAAAAGGGAAGCGCTGCTGAATTGGCAGATATCTATGTGAGTTCGGATTTTGGCGTAAGCTTTACTTACTTTGGGCAGATAAATGGAGGGGTGACGAATGCCATTGACTTGCAGGATATTGGATATACCGGGTTAGTTAATGCCATAAAGATTGTTGGCTTGGATAATAATGGTTCTTCACCTGGTTTTGACCTGGCTCGTATTTATGGGATAGACGGCGCTAATTGTTCGGCGAATGCAGCGTTGACGATACCGGATGTTTGCCAAGATTCGATTTTGGACTTGCGAACCTTGGGTGGCGGTAAATGGGAAGGTAGTCTGACGGCCGATAGTTTGTTGGTGACTCAAGATACAGGGACTAAATATTTGACGCATATTGTGGAGGATGTCTATCCGATTTGCCCCAATGATACGGTTTTGATACCTGTGTCGGTGGTTCCATGTGATTGTTCGGGCACACCTTTTGGGCATAATGAAGTGGATATTTGTGGGATTTGTCAAGACCCGCTAGATTCCCTTTTCGGTAAGAGCTGCTTAGATTGTGCCGGGGTTCCTTTCGGAAATTTTACCTATGATGCTTGCCATCAGTGTTTGTCCCAAGATGATGTGACTAGGTGCGGCCGGGATAATATTGCTTTTATCCCTAATGTGTTCTCGCCGAATGGAGATGGGTTGAATGACTATTTTAGAGTTTATTTCCGACAGGGCGTAGTGGGTACGGTAGTGGATTATTCGATATTTAGTCGTTGGGGCGAGTTGGTTTATCGGCAGTCTTCTCCGAGTTTAAGAGGGGGAGAAACTTGGTGGGATGGTCGGATTCATGGAAAAACGGCTACTTCCGGTGTGTATATTTATCATATTCGGGTGGAATTGGAGAATGGGGAATTATTGGAGTATTCGGGTGATGTTACCTTGTTGAGATGAGTGTGTGGGGGTGAGTTTTTATTTGTTCTACGGACGCCCGCCTGCTGCGGGCAGGCCCGCCTGCTGCGGGCAGGTTCAATTGCCTGGGGGGTTTAATTACTTCTCAATCAGGTAGAAAGCGGCAGTATTGATGAAGTTTCTCAAGTAGGGGATGCTGCCCAAGACGGGAATTTGTTTTCTAGGTTTTAGTCCAAATTTGTATTTGTAAATGGGATTGATGGCATAGAGCTGTTTGTTGATGATTTTATAACCTTTTTGGTGGACGATTCTTTCAAATTTTTCCAGAGAAATACCGGTTTCCTTAATTTCAAGCAACTCTTCGATAGTGGTCGGATGCTGTTTGAATGCTTTTAGAATGCCCCTGTAAAGTGGAGTAGGGAGAAGGTGGAAGAAAGGCAGCCTAGCCAAAAATTTAGATTGAGCTATCTGTTGATGTCCCCCAAAAGGCATTTGCCAAGGAGGAAAGCCAAAAAAGATTTTTCCGGAAGGAGCTAAAAATTGCTTTAAATTCTCCAATAATTCGGCCTGTCCGTGGATATGCTCTATGACATCCTTCATGACTATCAAGTCAAAGTATTCATGAAATTTTCCTGCAAAGTCAACATCAAAGATGTCCGAACAAATGATCTGAATGCCTCCTGTGCTGATTTCTTCTTCCAAAAATTGGACGGCGTGATCCACCCGATATGCGGATAATTCAACGCCTACTGTCGTACAGCCCTTGCGGTAAAAAGCTTTTGAAACTCCGCCTTCGGCACACCCAATTTCTAAAACAGTGGTTCCGGCTCCCAATTTCATTTTTTGTTCAATAAATGGCAAGACATAATGAGTCGCATTGACGGTTTGTTGGTCAAAATACGCTTTTCTGTCTTTGTGGAAGTCGTAGGCCATTCTCGGTCAAAGGGTTTAGGGAGAAACTATGATAAAAGGAAAAGTTTGACTTGTTGGTTTTGTTGATGGATTACAAATTTGTGTAAACGCAGCCCACCAAAAAGTGAAAAAGGGTTAACCCATGCCATCCATTCCCGGAAAACCTTTGGGCATTTTGCCTTTGGACATCATGTGCATCATCTTTCGCATTTGCTCAAATTGCTTAATGAAAGCATGGATATCATCTAATGAGCGACCACATCCCATGGCAATTCTTTTTTTACGGCTCATATTCATCGCTTCCGGATGTTCTCTTTCATAAGGTGTCATAGAAAAGATAATGGCTTCCACTTTTTCTAAGGCCTTGTCATCAATATCCACATCTTTTAAGGCTTTGCCTACTCCCGGAATCATGTTCATCAAGGAGCGCATGTCACCCATTCTTTTGATTTGCTTGATTTGCTTTAGGAAGTCATTAAAATCAAGTTTGTTTTTCTTGATTTTCTTTTCAAGACGTTTGGCTTCTTCTTCATCAAATTGTTCTTGGGCACGCTCTACAAAGGAAACGATGTCACCCATCCCCAAAATCCGTTGAGCCATACGATCCGGATAGAAGATGTCAATGGTCTCCATGGTTTCACCGGTGCTGATAAACTTAATGGGCTTACCAACGGTATATTTTACCGAAAGGGCGGCACCACCACGGGTATCACCATCCAACTTAGTTAAGACTACGCCGTCGTAATTGATGCGTTCATTAAAGGCTTTGGCGGTGTTGACCGCATCTTGACCCGTCATACTATCCACAACAAAAAGCGTCTCGGTAGGCTGAATTCCTTCTTTGATGGACGCAATCTCATTCATCATCTTTTCATCAATGGCCAGACGACCGGCAGTATCGACGATAACGACATCAAAATTATTAGATTTGGCATATTTGATGGCATTTTGAGCAATTTCTACCGGATTGGTGTTGCCGACTTCTTTGTAGATAGGTACTTTAATTTGCTCGGAAATGGTCGTCAACTGATCAACGGCAGCCGGGCGATACACATCACAAGCGACCAAAATCGGTTTTTTCGCCTTCTTTTTTTGGAGATAGTTGGCTAATTTTCCTGAAAAGGTTGTTTTACCGGATCCTTGCAAACCGGCAATCAAGACGATACCGGGATCGGCTTTAATATTGATACCGGCTGCTTGTCCCCCCATTAATTGGGTCAATTCATCTTGGACGATTTTGACCATTAAATCACCGGGCTTGACAGATTGTAGGACATTCTCTTTGCCGAGTGCTTTTTCTTTGACCTTTTCGGTAAATTCTTTGGCTATTTTATAGTTAACATCGGCAGAAACTAGTGCCCGACGAACTTCCTTGATGGATTGGGCGACGTTTATTTCAGTGATTTTGTTATTCCCACTAAAGACTTTAAATGCTTTGTCTAATCTCGTATTCAGACTTTCAAACATGGATTTTTATGTTTTATTAATGAAACTACACCATAGATGTTTTGGAGTAGTTACCTGTTTTGATTTCGGTGTGCAAAGATAATGATTTTTTTGGATTTGGTATTTTTGTTTTCGGGAGTAAGTTTTGAGTTTGTCCTTTGGACGCCCGCCTGCTGCGGGCAGGCCCGCCTGCTGCGGGCAG
>JANTGI010000198.1 GCA_024762995.1 Saprospiraceae bacterium | reverse complement strand
TACCTATTGCTTTGGTTGTGCCGGTAGACTCTTTCGAGAAAAGTACTTTACCGTACCTAAGTAGTTGTCCAAAAAAATAGTTATTTTCTATCTCAAAAGTGTTCAAGCTGGGTATAAAAACATATTTTTGTTCCGGAAAATGAAAAAACGATGAAGAAGTTTATTGACATAGAGAAAGTAATAAGGGATAAAAACCCAAGTTTACTAAAATGGATGCCCGGTTTTTTATTGCGCTACATCAAAAAGATTACGCACGAGGCGGACATTAATAGAGATATGGTTGATTTGGAAGGGAAAAAGAATGAAGCATTTTGTTCGGCAGTCATTGAAAAATTTAATATTACCGTTCATTCAAAAGGTCTAGAGAATATACCCAAGGAAGGAGGTTGTTTGTTTGTGTGTAATCACCCCTTGGGTGGGATGGATGCAATGGCCATTGTTCACGAGGTTTATTCCTTGCGTCCGGACCTTAAGTTTATAGTAAATGATGTCCTTCTAAACATTGACAATGTAAAGGAGATGTTTCAGGGAGTGAATAAGCACGGAAAAACGGCTAAGGAATCATTGAAGCAAGTGCGAGAATTATTTGCGAGTGATCAGGCCATATTTATTTTTCCGGCAGGATTGGTTTCTCGTAAGAGAAAAGGAGTCATTAGTGATCCGGAGTGGAAGAAGACCTTTATATCCCAAGCCAAGCGAAATAAACTGCCGATTATACCGGTATATATAGAAGGACGTTTGTCTAATTTCTTTTATAGGCTGGCTAATTTACGATCTTTTTTGGGTATAAAGTCTAATATAGAAATGATGTACTTAGCAGATGAAATGTACAAGCAGAGAAATGCCGTAATTTCTATAGTTTTCGGAAAAATAATCCAACCGACCACTTTTGACTCTTCAAAAAATGATTTATTTTGGGCGAATTGGGTGAGAGAACGTGTTTATCAGCTAAAAAACGAAATTTAGAGAACACCTAAGATGAGTATTGAACTGTTTTATCTAAACATAGTTCCCCAACTCAAGATTTGTGGTTTTTCAAACCGTTAAAAATTTTGATTAAGCTTCTCGCTTTTTCACAAATCTAGCATTTGAGAGCTATAGATGTCATTTCTTTCCAAAACAAGTTAGGAGTAAAATCGAGCTCATTTTGTCTGTAAACCAAATTTCCACCACATTTTATTGGAATTTAGCTCAAACTGTTAGTACTTTTGCTGGTGTAAGTTGTATAAGTCATCTGCCCGTTTATGAAAAAAAATGACAATCTAATACCGGAAATCGATAAAGACATTCTTCGCAAGGAGTTGAGTCCGGATCGTTACATCCGAAAAACCAATAAACTCAATAATGAAGTATATATTGTGAATCACCACAATGCTCCTCATGTCATGCGCGAAATCGGCCGTTTGAGAGAGTTATCTTTCCGCGAGCCGGGCGGTGGAACCGGGATGGCGTTGGATATTGACGAATACGATACTTCTGAGCGTTGCTATCAACAGATGATTATTTATAATCCCGAAGAAATGGATATTGTGGGCGGATATAGATTTATCAAATGCCAAGATGCTTACAACGAAGAAAAGCAAAAGTATGAGTTATCAACCTTGCACTATTTTAATTTTTCGGAAGAGTTTGTGAAGGATTATCTGCCTAGAACCATTGAGTTGGGTCGTTCTTGGATACAACCCAAATATCAAGCAGGTGGTGTAGGTAGTGCTCGGCGCGGTGTATTTGCTTTAGATAATTTGTGGGACGGTTTGGGGGCTATTATTCATGAAAATGAAGACAGCATTGATTATCTCTTCGGTAAAGTGACGATGTATCCGGATTATAACAAAGAAGCCCGTGATGCCCTCTTACATTTTATGCACTATTATTTTCCGGATAAGGATGGTCTGGTGGTACCCAAAGAGCCGCTAGGTTTTACATACAATTGGGATCATTACCGGCACCTGTTTGAAGGGAAGACCTACAAAGAAGGGCATCGAGCCCTGAATAAGTTTGTTAGAGAACGGAAAGAGAATATTCCCCCTTTGATTAATAGTTATATGAATCTGACTTCTACGATGAAAACTTTTGGTTCCGCACTCAATGATGACTTTGGGGAAGTCGAAGAAACCGGTATCTTAGTCACCATCCGGGATATTCATGAAAAAATGCGTCATCGGTATATTGGTAAATTTGAGTAGGATTTATTGTAAAATACGCTTATATTAAGAATAACGATATTTGGATACTGATTGTTGACCATGCTCAACAACAACTCCCAAAAGCGGATTTGTTTTCCAAAAGTTTGACTGTTGATTCGAAAACCCTAGAATATGGGTTTCAAGTTTCAAATTGTTGTGATAACTATCCTTTAGTAGTAACGTTGGATAGTATTCCTGTGGTTGATAAATTAGATACAAGTTACACTAGCCTAAACATTAAAATTTACCAACAGCAATGAATGGTAGAATGCACTCCCTGCTAGGTTTTTAGATTTTTTTGTGGGTGGTTTGTTTTATGTCCCTATTATTGTTTCGTTTTAAAGTAAAAGTAATGAGAATTTTAGCCTTATTTCTAGTTATTACGATAGTTGGTTGTTCCCCAAAAATATCATCTAAAATACTGCAAGAAAAACCAATGCGCAAAAGCTTATCGAGTGTTGTTTTTTATTCGGAAAAGGATAGCATTCCGATAAATGCAGAAATAATAGGGCGGATTCATGTTGGTGATGCTGGCTTTACAACACGGTGTTCAAGGAGTCAATTAATTGAAAACATAAAAGAAGAAGTTCGTAGGCAGGGAGGTAATGCTTTCAAGGTGACGAAGTATTGGGCTCCAAATTTATGGAGTTCATGCCATCGGATTAGAGGGCTTGTGTTGATTGTTCCAGAAGATGAAGCTAATATGGGGGATAAAGATGCTGTTGCTGTATTGCCAGAATTGTCAAATAATAAAAAATTATCCAAATTTAAAACTTCAATATCAGGAGGCGTAGCAAAACCGGTATTTGATTAAGAGTGTTGGAAAAAATATAGATGGAACTAGTATGAACTATTTGAAGTATAAATCACAGGAGATGCAAGGGTTGAGTTTTACAGCAGATTTTGATTATTATTTCTCTAACAGTTTTGGGGTAGGTGCGTTCATTAATCGTTTTGTGTACAATGATGAGTTGATGAATCAGGATTTTATTTTGTCGAATGGAGCCGTTGTTAAAGGTGATTTTGCCAATAGAATTAGGATGAATTTTTATGGTGCTAAAATGTGCTATAGGAGCTACTTTTTGAAAGATAAAGCGGTATTAGGTCTAAATTTGGGGGTAGGATACTTAGGTTATAAAGACATGCAGTCGGTTGTTGAGTCTTATAAAGTTCAGGGAAAATCTTTTGGTTCAATGGCGGAGATTGATTTGAACTTTTTTATTCTAGAAAATTTTTCACTTGGGCTTGATGCTTCATGGATTAATGGCGTACTGTGGAAGTACCGTGTTATTAATGGAGGTCATTTGAAAGTAATTGAACTGAATAGGGATGATTATATAGATATATCTCGCTCGAATATCTCCTTTACGGTCAGTTATTATTGGTAAAAACACACCGCTGGCACTCACCTTACCAAAAATATCATCATCATCCAAATAAAACCCCCAAATTTCGCTGGTTAGGCTTTGCAAGCCTATACCAGTCAAAAAGCCGGGTTTCAACCCGAGTAATCAAAAGTATTTTGTATCTTGCATCTTGATATTCTAACATGTTGATAGTGAATTAATTACGGGGTTTGGTACAGACTTGATTTATGAAGGTAGAAACCCTTCACTTTTGGACGTTGCGGCCTACAAGGCCTGACGAGCGAGATGATTTTTGGGGGGTAGAAGGGTGGTGCCAGCGGAGCATGTTAACCAAAAAAAAAGAAGCCGGCATAGGCCGACTTCCATAAGTGAATTTTCAAACGTAAAATAGCCAGATTCTTATTTGACTAGGAATAGTACATTGCTGCTATTCCTAGTTGTTCTTTAACAAGGTACTTACAACCGTTCCTTTCTTCAATCCCTGAATCTTTAAGAAATAAAGACCATTATTCAAATCTTCCAGACCTTCTAGTGAGAATCTGTTCGGTCCTTCGTAAAATTGGCGCTTTGTCACCTTTAATTCCTGTCCGATACTATTTAGAAAACTTACCGATAAATACTTTGGTGAATCCAACTCAAACGAAAGAGTAATGGCATCGGAAAACGGATTCGGATAAGCATTAAATGTAGATAATCCGCTAATTTCGTTAATAGATACTACGGCTTCCGCAATATCCTGAACAGCCACAGGCCAGACTCCGGGCGAAGGCACAGAAACTCCTTTTGTCTCTCCCCGTGCGGCATCTTGCCCAAAATAATACAATGGCCAGCCTTTGTAAGTCAGTTGATTGTGACCGGCAACGGTGATGGTATTAAATAGACTTTCGTCTAAAATGGAAGGTATTTGCTGCAAAGCTTCCTCATAAACCGGCCAAACACCATTGTTAC
>JANTGI010000197.1 GCA_024762995.1 Saprospiraceae bacterium | reverse complement strand
TTTTACTTGATTTTATTTTCTGCAACTCAGATTTGAAGCATAATAGCCAAAAAATGAGTCCGTTGCGAGAACAAGTCCGAAAAATCGGCAAAATTGCTGTTTAATTTTTACCGAACCATTGTTTTATAAAAATTAGGAATAAGGGTGTTTTTATAAATTTGGGTCTCAGCTGTACTCATGAATACTACTCTGAAAAGGAATATTTTAATAAATTTTGGTAGAGTTTGTTATAATAAAGCAAAGATGAAGACTATTTTTATAAAAAACAACTCTAAAATGGTTGTAGGATTGTTTTTTTATTTGTATTTTTACAACCAAATCAAAATTTTAAACAATGAGTGTAGGCACTAAAATCAGGAAAGTACGTGAATTAAAAGGCTTTTCTCAACAAGACATGGCAGAAAAACTAGAAATGTCACAAAATAATTATAGTAAAATTGAATTAGGCAGAGTTTCCGTTTCTATGGATCGATTTCAAGAGATTGCTGACATTTTGGAAATCGACCCCATGAAAATTATGGATTTTGACGAAAGTCAAGTCTTTAATAATCACGACCAGAAAGGTGGTAGTGCCGCCAATCTAATTATTCAAGAGTTTTCAGATAAGCTAGAAGAAGCCTATAAAAGTGAAATCATCCACCTAAAAGAAGAAATACAATTTTTGCGAAAGCTGCTAGAAAAGAACATTGAAAAATAGAAAAAGAGTTTCTTTTTATAACGGTTATTCCTTTGCCAACGTGCATATTTTTTCATAAGTTTGGGCAGTATAATGATTAATCAATAGTCTATTTGCTTCAAAACTCCCTATATTTGCCCTAGATGAAAACAAAAATTATACACCCAGCCATTTTTCCGAAAGGAGAAAAGAAAACTTGGCCAACCGCCGAGCAAATCCCCGTCAAGTCCTGGTACACAGCAGATGATATCAAAGATGCCGGACATTTAGGGTTTGTGGCAGGTATTCCACCTTATCTAGGGGGGCCTTATGCGAGTATGTATCTAGGCAGACCTTGGACTATCCGCCAGTATGCTGGTTTTTCTACGGCAGAAAAAAGTAATGCCTTTTATAGAAAGAATTTGGCTGCTGGGCAGAAAGGACTTTCGGTGGCATTTGATTTGGCCACACATCGTGGCTATGACTCAGACCATGAACGGGTGACTGGAGATGTCGGAAAAGCAGGTGTAGCCATTGATTCTGTCGAAGATATGAAGATTTTGTTTGATGGCATTCCTTTGGACAAGATGTCGGTTTCGATGACGATGAATGGTGCCGTTATTCCCATTATGGCGTTTTATATTGTAGCGGCGGAAGAAAGTGGGGTTTCGCGTAAGCAACTTACAGGCACCATCCAAAATGATATTTTGAAGGAATTCATGGTGCGGAATACGTACATTTATCCGCCAGCACCTTCCATGAGATTAATTGGTGATATTTTTGAATATACATCCAAGTATATGCCCGGTTTTAACTCTATCAGTATCAGTGGCTATCACATGCACGAAGCGGGCGCACCGGCCGATATTGAATTGGCTTACACCTTGGCCGATGGATTAGAATACATCCGAACGGGCATCAAAGCCGGATTAAAAATTGATGATTTTGCCCCTAGATTATCCTTTTTTTGGGGAATTGGAATGAATTTCTTTATGGAAATTGCCAAGATGCGAGCGGGGCGATTGATATGGGCGAAGTTGGTCAAGCAATTTGACCCGAAGAAAACAAAATCCATGTCTTTGCGGACGCATTGCCAGACATCAGGCTACAGCCTGACGGAGCAAGACCCTTTTAACAATATCGCACGGACAACTATCGAAGCGATGGCGGCCGCTTTTGGGGGAACCCAAAGCCTGCATACCAATTCTTTGGATGAAGCGATTGCCTTGCCGACGGATTTTTCTGCAAAGATTGCCCGTGACACCCAGATTCTTTTGCAAAAAGAAACGGGAATAACGGAAGCGGTCGATCCTTGGGCCGGTTCGTATTATGTGGAGTCATTGACGAATGATTTGGTGGTACGAGTGTGGAAACATTTGGATGAAGTCGAAGCACTCGGCGGTATGGCCAAAGCCATCGAAGCAGGCATTCCCAAAATGCGTATCGAAGAAGCCGCCGCCAGAAAACAAGGAGACATTGATAGCGGAATAACCAAAATTGTCGGCGTCAACATCTTTCAACCCGATGAAGAAAAAGCCATCGACATCCTTGAAATTGACAATGCCGCCGTTCGGGAGTCTCAAATCGCCCGAATCAACCAAGTCAAAAAAAATCGCAATGCGGCCCAAGTCAAAAAGACCTTGCAGCAAATCGAAAAGGCCGCCCAATCAGGCAAAGGCAATCTTTTGGAACTCGCTGTTGAAGCCGCCAGAGCCAGAGCCACTCTTGGCGAGATAACCGCTGCTATGGAAAAGCATTTCAAGAGATATGCGGCTCATTCTCAAGCCATTACGGGTGTTTATTCTCAGAGTATGAAGAACAATCAATTATTTCAGGAAGTCCAAAAAATGGTCGCTCAATTTGAAGAAAAAGAAGGCCGCCGTCCCCGCATTTTGATTGCCAAATTGGGGCAAGATGGACATGACCGTGGCGCGCGGGTTATTGCCACCGGATTTGCGGATATTGGCTTTGATGTGGACATTGGCCCGCTTTTTCAGACCCCTAAAGAAGCCGCCATGCAAGCCGCTGAAAATGATGTCCACATTGTAGGAATTTCTTCGATGGCGGCCGGACACAAGACTTTGGTGCCGGATACCATTCAGGCATTAAAGGAGATTGGGCGGGAAGATATTCTAGTGATTGTGGGTGGGATTATTCCCCGTCAGGATTATAACTTCCTTACGGAAAAAGGCGTAGCCGGAATCTTTGGCCCCGGCACCAAAATTGCGCAAGCAGGTAAGGATATTTTGGAAAAATTATTAAACTCATAAGCATAACAAAAATCTCCCTACTCAAAAAAATCAAGTAGGGAGATGATGATTGAATGGAGCAATAAATCCACAACGGACCTATTCCATCTAAAATCTGCTTATCGCATAATCACAAAATTATTATATCGACTCGCACCCGCTTCCTTCACAAAATACATTCCGGCAGGGAGTGAAGTCAAATCAAATTCTACTTCCGATGGACCTTTCGGCAAAAATCTCTTTTCCGAAAGGAGTACTTGTCCCCGTCCATCGTAAATATTAAAGATGGAATTAGTCTCTTCTTTAGACACCACGCGCAAGGTAACATTATCCATGGCCGGATTAGGATAAACATCCGCCAATTGAATGCCGGGAGTAACTAATCTTGACACCATTGATGCTACCGCCATAGCCTACGCTGCGCCAGGCAGGCCGAAACTGAAAACCAATGCTAAATAATCATCCCAACGCCCCCAAAGCCACACCAATCCGCCGCACTGCTTCCGTCAACTGCTCTTCCGAAGCCGCATAAGAAATACGAATACAATTAGGATCACCAAAAGCGGCCCCCGAAACCGTCGCCACCAAACCCTCCTTCAATAAATATTCCGCAAGGTCATCGGAATTATTAACCACAAAGCCATTGGCGCTTTTACCAAAGAATGCACTCATATCCGGGAATATATAAAAAGCGCCTTTCGGGAAATTGGTCTTTACACCCGGTATCTTTTTCAATAAACCGATTACCAATTCTCGTCTTTTCATAAAAGCATCACGCATTTTATAAGTCGGAGTCATGTCCGAAGTCAAAGCCACCGAGCCGGCTTTTTGACCAAAAGAAGTCGCACCGGATGTCACCTGACTTTGTATTTTGGCGCAAGCTTTAGCCAACCAAAGGGGCGCACCGATATAGCCTAAACGCCATCCCGTCATCGCAAATCCTTTAGCGAACCCGTTGACAGTCACCGTTTTATCTTTTACAGACTCAATCGTCCCAATCGACGCATGCTTATCCGTAAAATTAATGTATTCATAAATTTCATCCGAAATCACGACAATATCATGTTGGGCAATCACCGCCGCCAATCCTTCCAATTCCTCCTTCAAATACACCGAACCCGTCGGATTACAAGGCGAAGAAAACAATACAAATTTGGTCTTGGGCGTAATCGCCGCTTCCAATTGCTCCGGAGTCACCTTAAAATCTTGATCAATATCCGCTTTCACAATTACCGGAACACCACCGGCCATCTGAATAATATCATGGTAACTCACCCAATAAGGAGCCAAAATAATCGCTTCATCCCCATGATTCAACAAGGCCTGACTCAAATTATAAATCGACTGCTTCGCCCCATTGGAAACGACAATCTGGTTGGTGTCATATTCCAAGCCATTATCTCGCTTAAACTTCGTAACAATCGCTTGTACTAATTCAGGCAATCCGGACACAGGAGTATATTTGGTATAACCATCCCGCAAAGCCTGAATAGCCGCTTCCTTGATATGGTCGGGCGTATCAAAGTCGGGTTCCCCCAAACTAAGACTGATAACATCTTTGCCTTCGGCTTTTAATTCTCTCGCCAATCTCGCCATTTTTAGGGTGGCTGATTCGGGCAAATTGATTACTTTGTTGGATAGTAACGTCATTTTTTAGTTTTTTTT
>JANTGI010000196.1 GCA_024762995.1 Saprospiraceae bacterium | reverse complement strand
TCTCCCTTGATGGTTTGAATTGCTTCAAAATGGCGAGCGTCGGTACTATGCTCAATAACAAATTTGTCATTATTAACCTGTTGGGCGACTGTCCATTGTAGCAGCACATCTTTGTCCCTTTTGGTGGCAGTCATTGGGCGAAGCCATTCCACGGCAAGGGGGGCTGCGACTGTGGCTTCAAAGGTATAAATAACCGCAGCAGTAGTATTACCAAAATCAGATTTAAACATGACCTTATCTCCATTTGGGGTGGGGACAGGCATGGGCGACTTTAGATAGGAAGCTGAAGTACTGAAGTGGTGCCCAAAATGTTCGACTATTTCCGTATTGGTATCATCGTCTAACTTGAAGACGACAATCTGTCCGGAATGATCTGCGTAATCTTGACTCACATAAGCCCAACCGGGTCTATTTAAGGCGCGACAAGATACATGGCCTTCACTATTGAAGTCAGCATGATTCGATAAAACGACTCTCCCCGAACCATCAAGATAGTACATGTTTAGTGTGCCCGGAGGGCCCCAAAATTGTACAAAAACTTCTTTGTTGTTTTGAGCAAAACCAAAATCACCATGGTTGCCATAATCCGCAATACGTCTAAGATAACTCATATTATCTGTCTGATAGATTTCAACTCCATAGTGGCCTGTGCCGTTAATAGAAAATGGGTTTTGGGCAGAAGTAGTATTGTGATTCCACATAATGCCCACATAATCACCGGATTGTGAAACAGAGACCCAATCTACATATTGTGGCGCACTGGTTTCATTACCCCAAGCACCGGAAAATTTTTCTCTATGTTGTACGGCGAAAGTTTGCAGATTATAGATTATGACATACATATCTGTCCCTTTTTTACCCACAAAAGCGACATAATGGTCATTTTTATCGATGTTGCCTTCTCCCGGACCAAGTTGAATGGTGTCATATTCTACGTTGGTATTAGAATTAAAATAAAGATGGTCGTGGAGTGAGACCGTGTTTGTCGATACCTTATAGGATTTAATGTCTCCTTCTCCCTTGAATCCCCATAACTTATCCGCATCTGTATTGGACCAGTAAGTAGGATATAAGTCACCGCCCGGTAGGTTGCCAATTTCTTGGTGGGTATCGGCATCATAAATACCCTTCGAGTAAAATTTATAAATAGTTGCGTCGGCATTCCAAGGTTGAGTTTTGGCATATTCGTGAGTGGGATACCATCCATTTTGGTATTGGGTTATCCTTTTTATCGCAATGGGCGTTGGAACTGTATTGTCGGTTAAGGAGCTATAAAGATTGGGTAGGCTAGGTGTGTTGGCTGTAATCGAAGAGTACGCTGCATCGGTCGGGAATTGTTGCGCAATTACATGGTTTGTCGTCCATAAGATGAGAAGAAGTAGTCTGCTGAGATTTTTCATATTTTTGGTTGTATTTGTTGGGGCTGCGCAATGGTGCAGCCCCAACAAGATGTTATTCTAATATCACCAATTGTTTCAATAATTCCGATTTGGACTGGACCATGACGGTGTATAGGCCTTTCGGCAAAAGGGAAATGTCTAGGGTATTGCCGGTATCGTTAGAAGTAAACACCAATTGTCCTAATTGGTTGTAAATCAATATTTTGTCAATTGAAAAGTTGTTGGATTGGATAAAAATGGTTCCATGGGTGGGGTTGGGATAGACATGGATGGTGCCATGCTCAAAGTAAACACTGATGGTATTCGAGTATTTAAATTGGCCGTCTAAATCCATCTCTTTTAGGCGATAATAATTAATACCTTGGTTGGGAGTGTTAT
This sequence comes from Saprospiraceae bacterium, assembly GCA_024762995.1. Lineage (GTDB taxonomy): Bacteria > Bacteroidota > Bacteroidia > Chitinophagales > Saprospiraceae > HyVt-613. Next base: position 2,809 of record JANTGI010000196.1, on the reverse strand, counting down.
CCAAATGTTGGTAATTATTTTGCGCAAGCGAATTGCCTTTACTAGCGACATAGCCAATGGACTCCCAATGCACACCATCTTGGCTTCGTTCTATCCCAAAGCCTTTGAAATTAGTTTCGGAAGATGTCTCCCATTTTAGGGCAACCGCTTGATCCCGCTTATATCCACTAAAAGAAATCATCTCTACAGGTAACGGTGCCGCTGCTTTGATGATGTAGGCTTTTATCTCCATCGCCCCTAAGGTGACATTTTGTGTAAATGAATTATTGACAGTTGTATTGGTGCCGTCAGAATTTTCGGTAATCTCTCTGACGAATAAATTACCAGCGATACCGAAGTTACTACCATTTACATTAAAATTAAAATTTAATTCGTCTTCCGTCATGGACGCATTGACAAAAACAAACGCAATGCTATCCCCCTTTTGCCAAAGTGATGTCTGCAAGGATGAAATTGTAACATCCCCGGAACCCCAATTAGAAGTAATCTCCGGAATGACAGCCGGATTGGTTGGGTTCACTGCCGGCGGATATTTCATCTCTCCAAACGACATGAAAGGGTGGAGCCGATACCGCATTCGCGCAAGCTGCCTGACAAAGGGTCTGGCGGTGGCTTCGGCATTAGGGTCATTCATGATATAAGTGGTAAAACGTCCGGGTTGGATGCCAAAAGAGAAGGTTTGTGCCAATTGGGCGTAGAATGAAGCTTTGTTATAAGTACTTACTCCGGTTTGAGTGCCAAATAACTGCACCTTACCCGAATAAACCGACGGATAGGCAGGCACCATATTGGCTTTGTCCCATGGATCCACCAAACAACCATCCACTTCATCTAATAGATAATCACAAGCGCCTTCTGTAGTGACAAAGCGATTGGCAGGGATAGAAGTGTGTACATTGCTTATTAAATCATGATATCCTTCTCTCCAAAATGAGCCGCCGCCGAGCGTGTGATTATGTGTAGTGTCCATGCATTCCCGGCCAACTGCCGCAGAAACTTGGTCTAGATAGACGCCATTAGCTCCCATTGTATTGGCGATATTGACAGTAGCATTTTTAATAATATCTTGCCAAGTACTCGTCGTTGGGCACATGACGGCAAAATGTTGTCCTCCGAAGTCTTGGGAAAAATAATCCCCATTTTCTCTTTTAGTTGCATTGGGTAAGCCACTTCCGTTAAAAGATGCTAAATCCGTATCATATATGTAGCCATTAAAATAGGGCATTATCGTTGCGCCATTGGCTTGTAGTGTCGCAATGGAATTGGCCAAGCCGTCTATTGCAGGGAATAACTCCGGGAAATTATCATCCATGGGGCCGCCCCACCAAGTATAAAGATGGGTGGCTATTGGGACATTGGGAATGTAATCAATGCAGTTTTGGGTGCTGGCTTGGATTGATGCCGGTGTTCTCGCATTTCCGTTATAGTAACCTTCATCATAAAACCAAGCACCTATTTTACCTATCTCCGCTTGACGTGTTTCTCTTGCAGCGGTCATTGCTGGCCAGTAATTGGCATGATTAGATGCCCAATCCTTATAAATCATCGCCGCGCCATACCAGTCTCCACTAAATAAGTCCAACTCAAAGTGTCCGGGAAAATCCCAATCATTTCCCGTAAGGGTCTTGTTGGGTATCGGTAGTTGGCATTCTACATTGACGCCGCCATTTTCATTGTGAGCTAAAAAACGCTTAAATGCAGCGGTCGGGTCATGAAAGCCAAAATATACATTTGAGCCGGCCCCATAATAGGCCATAAACTGCATATTGGCTCCATTTCCCCTTGGGTAAAATCCATTGTAGTTAATCCCGGCAGCCGGATTTGCAATGAGTTGCCCGGAATATTGGGGTGTCAAAAATTGACCGCCATTCCCCAATATATTTAGGTGGGGAAACGAGGCATCCATAAAACTATGGCTGTCGCCAACACCGGTGACGGACAAATCCCATTCAGATTGACTGCCATTAGTGTGAATCGTTACCGTAGCAACAAGTGACGTCGGGATGCCGGTAAAATTAGGGTTAGATAGGGTGATGGTGCAGTCCTTATTGTCAGGGGAAAGGGCTATGTTCCTACTGTCCCAGTGGGCGGATGATGAAATGGTATGGGTTTCATTATTCGAATTTCGGATATCTAGGGAAAATAGTTCACTGGTGTCGTTCAGGATTTCGGTCGCTCCATTTAGGAGGTCAGTGACGGATATTCCGTTGCCGGAATCACTAAGGGTGATTTTTAATTGTCCGGTACCGCAGGTTGTTTGTGCGGAAAGAGAAATGCTTATACCTATGAAAAACAAAGTATAAAATAGATTCATTTTTCTCATGAATGTTAAGTTTTGGTAAAAAGATATAAGCGACCGCACTTGATGGCCAAAAACGAGCAGGTGCGGTAGCTTGGTTGTTTTATTGGACGCTAGTTCATTAATTTACGTCTAAGATAGACATTTACCCCATTGTGTTGCCCGAAGAATGTAGTGATATTTATCATTCATATTATTATGTTTAATATGTACAAAGCGCAACTCGGTTTTATTACGTCATGGTGGGATTTTTTTAAGTGTATTTTTGAAATGAAGCTATTGTTTCACCTTATGTTTTCTCGTAATAGTCGTTTGAGTCAGGTTTTTATTACTGTTTTTTTGATTCGTATTCGCTTGCGCAAAAAGTAGGGCATATCTTAAAAATTGGGGCAAAATGCTCAAATACTTGCATCTTTAAAAATAAAATCCTTTCTTTGGCACTGTAATTAAACAACAACAATGAAATTTGTAGCAAATAATTGGTGGTTGCACTCAACAACTTCGGTTCTC
>JANTGI010000195.1 GCA_024762995.1 Saprospiraceae bacterium | reverse complement strand
GATGGTGAGCTACCTAAAACGTTCGGATAAATCTGGCGTAATCGCAGAGTTTAAACGACAGTCGCCATCCAAAGGCCCTATCAATCCATACGCAAAAGTCGAGCAAGTGACCATCGGCTATATGCAAGCAGGGGCTTCGGGTTTATCGGTTTTGACTGATACGGAGTTTTTTGGTGGGCGCAATGAAGACTTGACGGAAGCCAGAAAATACAACTATTGCCCGATTCTGCGCAAAGATTTTATCTTGGATGAATATCAAATTATTGAAGCGAAGTCGATTGGGGCGGATGTGATATTATTAATTGGTGATATGCTGTCTAAGGCAGAAGTACACAGGCTGTCTGCTTTCGCAAAAAGTCTAGGTTTGGAAGTCTTGATGGAAGTGCATGATGAGCAGCCGTTAGAATATTTGAATCAAAATATTGATTTGGTAGGGGTGAATAATCGGGATTTAACTAATTTTAAAGTGGATACCAAGACTTCTGAAAAACTAGCTGCCATCATCCCAGATGATTTTACCAAAATATCGGAAAGTGGAATTAGCAATCCGGAGACTGTCGTAAAATTAAAAGAATTTGGCTTTGAAGGTTTTTTAATCGGGGAGCACTTTATGAAAAATGCCCATCCCGAAAAGGCTTGTCAAGATTTTATTCATCAAATCAATCAGTTGACCAATGTCTGATTCCAAACATCCAATAACTCCAGTCTCCAATACCCCCAAATTAAAAATCTGTGGGATGAGAGACCCTGAAAATATCAAAGCGCTCTTAGAAGTGGGTTTGGATTTTATGGGTTTTATCTTCTATGAGCAATCTGCGCGATATGTGGATGACGATGCTTTGATGGAGATTGCAGAAAGCTTTGATACTCAGGCAAATGTGAAGAAAGTTGGTGTTTTTGTGAATGCTGATTTAGCCACGATTTTAGCCAAAAATCAAATCTTTAAATTGGATGCCATACAGTTGCATGGGCAAGAATCGCCTGCCTTTTGTCAGGAAGTCAAGGCGCAAGGATTCGAAGTCATCAAGGTCTTTTCTGTGGGTCGGACTTTTGATTTCGGTCAACTAAAAGATTATGAATTGGCTTGTGACTATTTTCTTTTTGATACCAAGGGTAAGATGCCCGGCGGCAATGGATTTCAATTTGATTGGAGTCTCTTAGCCGGATATAATGGCGCTTTACCTTTTTTTCTGGGCGGGGGAATTGATCCCAATTCAGTCCAAAAAATAAAAGGATTCCAGCATCCCAAATTATTTGCGGTTGATGGGAATAGCGGCTTTGAAGTATCTCCCGCATTGAAGGACATACAAAAAATCCAAAACTTTAAAAAACTGCTGACTAGCTAAAATAAAAAATATGAAACCAAATAAAAACGGCTACTACGGAAAATTTGGCGGTGCTTATATTCCCGAGATGCTCTACCCAAATGTCAAAAACCTAAATGAGAATTATCTTAAAATTATTAATTCTGATTCTTTTCAGAAAGATTTTAAGTCCTTGCTCAAAGATTATGTGGGACGACCATCTCCGTTGTATTTTGCCGAAAGGCTCTCTAAAAAATACGATACCCAAGTCTATCTCAAAAGAGAAGATTTGAATCATACCGGCGCCCATAAAATTAATAATACCATCGGCCAAATCTTGCTCGCTCAAGAGCTGGGAAAGAAAAGAATCATTGCCGAAACGGGAGCCGGACAGCATGGAGTCGCGACCGCTACAGTTTGCGCATTAATGGGTTTGGAGTGCATCGTTTATATGGGCGAAGTGGATATTGAACGGCAAGCACCGAATGTAGCTCGTATGAAAATGCTGGGAGCAGAAGTACGTCCAGCCAAGTCAGGAAGTCGTACCCTAAAGGATGCGACTAATGAAGCGATAAGAGATTGGATCGCGCATCCCATTGATACTCACTATATTATAGGCTCTGTGGTCGGACCGCATCCCTATCCGGATATGGTGGCGCTGTTTCAATCGGTCATCAGTGAAGAGATGAAATGGCAACTCCAAGAGCACGTTGGCCGAGAAAATCCGGATGCGATTATCGCCTGTGTAGGTGGGGGAAGCAATGCCGCCGGCGCATTTTATCATTATTTGGAAGATGAAAAAGTAAGGCTGATTGCCGTTGAAGCAGCGGGTTTAGGAATTGATTCCGGGGAGTCGGCCGCCACGAGTGTTTTGGGAAGTGAAGGAGTCATTCATGGAAGCCGAACCTTATTGATGCAGACAGATGACGGGCAAATAATTGAGCCGTATTCTATTTCTGCCGGATTAGATTATCCGGGAATCGGCCCATTACATGCACATTTGATTAAAACAGAAAGGGCCGAAGTATTCAGTGCCACCGACCAAGAAGCCCTGCAAGCGGGATATTTATTATCAAAAATAGAAGGCATTATTCCGGCATTAGAATCCGCCCACGCATTAGCCGCATTAGAGATGGCAAAATTCAGAAAAGATGACGTAGTAGTCGTAAATTTATCCGGTCGCGGCGACAAAGATTTGGCCACATACATCGCCCACCTCCCGTAGAGGCGAACCTTGTGTTCGCCCGATAAAAAAATACCAAAGGTATTTTTTATCAAAAAAAACAGAAGGAAAAAAAACAAAAAAAAATGAAAAGATTAAAAAAAATATTCAACCAAAAGCCCAAAAATATATTAAACATATATTTCACCGCCGGATATCCAAATCGAGATGATTTGGTCGAAATAGGCTTAGCCTTAGAAAAAAATGGTGTAGATATTTTAGAGATAGGCATTCCCTATTCTGACCCACTGGCGGATGGCCCGACGATCCAAGCCAGCAGTCAACAAGCCTTGAAGAACGGCATGAATGTCCGCCTACTTTTCACGCAAGTAGCCGAATTACGCAAGCAATCCGAAATCCCAATTATCCTAATGGGAAATTTCAATCAAGTGATGCAATACGGTGAAAATCAATTCTTTAGGAAGTGCGCTGAAGTTGGGGTAGATGGCGTTATTTTGCCCGATATGCCGACTTATGTCTATGAAGAGCAATTTAAGGAATTATTCGAAGAATTGGACTTGGGAATAACCTTTTTGGTCGCTCCCCAGACCGAACCGGAGCGTTTGAAAAAGATGGATGAACTGACTCGGGGCTTTGTATATGTCGTTTCCAGTGCGGCCATTACCGGGGGAACCGGTGGAGTGAGTGACAGCCAAGAAGCCTATTTTAAGAGAATAACCGGCTATGACTGGCACCATCCTACGCTGATTGGATTTGGCATAAAAGACCACCAATCTTTTGCGAAAGCATGTGCGTATGCAAATGGCGCCATCATCGGAAGTGCCTTTATCCGGGCATTGGAAGGCAGTACTAATTTGGGTCAAACCATTAATGAATTTGTTGGAAGTATTAAAAAAGAAAAAAAATGATCATACAGCTAAAAGAAAATATTTCCGCGCAAGCAGAGCAGGGGATAGTAAAAGTCTTGGAAACCAAGAAGTACAAACCCATGAAAGTGACGACCCAAGATGGGGCATATATTATTGCGGTCGGCAAGACGGAAATTGATATTAGAAAAATTGGCGGCTTAGTAGGCGTTGATGATATTCATCGGGTGAGTGATGCGTATAAGTTGGTTTCCAAAAAATGGAAAATTAATAATACTAAGATTGATTTGGGAGATGGTGTGACTATCGGCGCCGGAGAATTTGGAATTATGGCCGGCCCGTGTTCCATCGAATCTGAAGCACAAATTGAGTCGTCCATCAAGCACCTAGTGGAGAATGGTATTAAGATTATGCGTGGCGGGGTTTATAAGCCGCGAAGTTCGCCTTATTCGTTTCGTGGATTGGGTATTGACGGACTCAAAATTTGGTACAAACTGGCCAAAGAAAATGGCATCAAAATTATTACAGAAGTGATGATGGCAGAGCAGATAGAAGAGATGTTGCCGTATGTAGATATTTTTCAAGTTGGGGCGCGTAACTCCCAGAATTTCAATCTTTTAGATGCTTTAGGGAAAGTCGATAAACCAGTAATGATTAAGCGTGGTATTTCGGGAACGATGGATGAATTATTGCAATCGGCGGAGTATGTTTTCTCTAACGGAAATGAACGTATTTTGCTCTGTGAACGGGGCATTCGTTCTTACGAAAATGCCTACCGAAATACATTCGATATCAATGCAATCGCCATGCTGAAGGAGAAAACCCATTTGCCGGTGATTGCCGATCCATCACATGGGATTGGTGTGCGCCAATTTGTAGAGCCGGTTGCTTTAGCGGCGACAATGGCAGGAGCAGATGGGGTTATTGTGGAAGTGCATTCGATACCGGAAAAAGCTTTTTCGGATGGTCAGCAAACTTTGGATTATCAGCAGGCGAGTAGCTTGTTTGATAAATTGTCGAAGACTCGGGAGCTTGTTAGGATGTTGTAGGATGGGATTTGGGTGCGCTCCTACGTCGCTGTTGGTCTTTGGGACGCTCCTACGTCGCTTTGGTCTTTGGTCACACTGAACGTGTACGCTAATGGTGTACGTCTAGTGTGACCAAAGACCAAAAGCGCAGCGCCCCAAAGACCAAAAGCGCAGCGCCCCAAAGACCAAAAGCGCAGCGCCCCAAAGACCAAAAGCGCAGCGCCCCAAA
>JANTGI010000194.1 GCA_024762995.1 Saprospiraceae bacterium | reverse complement strand
CGAAAAACAATATTTTAGACTGGACTAGTGTTCGTCATAACCTGCTATGCCTCCAAAATCCGCCTTGATTAAGAAAAAATTTGAAGCTTATTTTTTAAACAAAAACAGCTACTAAATATTTCAAATTTCCCCTTACTCTGCGTTGGTTTTTCCAACATAGCTTGCTATGACTTGCAGTTTGGTTTTGCTTTTATCCCTCCACTACGTTGCGGGCTACAAAGATGTCACTCCTTTGGAGTTTGAATTGACCGAAATCTTCAAAAAGGTGCAATATGTTATACACACATTAGGTGAAAACTGATAAAAAAAACCGGATGAATATTTTTCATCCGGTTTTTATTTTGCTGTAAAGTGTTAGGAGAAAGTCCTAGAGCGCTGCAATAGCGGCGTCATAATTGGGTTCATCAACGATTTCGGGTACTTGCTCCGTATAGATGACTTTGTTATTTTCGTCCAAAACAACGATAGCCCTAGATAGCAAGTGGGCCAAAGGACCGTCGGCAATTGTTAGCTGATAGTCTTTGCCAAAACTTCCGTCTGCAAAGTCGGATAAAGTAATCGCATTATCGATGCCTTCTGCTCCGCAAAAACGAGCTTGCGCAAATGGCAAATCTCTCGAAATACACAAGACAACGGTATTGTCTAGGCCGGCTGCCTTTTCGTTGAAATTACGGACTGACATGGCGCAGGTGCCCGTATCTAAACTTGGGAAGATATTTAAAACCTTCTTCTTACCGGCATAGTCAGCCAACGTTTTGGTCGAAAGATCATTTGCAATAAGTGAAAAATCAGGTGCTACGGATCCTACTTCCGGTAAAGATCCTATCGTGTTAATGGGGTTGCCCTTAAGGGTGATTTTTGCCATTTCTGTTGATTTTATTGTATTAGAAAATTATTTAATGAGAGTGATTGTGTTCATGGTCATGAGAATGATCATGTCCACATCCACCATGGTCATGAGAATGGTCGTGTCCGCACCCACCATGATTTTGCTTAGACATATCAACGACCTGCAAAGTGCCTTCAATAAGCTCCTTAATAGCGGTGTCGGGATCTGTTTGGGGAGTAATGTATGCTCGGACATTTTTTTGCGCAAGCCTGGCAATCGCGCCTTGTCCTATTTGGGCGGCAAGGAAAATATCTGCATCAAATATCGGGTGATGGGCATCCGGTCCCATATTATGAAATACCTCGTGAAGAACTTCTTCGCGCGGGGTCTCCACATATTCTTTTTTGGTGATACGGTTATTTTCTATGGTGTAGAAGTAAAACTTTCGTAACCTTCCACCATGCCCGGATATAGTCTTTTTGTTTTGGCTACCAACAGCGACAATATGTTTCATTTTTTGTATTTTATGGTGATTTTTGGTGGAGCATCGCCCACTATACGCCGTCATTAACAAAAGTGTTGTTGGATTGTTTGGATCGTTTCAACTTTTAGGAGGATTATTCGTTTTGGAAACAAATCGGATATGGCGCTGCTATCTTTTTTTGATTCTTCAATCAGTAGAAATAGGGGGGCTTCCGCAAAAATAAGTCATGTATAAAAAGATTTTTGCCACGTTTTATGACCCGTTCATGGTGAGCATCGAAAAGGGGATAGGGCCTAGGCGTGAAGCTTTGCTGTCGCCCCTTACGGGAAAAATACTAGATGTAGGTTGTGGTACAGGTGTTAATTTTCAATATTTTAGAGAAGATGCCGAAGTCATCGCCATTGAGCCCTCTAGTGCCATGTTAGCTTACGCCAAAAAGAAGCTGTCTCAATATCCAAATATAAAAACGTATAATCTTGGAGTTAATAATCCCCAAATGGAGGAGATTGTTTCGCCTAAATCTATGGATTATGTGGTGAGTACTTTAGTCCTTTGTACCATCCCAAACCCTAAGCAAGCCATCGAAAATTACAAAAAATGGCTAAAACCAACCGGCAAACTTATCGTGCTAGAGCATATTAAGTCGGAAAACAAGTTATTTGGTTCCATGCAGGAAATACTGAATCCGGTCTGGAATGGGTTGGCAGATGGATGTAATCTCAACCGACACACCGACGAATATATACTTGAAGCCGGCTTTAAACCGGACGCTCATTTTTATTCCGGCAATAAGCTCCGATGGATTCAGGGAATTTATTCATTGTCGTAGGGATAGGCATGTCTTGTCTCTACTTATTACTTTGCATAATGTAGTCTTCAAGATTGGCACCATCTTCTTTTGGGGTCGTCATACAACTGCTGACATAGCAATCGACTGCTTCTTGGACACTCATGAAAAAGTGCTTCCCATAGCTTTCCGTAAGGATATCGGCTTTGGCCATGGCATCTCTGACGGGGCCTTTGACACCGGAGAAGGCAATTTCTATACCCTTTGCTTGGTATTCTTCCACCACATCCTTGATGGCATGTACGGCACTACTGTCCAAGTAATTGATGCTTTCTGCATTAAGTACTATCAATTTGAGCTTGTCTCCTTTGTCGGCAGTCAGTTCTTCTAATTGTTCCTTGAAGAAAGTTGAATTAGCAAAGTACAATTGGGCATCAAATCGAATAATTAAAACCTCATCACTTACATTTAACCCATTAAATCGTTCCACATTTCTATAAAAGTGAGTACCGGGTACGTTGCCCAATACGGCTACATGGGGCCGAGTGGTACGATAGATGACCATTGCTAAGGATAAGATGACACCTAGCCCAATACCTTCTTCTACACCCAAAATTAAGGTACCCAAAAATGTAACTATGAGCATGGCTAAGTCTCTCCGGTTTTGTTTCCACAAGACTTTTACTTCATGAATGTCTATCAAACCGATAACGGCAACCATGATAATAGACCCCAAAATGGCCTTGGGTAAGTCATAAAAATAGGGGGTCAAAAAAAGTAAGGCAAAAACAACCATAATCGAGCTGATGATTGCAGCGATACCTGTTTTTGCACCTGCTTGGTCATTGACGGCACTCCGTCCAAATCCCCCTTCTACTGTGTATGATTGGAAAAAAGATCCCCCGATACTTGCCAAACCAAGAGCAATTAATTCTTGATTGGAGTCAATTTTATATTCCTTTTTGTGCTTGGCTTGTAAAGATTTGGCTACGGCAATACTCTCCATGAACCCCACTAAGGCTAAGGCGGCTGCCAAAGGAAACAAATCCTTAAAAGTAGCCCAGTTTATTTGTGGTACCTTAAATGTGGGTAATTCGTTGGGTATTGCACCTACTAATTTTACATCATCGGGCCCAAGGTGCAAGATGCGAGCAATGATAATTCCAAATATGACGGCTAATAGAGAGCCGGGAATGGCTCTATTGATTTTTTTGGAAGCAATAATCACCCCGATTCCAACAATTCCAATCCAAAAGGAAGTCCAATTAATGGAGTCAGATTGTTGAAAAGCAGTGATAATAATTTCATGAACCTTTAGCCCACGAGGAATATTTATGCCTAAGATGTGCTTTAACTGGCTCAATCCAATGATGATGGCCGCCGCAGAAGTAAATCCGCTAATGACGGGATGCGAAAGAAAATTAACCAAATAGCCAAGACGAAATATCCCCATCCCAAATTCAATTAAACCAACCATCAAAGCCAAAGTAATGGCCATTTCAATGTAGGCGTTTGATCCAGGCTCCACCAATTGCCCTACAGCCGTTGCGGTTAATAAAGAAACTAAGGCCACCGGCCCGACTGCCAGTTGACGAGATGTGCCAAAAATAGCGTAGATAATCAAAGGCACCATGGCGGTAAAAAGTCCATATTGGGGAGGAAGCCCGGCAATCAATGCATAGGCCATTCCTTGCGGAATAAGCATGACACCAACCGTTAACCCTGCAGAAATATCGCCTTTGAGATAGGATTTTTTGTAATTGGGCAACCAATCTAGGATGGGAACAAATTTTTTAAGCTTCATGTCTATTTTTATATTTTAGGCTTTCTGTTCGTTTCACTAACGTCACAGGGGACAAAATGTTTGGAAGTTAGCGGCGAATAGTGCTCTGGGAAGTGGGTGCGCGAAATTTGATGAGGGCAAAATGAAAGTGTATTGTTATTTTTTTTGAGAAGGGTTTTATCTTTTCCTTTACAGTGCAAAAACTATGAGAAATGAAAAAAGTTAACAATCCCCATGATAATTTTTTTAGGAAGTCGTTTTCTGTAAAGGAAGTAGCTTTGGGTTATTTGAAAGAATTTTTGGACGAAGAGATTGTTCAAGAATTGGATTTAGACGGTTCTTTGGAGTTGCAAAAGGATTCTTTTGTAACCGATGATTTGGTGGAGCAATATGCGGATTTAGTATATCGGTGTAATTTTAAGCGTAAGCGCACACGAAAAAAAGATATTTCATTAGATGTTTATATTTGTTTGTTGTTTGAGCATAAAAGTTATCCTGTAAAATTTCCCTATCGCCAGTTGCTAGAATATATTCTTGCTGCTTGGCGAAAAATGGATGAGCAAAAGGAGCCATTCCGACTAGTAATGCCCATAGTGGTATATCACGGTGAAAAAAAATGGCATCATAAGCCCTTAGAAGAGTATTTTTATTTTCCAAATAAGCATTTTAGACGTTTTTTACCTATATTTGACTATGTTTTGACGGATTTGTCTAGAGTTAGTCAAAAACGAATTCTGAAGTTGAGAGATAACGCCATGCTCCTGAATGCGTTAATGGCTATGAAGTATGCTAGGAATAGTGAGCAGGTTATAAAGTATCTTGGACGTATTTTGGCTTATTCTGACAAGTACTTTAACACGGAAGAAGGTATGAACTATTTCTACGTTCTTTTCGTTTACATCAATGAAACTATTTCGCTAAAATCAAAAAAAATCTACGAAATAATGACCACACTTCCAAAACCCATAAGAGAGGCAAGTCTTAGTACTTATCAGCAGATTGTTAATGAAGGAATTGAACAAGGAAT
>JANTGI010000193.1 GCA_024762995.1 Saprospiraceae bacterium | reverse complement strand
GCTTGGCTAAGGTTATATGCCGTAATAGATGCATGGAAAGAAGTCATCCCTCATTTTAAGCAAGGTACTTATACCGACAATGGTGATGGGACGGTTACGTTTTCGGATTTTGGTGCCGGTATGTTGATTACTCCTTCAGGTTTGGCTTATTATGATGTTGCCCAACATGCAATAAAATCTTATTCACCCTTGGTTTTTTCTTTTAAAACTTTTGTGGTTAACGATGATTTCGATGCTGATTTGGTTTCAAATGAAAATGAAGATATCAACCAGAATGGAAATATTTCAGATGATGATACCGATGGTGATGGGATTCCGAATTTTGAAGATGCTGATGATGATGGTGATGGTGTACTGACCAAAGATGAAGATACCAATGGCGACGGAAATCCGATGAATGACGATACCGATGGGGATGGTATTCCCAATTATCTGGATGCCGATACGCACTAATGTTAATTTATTGTAAAATTATTATAAACTCCGATATATTCGGAGTTTTTTTATGCAAAAAAGCAATAAAAAATCATTTTTGTCATTAATAATTGAATTACCTTTGTACTATAAATTTAAATAATTAATAAATGAATAAAGCAGTATATATAACCACATTGGAACCTTTTAGCGGTAAGTCCTTGATCAGTATTGGTTTGATGAATGAGTTGCTCATCAGAAAAGATAAAGTAGGCTATTTTCGTCCGGTAATTGATGACTATCCGGATGGACAAAAAGACAATCATATCAAAACGATGATTGATTACTTTAAACTTGATTTACCATACGAGGATGCCTACGGTTTTAATCGTAGTGATTTAATCCACTTGCTTAATCAGGGACAAGAAGCCAAAGTAATTGACCAAATCATCAGAAAATACAAAAAGTTAGAAAAGAGATTTGATTTTATCTTGATGGAAGGTAGCGATTTTTCGGGTGAAGGTGCGATGATAGAGTTTGAACTGAACGTAAAATTGGCCTCAAATTTGGCCATTCCATCTATTTTGGTGAGCAGCGGTGTATCAAAATCTTTTGATGAATATATCAGCAATATCAAGTTGGCTTATGATAGTTTTAAAGAAGAAAAAGTTGTGGTGCCAGCCATTATTGCCAATAAAATTAAGCCGAAAAATATTAAAAAGACGATTGCACGAATTAAAAAAGTGGTCGGAGAAGACACTTATGTATCCGCTATTCCGCGTGATGAGAATTTATTAAAACCCAGTATGCGCGATATTCTTAATTATTTTGAAGGAAAAATAATTATGGGAGAAGACTATATGGAAAAACCGGTAAAGTATTATGAGGTAGGTGCCATGCAATTGCGTCATTATTTGACCAAGTTAAAAGAAAAAACCGTAGTGATTTTGCCCGGCGACCGAGGGGATTTAATTTTAGGTGCTATTCAAGCAGATAAGAGTGATAATTATCCAAATCTTTCAGGGATTGTATTGACCGGTGGCATTACACCTGAGCGTGCCATTATGCGATTAATTGAGGGGATTAAAACAACGATTCCAATCATAGGTATCAAACCCAATACTTATGAAGCAACTATAAAAATTGGGGATTTAAAACCAAAAATCAATCCCTATGATACGCGTAAAATTATGAAATCAATTAGTCTTTTCAGAAAACATATTGACGTGCGTGTCGTTTTGGATAAATTGGTGCATTATAACAATGAAAAAATGACGCCTTCCATGTTTCTTTATAATCTGGAAGAGTGGGCATCAATAGAACGCAAGACCATCGTTTTGCCCGAAGGTACCGACAAAAGGATTTTGAAAGCGGCTTGTAGATTGCAAAGTACAAATCTGGTGAACCTGGTTTTATTGGGGGATAGAGAACGCGTTTGCAATTTGGTGAAGATAAATGGTGTTAATTTGAATTGCAAGGAGATTAAAATTATCAATCCGGAGAATTCTGAAGAAGCCAATCAATATGCACAGCAGTTGTATGAATTGCGCAAGCACAAAGGCATGACCGAAACTACCGCTAAGGATTTGATCAAGGATGTTTCGTATTTTGGTACGATGATGGTTTATAATGGTGATGCCGATGGAATGGTATCGGGAGCAGCCCATACAACGCAGCACACGATTAGACCGGCATTGCAGATTATCAAAACAAAACCCGATGCAAAAATAGTTTCGTCAGTATTCTTTATGTGTTTGCCCGATAGGGTTTCTGCTTTTGCAGATTGTGCTATCAATCCCAATCCAAATGCGCAAGAGCTGGCTGAAATTGCAATTGCCTCTGCCGATTCTGCCAAAAAGTTTGGAATTAACCCGAAAGTTGCGATGCTTTCTTACTCTTCCGGTGCTTCCGGTAAAGGGGAAGACGTGGAGCGTGTACGTGAAGCAACACAAATTGTAAAAGAAAAACGTCCCGATATTTTGGTGGAAGGACCTATTCAATACGATGCGGCTGTCGATCCGGGTGTTGGAAAGAGTAAAATGCCAAATTCCAAAGTGGCTGGTCAAGCAACGGTATTGATTTTCCCGGATTTGAATACCGGAAACAACACTTATAAAGCGGTACAAAGAGAGACAGGCGCCCTTGCCATCGGTCCGATGCTACAAGGTTTGCGAAAACCCATCAATGATTTAAGTAGAGGATGTACGGTTACTGATGTCTATAATACCATTTTGCTAACGGCTATTCAAGCGCAAGAGGAATAAGATTGATCAATTAGTTTAAAAAAAATGTAGAAACGCGATTAATCGCGTCTCTACATTTTTTTATTTAAATATTGATGTCAAAATTTATCATTTAGCAAGCGTCTCCACAGCATTTGTCATAGCAGAAATGCCCATAAAAATGCTAGGGGTAGGATCGGGTATCATTTTATCGCTATGCAAAGAAGGCAATATTTTATGTTCTTTTTGAAAACGATCATATTTTTCTTGATTGACAATTCCTACAAAATACATAAAAATAGGTACCTGTTCTTTAGTTTTTCCATATCTGCCAAAATCTTCACCGCCCATTACCGGATCAACTTTAATAATATTTTCTTTTCCGAAATAATTTCTAAAATTATTAACAACTCTTGACACAAGGGCAGGATTGTTGTAAAGAGCCGGCGTGTAAGTGTCTTTAAGTTTAAGTACCGGATAATCCTTTTTGGGAACATTAAAAGATAGTGCTACGGCATTGGCTTTTCTTTGAAGGGCTTCAATGAGGTGATCTCTTACGGCATCTTTGTAAGAACGAATGGTGAATTCAAGTTTTACCTCGCTGGGAATGATATTTCCTTTGGTACCACCATGTATGGAGCCAACGGTAACCACAGCTGGGTCGGTTGGGGAAATTTCTCTGGATACAATATTTTGAATATCGGAGATATATTGGGCTGACATAGCTATTGGGTCGATGGTTTTATGAGGATAAGCTCCATGTCCGCCACGTCCTTTTAGAGTGATTTGCGCCATATCGACATTTGCCATGGCGTAGCCCGGGCAATAAGCGATTTTTCCAACAGGCAAATTGGATCTTACATGAAAAGCCAGTGCATAATCAGGTACAAAAAACTTTTGATATAAACCTGCTTTGAGCATGGCATCAGAACCACCGCCGCGTTCTTCTGCCGGTTGTCCAATCATCATAAGGCTGCCATGCCATTCATTTTTATGTGTCGATAGGTATTTTGCCGTACCCAACCATACCGTCATGTGAATATCGTGTCCGCAAGCATGCATGACCGGTTGCTCAATTCCTTCTACATCTTTTTGGCGAACTTTACTGGCAAAGGGGACACCTGTTTTTTCAAGGATAGGCAAGGCATCCATATCAGTACGGATAAGTATTTTAGGACCTTTTCCGTTTTTTAAAATAGCGACCACGCCCGTACCACCAAATTTTTCGGTTACCTTAAAACCGAAAGAACGCATCTTTTTTGCCAAAAGTTTGGACGTGTTAAACTCCATAAACGACAATTCCGGATTTTGATGGATGTGCTTGTAGATTTTAGTTAATTCCGGCAAACTCTTGCTAATATCATCTTTGTTTTGAGCATAAAAAGTAATAGATAAGCCCAGCGTAATGATTAAAAAAATTTTTTTGAACATAATATGAGATTTAATGATTTATCAAAAGTAATAAAATATGGGATGTATGACGAGATTTTTCTAAAAAAGTATTTTTTTTGATTTTGCTTTGTAATTTTTAGCATCGTCGTAGGTGGTCGAGTGATTTTTCCGACCTAAGTCGGGAAAATAGTATCGAGACCCGTCATTGAAAGTTGAGAATGGTATTAAAACCGGCACTTCGTTACAATTCCAATTCCCTTCAGTCATTGTAACCACTCAGTGACCTGCGTTTTGTGCATTAATCAAACTTTGTAATTTTAGCAGAAATATAGGTGGCTGAGTGATTTTCGAAGGATGAGAAAATCGTATCGAAGCCCCGACTATCAAACAGTCCTGTTATTGGTGTAGAATCAAAGGTTGCCGAGTGATTTTACGAAGAATGAGTAAAATTGTATCGAGGTACCGGCACTTCGGTACAAATTTTCTTTCCTTCGGTCAGAAAATTCACTCAGTCCTTATTTAAAAAATTTAGTTTATTAAAAGAAAATCATCTTTTTTACTAACAAATACACTTTTCCACTTGTCAGTGTAAAATTGCACCCCAAAAATGCCACTTGTGCGTAAATGCCATATATCTTGTGAAGAAAATTCGTTGGATAAGTCGGTCCAAAGATTGTTGTGTCCTACTAAAAACACAGTTTCTACATCATTAGGTAAGGACAAAATGTCTTTGATAACCAAGGAGCGGGGTTCGAAATAAAAATGATTGTTAATTTCAATTTTATCAATAGGATAAGAAAATGTTTTGGCTAATATTTCAGTAGTTTGCAAGGCGCGTTTTGCCGGACTGCTGAGGATTAAATCGGGAGAAACACCTTGCTGATGCAATAGCAGCGCATGTTTTTGTGTCCGTAAAATACCTTTTTGCGTAATAAATCGCTC
>JANTGI010000192.1 GCA_024762995.1 Saprospiraceae bacterium | reverse complement strand
TATGAAATTTCCGGAAACGGATTTTTTGCCAAAGGAGCCGGTATCGGTAGCTACCCATTTCCTGCAGCCGACATCAATGCTTTCTTTGCGGAAGGTAGTTTCTACAGAACTTGTGACTTTGATTACTCTGCGGATGGAATGGAAGTCGCTATTGATTCTTTTGGTTTTTCTGTTAGAAATAGAGACTTGGATTCGCTTCCCGGAGCAACTGTTGAAGCTTGGGTCAAGAAGGTAATTGTTGATTCCTTGAAGTATCCTGACGTAACCATGTCTGCAGCAATGGACGAAAATGACGGCCTTGGATGGGAACAATTGGGATATGCTGAATATGAGTTTACTAGTCCTGATGAAGAAAATGTGATGGTTTGGGTTACTCAATTTACGGATTTATTAACAGGTGATGATGTTGATGTAATTATTGAGCCAAGTTCTGAGTATTTGGCTATGGTTGAAACTTCACTGAATACTAATTCTGTCGGTCTTGCTATTGGATTTTCTCCGAACATGCACTACGGAAATGGTGGAGGAATTATTTTGCAAGATGGTGATGTCTATGGTGGATGGTCTGGATCTTCGGCCGATCCACAGATTGTGATGAAGTTGAAGTTTATTGTTAACTCTACACAGCCTAAGTTAGCAGATAATGTTATTACTGTTATGCCTAATCCTGTTCAGGATGAGTTGAACTTGAAGCTAGATTTTAACAAGCCGACTAATGTATCTTTTGCTTTAGGTACTATGACCGGTAGCTTGCTAAAAACCGGTAAGTGGCAGAATGCACAAAATCAAACAGAAACTTTGGATGTTTCTAACTTGCCAAATGGTCAATACTTAGTTAGAATTCAAACAGCAGAAGGTATCGCTACAAAGATGTTTGTTGTGGCTAGATAATAGCTGAAATGATTAGCCTTTTCAGGCAAATTTGAATTAGGACACCCTGCTCATTAATTTGAGTGGGGTGTTTTTTGGTAACTACTTCAAATAAAGATATTGCATAAAGGTTGACTATATTGCAAATTATGCCTATATTGCAGTCTATTTAGTAAGGGTATTTTAATCGTTGGTCTGAGAATTTAGGCCAGTATTTATTTAATTTAGGAATACAAATAGGAATGAATGTACATTTATTTTAAGGTATTCCTTTTAAATCAATGAATATGAAATTGTACTTTTACCAAGGCGCTTTTGCGCTCGTTTTTCTTTTCCTTAATTTTTCTTTACAGGCACAAGTGAATCCACATTATATTTGGGGCGGCCCGAATAGCAGTGGAGATGAGTACAAGAACTCCACCTTTGATGGTGGTTTCAATGATTGGACCACTGAGAGTGGAACGGATAACCCTAATTTAGTTTGGACATGGACTTCTGATGGCGTATTACAGGGTAATTATTGGGATTCGGTATTAACTATTGTCTCTCCGACTATTAGCAATGGCGCAGTTGCGTTTGATTCGGATGATTATGAATTTAACCAAGGACAGCCCCAGCCCCATAAAAGTTATTTGATTTCGCCGGCGATGGATTGCTCCGGAGAAGCCAATGTCTCTGTTTTGTTTCATGAGACGTTTAGAACGTTTCACGGGGAGACTTCTATTGAAGTTTCCAACGATGGAGGAGCATCTTGGACCAGTTATCCTATTTTGTTTAATGATGATGTAGATGTCAACAGACGGACTAGTAATGATGCGTGGACGCACGTCAATATCTCCAATACAGCCGGTAACCAAGCCGATGTCAGGATCCGTTTTGTGTGGGAAGGTCAAGCTTATTATTGGGTTATAGATGATGTCTCTTTGATACGGACTCCTAAGATTGATTTTGCGATTACGGATTATATCAATCCGGCAAATGCCTATTCTAAACCCCAACAAACCGGTGTTTCTTGTGATTCTTTTTATTTTGCATCTGAAATCAGGAATGTATCTGGCGTGACCAATTATGATGTGCAAGCTAAAGTAGCCGTAATCGATGTGGGAGATGGTAGTGTTTTATACGCAGATAGTACCATATTGGATACGTTCCCCGATGATGCCGAGGCGTTAGAGGTATATTTCGAGCAAGGATGGACCCCACCCAATACCGTTGGAGAGTTCCGGATACTTTATAGTGTAAGTACTCCCGAAGACACGATACCCGACTTCAAGCCCGAGGATAATGATAATGATGGAACGATACGAAGTACCTATATCGTAAATGATAATTTGGAATTTTCTATGGCTCCGGCGATGTCTTTCGCCTATACGGGAGTAACGGTTTATTTTTCTGTAGGGAGTTATTATCGAACATGTGACATTGACATGGATTTATATATAGATTCTATTGGTTTTGCGACGACGAACGACAAGAGCATTTTGCCGGAGTTGGTTGGTGCTGAACTGGATATTTATATATTTAAGGTAATCGATGACTCGAAAAGATTTCCGACAGCTTTGTATTCCGGTATGATCGGAAATGAAGGGGGATGGCAAAATATGGGTACAAGTAATTTTGTTTACTCAGATGCATCACAAGCGGAGCAGATGATTATGGTGGGGGATTTTTATAGTCTGTTAGGAGATTCTTTAGTTTCTTTGGATTTAAAAATTGATCCTAATTCAGAGTATGTGATTGGGTTAGAACCGGTTACCAAAGGATTAGAAATAGGATATGGCATTGATATGCACTATGGGGTACATGCCCATGAAGCCGGTCTTGAACCGGATGGGTTTTTGGTCGTCGATAATACAAATGTTTATTCTGGCTTTGGAGGTTTGGGTAATCCACAATTGTTGATGAAGCTCAAATTTTTAGTCGCTTCCCAATCGCCCCTGTTACCAGAAAATAGTATTCGGGTCATACAAAATCCTGTTCAGGATTTATTGAAATTACAGCTTGATTTTGATCATCCGACGGATATCTCTTACGCTGTTGGGACTATGTCCGGGTCAGTTATTCAGTTTGGGAAATGGGAAAATATCACCCAAGGCACAGAAAGTTTAAATGTGTCAAATCTTCCTTCCGGCAACTATCTATTGCGTATCCAAACAGAAGACGGTGTTGCGACAAAATCTTTCATCGTGATAAGATAGAGTGAACTCCTATTTATGGGTTTTTTATTCTAATCGAATCAGTGGCTTCCTGCTCATTTTGAGTAGGGGGCTTTTTACGTAAGTAATCTATAATTCTTGTGGCTTAGGGATACGTCCAAAATAAATGTCCATTTAATCTCGCCTAATTATGGACATTTATTCTAATTATGTCCCTTATATTTTGTGCAATACAAATATTTGCCTTAACTTTGCACTTCCAATGAATGAGGGTATAGCTCAGTTGGTTTAGAGCGCTTGCTTGACAGGCAAGAGGTCGGCAGTTCGAATCTGCCTATCCTCACCATTTTTTGACTTAGAGCCATCATTTTGATGGCTTTTTGTATTTTTAGGGACACGCCCAAAATAAATGTCCTTTTTATGCGGCTTCGATTGCGATTATACTACGTTGTTCATCACTCTGGTAGCCCTGCTACCATCGCTCTTCTCGCCTTGTCTAATCGCAAAATAATCTCGCCTAATTATGGACATTTATTCTGATTGTTTCCCTTATCATATTCCCGTAAGGCAAATTTTTGTCTTTCACTGCTTGGGGGGCTGCTTTACTCCATTTCTGGAGGTTGTTAATTGAATAAAACAGGAACATCCAAGGCATTACAATAGGCCCTAATGAATTATTTAAGTCATTTCTTTTTGTCGGCAAATTCGGATGATGGTGTTCATTTGGGTAATTTTTTGGGAGATATTGTTTCCCCATCTGAAACCGCGAATCTGCCGGATGCCGTTATGAAGGGTATTTATTTTCATCGTTTTATAGATCATTTTACGGATAATCATAATTTGGTATTGGAAGGTAAACGGCTTTTATATCCTTCTTTTGGTAAGTATGCGTCGGTTATTCTGGATGTTTTTTTTGACTTTATTCTTATTGAACAATGGGAGCAATACGCCAATATCCCTGTGAATGAATTTTTGGGAGGTTGTTATCAATTTATTGAAGCGAATAAAGCCCATATTCCGGAAGGCTCCAGAAGTCAAATTGATGCGATGAATGCCGCACGTTGGATGGATGGTTATTTGACGGAAGATGGACGGGATCGGTTATTTGACAGGCTCGCCAGACGTGCTAAGTTCGATAAGAATTTTGGTCAAGCAGTCCTTATCTATCACCAACAGAAAGAAGCCTTGACTTCGATTCATGATGCTTTTTTTCCTATTCTTATGGAAGCCGGGAATGATTGGCTAAAAGGAGACAAGGCTATAACCCAATAACCACGGGCTTTTCTAAGTGCCGAAAAGTTAAGTAGAAAAAAAGGCCGCACCTTCCTAAAAAGATACGGCCAAAATGTATTGGGTCTTCATTGGTTATTTACTACGCTCTCCGACAAAATGGTTGTCTTTGTATTTGAATAAAATATTGAAGGTGGTGAGACTTCCGTATATTCTAGTAATATACTGCTGCAAATCTACTTTTTCACTGTCAGAAAGACCTTTATGTGCATTGATGCGTTGTTCCATCACTCTTAAGCGGTCTCGGACCATCACTATTTTGTGAAAAAAAGTGTCAATCGGAATTTGCTTGGGGCTGACACTACCGTCTTTGGAGCTTATCGTGAGTATTCCACCATCCCACTTATCTGCTATTTGGATGACTTCGGATACGTCTGACCAAGCTTTTAAAATTTTAGCCAAAGATTTTTCCATATCCGAGAAGCTCACAGCCGATTCGACCGGAATGGCTTCAATGACTTCCCATGCGGTATAATTTTTACCTACTTCCTTAATGCCATATTGAATAAAACAAACTTCATATGCGGCCTGGAAAAGCCGTATGATTACTCCGCTCCCGTAGGCGGGATGTTTGATTCTTGAGCCGATGCCTAATGTTGTATTTTCCATGTAGATTGATACGGGAGGAGAATGGGTGGGGTTGCTTTGGGGGGAGGGTTTTTGGTCTTTGGTGCGCTCCTTTGTCGCTGTTGGTCTTTGGTGCGCTCCTTCGTCGCTGTTGGTCTTTGGTGCGCTCCTTCGTCGCTGTTGGTCTTTGGTGGGCTCCTTCGTCGCTTTTGGTCTTTGGTGCGCTCCTTCGTCGCTTTTGGTCTTTGGTGCGCTCCTTCGTCGCTTTTGGTCTTTGGTGCGCTCCTTCGTCGCTTTTGGTCTTTGG
>JANTGI010000191.1 GCA_024762995.1 Saprospiraceae bacterium | reverse complement strand
TGGTCTTTGGTGCGCTCCTTCGTCGCTTTTGGTCTTTGGTGCGCTCCTTCGTCGCTTTTGGTCTTTGGTGCGCTCCTTCGTCGCTTTTGGTCTTTGGGGCGCAGCAAGTTGCTTTTGGTAGCCATACGTGGGTGCAGCAAGCTGCTTTTGTTTACCTTTTACCTATTCCACAAAACTAAGAATGTGCGACACCGTTGTATCGTTGAACCGTTAATCCTTTGAACCGCTAAACCGCTAAACCGTTGAACCGTTATTCCGGTGTGCCGAAACTAGAGTTCAATATCCACTTGGTTGCGTAGGAGGTCGTCTAAACTTTCTTTTTTGCGGATGAGATGATCCTTGCCTTGATATACGAGGACTTCTGCGGGACGTGGGCGGGAGTTGTAGTTGGAAGCCATCATCATCCCGTAGGCGCCGGCATTGAAAATGGCTAGATAGTCGCCTTCTTTGATCTCCGATATTTGGCGATCCACTCCAAATGTGTCCGTCTCACAAATGTAGCCGACAATCGAATAAATACGCTTTTTCCCGAAAGGGTTGCTGATGTTGACTATGTGATGGTAAGCGTCATAAAACATGGGCCTGATTAAGTGATTTAATCCCGAATTGACGCCGGCAAATACTGCTGCGGTGGTTTGTTTGACAATATTGGTTTGCACCAAAAAAGTGCCGGCTTCACTGACCATATATTTTCCCGGCTCAAACATCAAAGTCAAATCTTTACCGTATTCTTCACAAAAGTCTTTAAATCGTTGAGAGAACTTTTGTCCGAGTAACTCGATGTCGGTTTCATTATCTCCTTCTTTGTAACCGACCTTGAAGCCACTACCAAAGTCAATGTAGGCTAAGTCTTTAAATTCGCGTGCCGTATTGAATAGTATTTCGGTGGCTGCTAAGAATACATCGGTGTCCAAAATATCAGACCCGGTATGGATATGAACGCCTTCGATTTTTAGGTTTAATTGCTCCACTATTCGGAGTACGTGGGGGATTTGATGAATGGAAATCCCGAATTTAGAGTTCACGTGCCCGACTGATATTTTTCGGTTGCCACCCGCATAAACATGGGGATTAAAACGCAAACCGATGGGTACATCCGGAAACTCCGCCCCAAAACTCTCTAGCATCGGAATACTATCAATATTGATATGCACGCCTTTTTCTTGGGCAAGTCTCATTTCTTCTAAGGAGACAGAACTAGGCGTAAAAATAATGTCATGCGGCAAAAATCCGGCTCTGAGTCCCAGTTCTATTTCTTGGATGGACACACAATCTAATCCGGCGCCCAGTTGCCTGAAAAATCGAAGTATATTGATGTTAGACAAGGCTTTGACGGCGTAATTGAGCCTAAAATTAGGTACATCAAAGGCATTAATCATCCGTTTATATTGCCTTTCAATGATGTCTGCATCATAGATATAAATAGGAGTGCCGTATTTTTGGCAAAGGGATACCGGATTTATATTTTCCGAAAGGCGGTAACCTGCTTTTGTTAACTGCATATCTTGGGTTTGACTGATATCATTTTGTCCGGATTTTTGCGCAAGCAGACAAGGCAAATCTCATCATCCGTCTTAAAACAATTACTTAGCCGCAAACATGCCAATAATATGCCAATAAAACAAAATTAGTCGTCATTATTCTTTCAAAACACGCTCAATGGTCTGTTCATTACCACTGGTCACCTTGACCAAATAGATGCCACTAGGATAGGAAGCTAGATTGATGGTATGCACTGTTTTGCCTTTGTTAAGGGTGATGGCTTGGGTAAATAACTGCCGCCCGCTAAAGTCTAACAAGCTAATATCCGCTGCCATGGTCTCCGGAGAACCGATAACGAGGTGCAAAGACTCTTCCTTCGGTACCGGATTGGGCAGTGCATACGAAGAAAGGACATCTTCGGCCATATCAATATGCTCTTTGACAATCTGTTCTCTAGGCATGGCCACTATCAATTCTCTTTGCATGAGTTTGACATTCGAATTACGCATGACAAGATCGGACAGCATGGTATTGTTAATCCAATTAATTTCCGTTTGCGAAAGCTCCGGATCATTCAAGTAAAAGAAACGATCGCCATCGCGCAACCTTTGAAATTGGCGATAAAGGGTCGCGTGCATGGTTTCTCCCATCATTTTGTTGGGGATTCTATCTTCCAAGAGCATACCCACCCAAGGGTCGATGTCATCAATATCCCAATACAAAGCTTTGATTTTTGCTTGTTTTTGTACGTCTTGGGTGATTTCTGAATACCTTGAATATTTCGGTAGTCCATAGGCTTCTCGAACGGTATTTAGGTCGGGCACTCCGCGTTCTCTTCCCCGAAGAATATTGACGGACACCAAATCCAAACCACCTTGTCCGGGGTCTCCAAATAAGCGATTGCGCAAGTCATCTACCAATTTGGCATCAAAAGCCTGCTGGCGATGAGCAGCCATCCCCCGAAAAATAGGATCTAAGCCGGCTTCATTAATCAGCCTACTGGATTGAAAATAGGCGTCTTTGAGCTCGATATTCCCTTGCGGAATGGTATCTCCTTTTTCATCCAATCTCCAAAAATCTTCCCCGACAATAGTATGGCCAATTCTGAAAGAAGCGACAGAAAACAAGTTGGACATATTAGGATTAACATCCGGGTTGTACCCTTGGTAAGCGGGTAAAAAGATACCGACTTCCGGAAGCCATTCGTCATAGGCGATGTGCTCCATCAAACCAATGACCAATCTCCGGGCTTTTTGATAGATTTTTTCGTCATTCCATTGCGGATATTCCAAAGCTATTGAATCCGCCAAGCGATTGTGTTCTCGAAGAAACAGGGTTTGTAAGGCGGTCAGTAGGATGTTTTCGTTGGCTCTGACATCACCGGCGACGAAATACTTGTGCGGACCGGGCGTGTGCGACACAAAGGCCATGCCGGGTGCATCAAAATCAATGGGCGAATTAAACTCTCCACTAAAGGTGTTGTATGGGAGTAAATCACCATGAGAAGTTTTTAGGCGACCACCATTGAAGGTGCGTAGCCAATGGTTTCGTTCCGGAGTGGAGCCGTACAAAAAGGAAGCATCCATCCAATGGGTAATTTCATTGCGGTAAAGCCTTGGATTGTCGGGAGAAGTCCCGGAATTGGGATCAAAAACCGTTCGATGTATGGGGATGACCGCCGTACCGGCACACAATGGGTCAAAAAACTCATCACATTGGGGTACTTCAATGACTAATGTCTCTTCATTTTCACCGACCAAAACGATGTCATGGTCCATCAACTGCCCAAAAGCCCAACAAAAATCACTTAAATCTAAGGGACTTTCCAAACTACGCCCGTCTTGGGCAAATAGCGCATTGCTGACATTCCGTGGTGTCGGACGAGAAATCCCGGATGGCTCGGAAACACCATCAGAAAAATCAAGCCCGGAAGGCGTCAATAGGGGAGAGTCATAAGCGCCCCAAGTAGGGTGGTTGACATTATTGCCGGTGCCATCTATGGCCCGAGTATCTTGAGCGGTTAAGGTCACACTAAATAAAAACAGAATCAGTAATTGGGACAGTGTAAATGTTCTGTTCATGACAAGATATTGTTGTGGGAAATTACTTTATTACACTCCCAAAATTAAGGTTATGAGCGGAAAAATGTCCGACATCCGACAATTATCTGATAGAATAATGATAAATGTCATCCATCGGGTAGTAGGGGTGAATCTATGGGACTATTTACTTCGGATGAAACTTTTGAAGAATGGAAATTATGAAATTTTGGCCATATCAAATTTTAATGATATTTTACTCATTCAATATTTTCCTACCAATAAATAATTAGCTAAAACTTGACATTAAAATCATTAAATAAGGTAGAGAAGCCCCCAAAAAAACATAGGGCAAAACATAACCGCTAATTGTCGTGTTTAGCCGTAGGTAGCTTTTGACGTAAGTCGTTAGCTTTCATTATAAACCTTGCTCAAAAAATGGAACAGATGAAAAAGATTAGAATCATTCGTTACGGTGTCTTAATGGCTGCTTTTATTTATGGCTCTGTTGGATTTAGTCAACTTAATTTTGTTAAATATGGAAATAATCCGGTTTTAACTCGTCATACGGTTTTTGGTGCTTGGGATGCCATTGCGGTGAGTGATCCGCAGGTCTTGTGGGTCAATGATACTTTGCGTATGTGGTACACGGGAGTAGGGTGGCTATCCATGTCGGATACGAGTGTGCACCAACGAATTGGTTATGCGTGGTCATTGGATGGCATTGATTGGAATCCTTATCCCAATAATCCGGTACTGGATAAAACGGATAATTCGTGGGATAATAAGGGCGTGGAAACGCCCACCGTGCTCATTGACCCGACCGCTCCGCCTTCAGAACGATTTAAGATGTGGTACGCCGGTCAAAATGTAAGCACGGACCTTTATGAAATTGGCTATGCCTATTCGCCGGATGGGTTGCACTGGACAAAGAGCAATCAAAATCCGGTATTGCAAGTAGGGGATAGCACTTCGTGGGAAAACGGATATTTGGAAGGCCCATCTGTCCTTTTAGTGCATGATACACTTCGAATGTGGTATGCATCGGTTGACTTGACCGGCAATGGTTCGCCGACGGATTATACCGGGAATATTGGATATGCTTGGTCGTTGGATGGCATTCACTGGAACAAGCACCCTGGTAATCCAATTTTTACTTCGTATAACTCGACGACTTGGGATCAGGCATCCGTAGCGGATCCGCACGTTATTTTTAAGGATGGCGAATACCGGATGTTTTATGCGGGACTGCATACTTGGGCACAAGAAAATTTTAAAATGGGCTATGCGACTTCAAAAGACGGGATTCACTGGTCTAGACCCGTTGCCAATCCGGTATTAGAGACAGGCAATCCGGGGGCATGGGATGATGAAGATGCTTCTTATGGCTGTGCCATTTATAATCCTTCCATAGACAAATATCAAATGTGGTACACCGGCTTGGATACCAATGTTTTGGGGGCAGATTTAAATTCCTTTTACTATGACATCGGCTATGCGACTGCGGACGTTGTTCTTTCGACAAATCAGCCCGAAAATCAGCTGCTGGATTTAAGTATTTATCCGATTCCATGCGGAAATAGCCTAGCGGTCGAAGCCAAAAACCATTCCCAAATAAAAAGTGCCCATTTTTATGATGCGCTTGGAAAAGCAGTTGAGATTCCGGTTACCTTTTCAGGAAAAAAGCTTTATGCGGATACTCGAAGTTTAAAGCCGGGTATGTATTTTTGTTCGGTAATCACGGTGAATAACCGAGTGTTGGCGGGATTGTTTTTTAGGGTATAGGAGTCGTTACCAAGAAAGAGTTGGGCAAAACGCCAACAAACTAAAATCTGCGTAAATCTGCGGAAAAAATCTGCGTAAATCTGCGGGATATTTTTTTAACTAAGAGTTTCAAATTTCTCTCAACCAAAACTCTTTTGCCGTAAAGTC
>JANTGI010000190.1 GCA_024762995.1 Saprospiraceae bacterium | reverse complement strand
GAATGTCGAATGATGAATGTTGAATGTCGAATATCGAATGATGAGTGTCGAATATCGAATGTTGAATAACGAATGTTGAATGTTGAATGTTGAATGTTGAATGTCGAATGTCGAATGTCGAATGATGAATGATGAATAACGAAGTGCTGCTGCCAAGAACGAGCATGCCAAAAAGGTGAAGCCCGCACTAAAGACCAAAACAAAATGAAAAACGAAAACATAAAGGAAATTATCCAATCTTGGGTGCCTGATTTGGAGTTTACGGAAGACTCTAAGGAGTATGTTACCGTTGTCGTGCCACGTGCGCATTTACGTGATTTTTTGCGCAAGCTCAAAGATGATGAGCAGACGAAACTGGACTATATGTTTGGTCTGACCGGCGTGGATTATCCTAAATATTTGGAAGTGATTTATCATTTGGAATCCACTAGCTTGGGTTTGGTGTTGGTCGTTAAAGCTCGGACAGAAGATCGAGATGAAAATTGCGTAATCGACACAGTATCAGATATTTATAGGACGGCAGAATTGAAGGAGCGGGAAGTATTTGACTTGCTTGGGGTTCGATTTGCCGGCCATCCTGATTTGAGAAGATTATTTTTGACCGAAGATTGGGTGGGCTATCCCTTGCGGAAAGACTATGTTGATCCAATCAATATCGTGAGTCGTTAATCTAAAAAGCAGTATCCATGAGACAAGAAGAACTAACGATTCATCCCCAAGGAAAAACGGAAGAGTATTTTATCAATATGGGCCCGCAGCATCCGGCTACGCATGGGGTGTTGCGCTTGTTATTGACCTTGGATGGAGAAATCATCAAAAAGGTTGATCCGGACTTGGGTTATATCCATCGCTCGATTGAAAAAATGACCGAAAGTGATACGTATCGCCAGATTGTGCACTTGACAGATCGGATGGATTATTTGTCCGCCCATATCAATAATGAAGCGGTTTGTCTAACCGTCGAAAAAGGTTTGGAGATAGAAGTATCGGATCGGGTAAAGGTAGTCCGGACTATTATGGCGGAGTTGACCAGATTGTCTTCACACATGCTTTGGTGGGGTGTGACCGGGATGGATACGGGGGCGTTGACGACGTTTATGTATGCCTTCCGTGACCGGGAGATGATTAATGATATTTTTGAAGAGACGTGTGGGGCGAGATTGACGATGAATTACTTTGTGCCGGGTGGTATGATGTGGGATATTCATCCTAATTTTCAGAAACGTGTCAAAAAATTTATTGCTCACTTTAAGACAAAGTTGCCGGAGTATGATTTACTCCTTTCGGATAATGTGATTTTCCGGAAACGGACGGAAGGGATAGGTTATTTGACCAAGGAAGATGCTATTTCTTTTGGAGTGACCGGGCCGGGGGCAAGAGCTTCGGGATTTTCTTGTGATATTCGGAAGAAGCAGCCTTATTCTGCTTATGATCGAGTAGAATTTAAGGAGGTTTTAGGTACCAAGGGAGATACATTTGAGCGGTATAAAATGCGGATTTTGGAGATGTGGGAATCGTTGCATATTATTGAGCAATTGATTGATAATATTCCGGAAGGAGCGATTCAAGAAAAGACCAATGCCGTCATAAAATTGCCGAAAGGGGAGTTTTATCAGCGTGTGGAGACGGCGCGTGGTGAATTGGGGGTGAATATCATCAGTGATGGTAAGAAAAGTCCTTATAGAATGCATTTTCGTTCGCCGGGATTCTCTAACTTGTCGGTCATTAACCATATTGCTCGCGGCTGGAAAGTCGGGGATTTGGTGGCGATAATGGCGACGTTTGATTTTGTGATTCCGGATATTGATAGATAGATAATTGCTTGATTAGCAGTTATTTAAATATAAAAATAATAAACGGTGTAAAGGAGTTAGCCGGTTCTAAAATCCTGATCTAACCCTTTCATACCCCAAAAAGAAGCCTATGTACGATTTTACAGGCATGATTCAAGGAATAAATAACTGGCTACATAGTGTCATGCCCGATATGGCGGCGACGGTAGTTGGTTGGGTGCTGATTGGAGCCATTTATTTAGCTATTTTTGCGGTTTTAGGTTTGGTGCTTGTCCTTGCGGAAAGAAAGATAGCGGCGTTTTTCCAATTGCGTCTAGGGCCTAACCGGATTGGTCCTTGGGGGATTTTTCAGACGGTGGCGGATGCCATTAAGCTATTGCTCAAAGAGCCGGTAGGGACGAAGCGTGCGGATTCTTTTTTGTATAATTTAGCCCCTTATTTTGTTATTATTGGTGCTTTGATGTCTATTTCGGTGCTGCCCTTTGCGAAAGGATTGCAGGCGTTTGATATAGATATTGGGCTTTTCTTTATGTTGGCCATGTCTTCTATCGGAGTGATGGGTATTTTGCTCGGTGGCTGGGCGAGTAATAACAAGTATGCGTTATTGGGTGCGATGCGTTCGGGGGCGCAGATGATTAGTTATGAATTGTCGGTTGGTTTATCTCTTTTGACTGTTATTTTGATGGCGGGGAGCTTGCAAATGTCTGAGATTGTTGAAGCGCAGCGTGATTATTGGTTTATCTTCAAAGGTCATATTCCGGCGGTGATTGCCTTTATGATATTTACGATAGCGGGTACGGCCGAAACGAATCGGACGCCTTTTGATTTGACAGAGGCAGAATCGGAGCTTGGAGCGGGTTTCCATACGGAGTATTCGGGGTTGAAGTTTGCCTTCTTTTTCCTTTCGGAATTTGTGAATATGTTTATTATTTCTGCCATTGCTGCGACCGTCTTTTTGGGCGGCTGGATGCCTTTGCATTTTGGTGGTTTAGAAGGTTTTAATCATGTGATGGATTATATTCCGCCGGTAATTTGGTTTTTGGGCAAGGTGGCTTTTATGATATTTTTGCTTATGTGGTTTCGGTGGACTTTTCCGAGGTTGCGTATTGACCAATTGATGAAGTTAGAATGGAAGTATTTGCTTCCGCTGAATTTGATGAATATTTTGTTGATGGCGTTTGTGGTTTTGATGGGGTGGTATTTG
The DNA here is from genome assembly GCA_024762995.1 of Saprospiraceae bacterium. Classification (GTDB taxonomy): domain Bacteria; phylum Bacteroidota; class Bacteroidia; order Chitinophagales; family Saprospiraceae; genus HyVt-613. The sequence goes on along the minus strand of JANTGI010000190.1, from coordinate 2,478 downwards.
GGGAGTTGACGGCACCAGATTGCTAAGCTCGTAGCCTGCCTACCAATTAGGTAGGCCTGCGGAGAAATTGGTAAGCTGGAGTTTTGAAAATTTCCCGCAGATTTTTGGAGTTTAGGAGTTTTTGAGTTGAGAAGTTTACGGCTCCAGATTGCTAAGCTCATAGCCTGCCTACCAATTTAGGTAGGCCTGCGGAGAGATTGGTAAGCTGGAGTTTTGAAGATTTCCCGCAGAGTTTAGGGGTTTAGGAGTTTAGAAGCAAGTAAATCGCCGAAGGCAAACGTCCGAAGGACACCTTGAACCCAAAGGAGATTGAGAAAAAAATGGTGTAAAAAGTATTGCGCCTTGATTAATATAACAGAGTAGTGGATGGTCAATCCTGATCGCCAATTATTCTAATATCCTGACAGCATGAGTTATTTTGGAGAAATAGTAAGTGGCATAAAGACTTTATTGACCGGCATGAAAGTGACCGGGAAGTACTTCTTTAATGCCCGAAAAGAGATTATTACCCAGCAATATCCTGATAATCGGGATAGCTTGGTGATGTTTGAGCGCTTTCGCGGGGAAGTGGTGATGCCGCATGATGAAAATAATGAGCATCGTTGTACCGGATGCCAAGCTTGTGAGATTGCTTGCCCAAACGGCTCCATAGAAATCGTGTGGGATCGAAAAGTAGATGAAGAAACGGGCAAAAAGAAAAAATATATCGTCCAACATATTTATCACCTTTCTATGTGTACGATGTGCAATCTGTGCATTGAAGCTTGTCCCACTGATGCCATCAAAATGGCCCAGAATTTTGAAAATTCCGTTTATGATCGGTCAACTTTGACGAAAGTCCTAAATAAACCTGGTTCTAAACTAATGGACGGTGTAGAAGAATAATTAAAAAGAAACAAACGAAATGGGAGCAAAAATAATATTTTACCTAATCGCCGGACTGATGATATTGTTTTCGATATTGTCGGTTTCTACGACTCGGGTTATACGTGCAGCAGTTTATCTGTTGTTTGTGATGATATTGATGGCCGGATTTTACTTTTTTGTCGGCTATAATTTTTTGGCCGGTGTGCAGTTGATGGTGTATTCGGGCGGGATTGCGGTATTGATTGTGATAGCGGTTTTGTTGGTGCACAATATTGACCATAGAATGGAGCGCATTCCTGTAGTGGAATATTTGTGGAAAGGAGGTGTTTTATTGGCCGGAGCCATATTAACGATTTTGACGATTAACCAATTTCCCTTTCAAAGAATAGCGGGGACTGAAGATGTGTCAGTTTCTCGAATCGGGACTAAGCTCCTGTCCTTAGGAGATGGTGGTTATGTTTTGCCTTTTGAAGTGATTAGTATTTTGCTGCTGGCCGTCATGGTGGCAGCAATTATCATCGCCAAAGGAGAAGTGTATAAAAACGAAGAAAAATGATTGAAGGAATAACGGTCTATGATGTATTGGCGGTATCGACCATCATCTTTTTTATTGGGGTTTTTGGATTTGTTACACGGAAAAATCTGATTTCGCTATTGATTGCTACGGAATTAATGTTGAATTCGGTCGCTTTTAATTTTGTGATTTTTAATAAGTTCTTGTATCCGGGACATCTCCAAGGATATATTTTTACCTTGTTTGTGATAGCGGTAGCTGCGGCAGAAGTGGCGCTGGCGATTGCGATTATAATTAGCCTATATCGGATGGATAATTCGGTGGATGCGGATGAAATGGATACTTTGAAGGGGTAGCTATTAACTTATGGTTGCGAGGTTTTTAATACTTCGTTATTTGTTATTCGAAGTTCGTTATTCGTTATTCGAAGTTCGATATTTTTTGTGTCGAATGTTGAATGTTGAAGTGGAGAGTGATGAAGTGGGGAGCGATGGAATGATGAATATCGAATGATGAATGTTGAAGTGGAGAGTGATGAAGTGGGGAGCGATGGAATGATGAATATCGAATGATGAATGATGAATGTCGAAGTGGAGAGCGGAGGAATATCGAATGATGAAGGCTGAAGTGGAAATATAAAACTAACCAAAACGTACTATAATGAATGAGAAACGAAAATATGATTTGGAAGAAAGATTGATTGACTTTGCAGTTATGATAATCGATATTCTGAATGATATAAAGAACTCTAAGGCTGGAAATCATTTGAGTGGGCAAATTATTCGCTCGGGTACATCTCCTGCATTGAATTACGGTGAAGCCCAAAGTGCAGAATCAAGAAAAGATTTTATTCATAAAATGAAGATTTCTTTGAAGGAATTGAGAGAGACATTTGTAAACTTGAAAATAATCGATAAAGCTAATCTCTGTGGTGCAATTGAAAAGCTGCAATTAATAAAGAAAGAAAATAATGAGTTGATTGCGATTTTTGTTAAAAGTATTAGTACTGCTGAGAAGAGGCGATGAATGTTGAATGATGAATGTTGAATGATGAATGTTGAATGATGAATGTTGAATGATGAATGTTGAATGATGAA
>JANTGI010000189.1 GCA_024762995.1 Saprospiraceae bacterium | reverse complement strand
TATCCATTATGTCCGCAAGTTACGATTTTTTAGAATACTATCCAAGGGGCTATCAATAATTTTGTTTTAAATTTGAATGCTTCTTGTATATAACTCAGTGGTTTATAAGGAGTTATGACCAAGCATATTCTATATGCAGCGCCTATTGCCGCTATTTCCTATACAATGAGTAGCAAAAGAATGTCTTAGGGTATGTAGTTCGCTCTTTCTTGGTTTTGTGGCATTGATGAAGGGTAAAAAAGGGGGTATGCTTGTCTGTTGTAGGCAGGGGGTAATCTATTTATACCTGATTGAAATGGATTTTGGGTGTCCCATTATTCGTGATGCCTATGGAATAGGGTGTTGGAAGTTGCACGAAATCTAACCGAAAAATGTACAGACCAAGACAAATTTAGTGGTTATTACAGAATAACTTAGTTAAAATGGATATATGTTTTGGATAAAAACAGTATCTTTGATGACTTTCTTATTAATCAAAAAAAATAATTGCGATGAAATTGACTAAATTGTTTCTGTTTGTGGGCCTTTTGTTTGTAGGCGGTGCCTTTATCTCGAGCTGTAGTGCAGGAGGTAATGGGGCTAAAACAACAACCGAAAAAGCAACTACTTCTGCCGATAAGGGGGATAAAAAGTGCGGTGAAGGTAAATGTGGTGACGGCAAATGTGGCGATAGTAAAGCTTCTGATGACAAAGCGACAAATGACAATGCCACCGACGCCGATGCTGAAAAGAAAGAAGGAAAGTGCGGCGATGGTAAATGTGGTGATGGCAAATGTGGTGATAGTAAAGCGACTGATGACAAGGCTTCTGACGACAAAGCAACCGAAAAGAAAGAAGGAAAGTGCGGTGATGGCAAATGTGGTGGATAATTACTTTTCTTAAAATTACACCAGTTATAGACAGCATCTCTCATCGAGAGATGCTGTTTTTTTTTTGTGATAGGGCCTAAAGCGTCTTCGGTAGGACACTTAACCGGATAAAATGGACTGAAAAGGTAGCCTGAAAGACATTCACATGGAGTCAATCTTTTTCTATGAAGAAGTCAACCTATATTTGTTTTATCATTTTTCGTAGCTATGGAGGTGCCCATGTTTTTTCGAAAGAAAATAGACTTTTTTAGAAAAAATATTGGGATGCCAAGCGAGTTACTATTTTTCAATCATAAAAACTTTAATACAATGAAAGCAACGAAATGGTTATTGTTATCAGGTCTTCTATTGGTGGGTGGACTTTTTCTAATGAGTCACACCACCGACAATGTTTTTCAATCAGATACCGCAACTACTGCAATGAGACCATCCGATGACGGTGGTAAATGCGGAGACGGTAAATGTGGGGGAGACAAAGCAACCGATGAAAAAGGAACTAGTAAAGAGGACGCAAAAGCTACCGAAAAGACAGACGGTAAATGCGGTGACGGCAAATGTGGCGATGGTAAGGCTTCTGACCATAAGGGGGCGGACCACAAAGACGGGAAATGTGGTGACGGCAAATGCGGTGATGGTAAGGCTTCTGACCATAAAGGGACAGACCATAAAGAAGGGAAGTGCGGAGATGGTAAATGTGGCGGGTAATTAGTTGTTTTTCAAAGAGTTGTAGCAAGTGACTTACGGCTCTTTGGGATAGATTTTATGTCGCACCTTAAACCAGACCCGGTATTTGTAAAGATAGCCTTTTTTAAAGGCTGTCTTTTTTTAAAACTACAAAACCAAAAGTAATGAAAATAATTAAAAAAATGACCCATTTCCTTTTTGGAAATTTAGCACCGGATACCAATATTGTCCAGGATATTGCCCTACTCGGAATGCGATTGATTTTAGCTTATGTTTTTTACCACACGGCTATGGAAAAGTGGTCTGATATGGATGCGACCATTAATTGGTTTGGCAATAAGGAATGGGGACTCGGAATGCCTTTTCCGGCTCTTAACGCTTATATGGCGGCGACTACGGAGTTAGTGGGCGCTATTTTATTGGTCATAGGATTAGGTTCACGTACTATATCGCTTCCTTTAATTTTTGTGATGATTATTGCGCTCGTGACTGTGCACATGGGTAATGGGTGGCTGGCCATCGGGGATTCTATGCACGATCCGGAAATTGCAGATAGACTTTCTAAAGCAAAAGATATTCTTAAGGCTCATGGTGATTATGCTTGGTTGACCGCCAAAGGGGGATTTGTTATCCTTCAAAATGGAGTTGAATTTGTCATTATGTATATGGTGATGTTACTCGCTATTGTGGGTACGGGACCCGGGCGGTTTAGTCTGGATCGCCTTTTGCATCGGGTAAAAACAGGAGCGCCAAAGTAGTTAGATACTGACAATAATTCCCTATATTTGCTTTATGCATATCGAAGAAAAAAGGAAAGTTTATTATCCATACTCCAGACGGCAATTCATCAAAGGGCTGGGAGTCATAGGGATGTGGTCGATGTTGCCCTATCTATCCGGCTGCCGATCAGACTTTTCTCCGGTCAAAGAAGGCATTTTGGGTACGCATAGTCAGATGGCTGCCGATGTCATGGATATTCTATTTCCGGAAGATGGTCACGGGCCCGGTAGTGTACAAATTAATGCCTATTCTTATCTCAATTGGGTTTTAGCAGATGAAAATTACGATGCGGACATCAAAAAATCTATTTTTAAGGGATTTGCACGGTTGGCTGATTTCTCAAAAGAGCACTTGGGTAAGCCTTTCGGCAAAATGTCCCCCAAAGAAAAAGAGCATTTAATCGCCAAAGTTACGCAATATGGATGGGGCGAAAGCTTGATGGCCAGATTGGTTTCGTTGATATTAGATGCACTGGTCATCGATCCGATTTATGGAGTTAATGTGAAAGAAGTGGGGTGGAAGTGGTTGGAACATATTCCCGGGCACCCCCGGGCAACGGCCGCCAACAAATATCCGGACATACTGGGCAGAAAGAAAGAATTGGTCATTTTCTCGAATCCTTCGCAATTGTAAAATGATGAATTTCTTAGAAAAATACGACGTGTGTGTGATTGGTAGCGGTGCCGGGGCAGGACCTATTATCTATGAGTTGGCGAAGGCCGGTCAGACGGTTTTGGTTTTAGAAAAAGGGCCCTGGTACCGCACTAATGATTTTACTAAAGATGAATTGACCGCCGTCCGTCGAAGCGTTTACACCCCTAATTTGAAGGACGAACAACATGTAATTGCTGAAACCAATAGTGACGGGGAGCTTGAAGCAGCATCCACTTTTGATACGGGTAGAGACTTTTGGAATGGCAACTGTGTCGGCGGGTCTTCTAATTTTATGAGTGGATATTTTCATCGTCTAAAACCGGTAGATTTTAAATTATTATCTACTTACGGTGCCATAGACGGGGCGAATATTGTCGATTGGCCGATTAGTTATGACGACCTGGAGCCCTATTATGCTAAAGTCGAACAAGTGGTTGGTGTATCCGGTAAAGTCTTGAAACACAAGAATTTAGAACCGAGATCGACTCCCGATTTTCCTTATCCGCCCTTGCGGGAAAATAAGGTGGCCGAATGGATAGACCTTGCGGCCCAAAAAATAGGCTTACAGACCATCCCGACTCCAAGGGCGATCTTGTCCAAACCTAAATATAAACGAAATAGTTGCTATTACTCTAATTTTTGCGGAAGCTATGGTTGCGGATCAGATGCCAAAGGAAGTTCCAGAGTCGCCTTGATTAAAGAGGCTTTATTGACCGGAAATTGTTATGTCGTCCCCAACGCCAAAGTCTATCACCTAGAGACCGATGGCCAAAGTAATATTAAAAAAGCATGGTTCTATGATGCGCGCTCCGTCAAGCAATCTGTCCAAGCCAAAATATTTGTCGTCGCTGCTCAGGCGATAGAGACATCTAGACTTTTATTGATGAGTAAAAATCCGGAGTTTCCAAACGGTCTGGCTAATAATCATAATCAAGTCGGAAAAAATATAATTTTTTCGGGTGGTGGCACAGGGGGAGGGCTTTTCCGAAAGGAAGATTATGATGAAGATACTTGGCAAAAAATTTTAGAGCGGGGCGTTTTTGTTAATAGGACCTTACATGATTTTTATGAAATCAAAAACCCCAAAACAGACCGACCCATGAAAGGGGGCGTGATAGACTTTTTGTTTGAACATGCCAATGCCTTGCCCAAAAGCTTGCGCCAAAAATGGGATCATGAGGGAAACTTAATTTATGGCACCAACCTAAAAGTCAATCTCAAAAAATATTTTACGGAAGTCAGGAAATTAAAATTTGAAATATTTGTTGATTGGTTGCCTACGGAGGGTGCCTATGTCTCGTTGGATCCTAAAGTGAAAGACAAATGGGGAGACCCCGTGGCTCGCGTGCAAATAGATAATCATCCCCATGATGTAGAAGTCGGGAAACTATTGGCCAAGCACTGCGAAGCCATCTTCAAAGAAATGAAATTAAAATCTATTTATTCGAGCATCAGCGGAAGTCCACCGACCAATCTTCAGGCAGGAGGCTGTCGATTTGGTAACGACCCAAAAAATTCCGTCTTAGACAAAAATTGTAAAGCGCACGAAGTGAATAATCTGTATGTGACGGACGGTAGTTTTATGCCCACAGGCGGTAGTGTGACCTACACTTGGACGATTTATGCCAATTCTTTTCGAGTAGCGGATGTGATTAAAGCGCTTTTTATTTAGTCCGGCTTTCAATGGTCTCTTCCCTTTACGCCGGTCTTTTTTTTACCGTACTATTGGTCAAAGAAAGGAGATAATCAAAAAAATGCCTAAATTTGCAACCCGCTAGGGTCAAATGATTAACTCCTTTTGGGCGATATATGAATTTTGAAGAAAAAATAGACAAGGACAAGTTGCCGGAGCATATTGCCATCATTATGGATGGGAATGGACGTTGGGCAAAAAAAAAGGGGCAGCCACGTGTTTTGGGGCATCGAGCAGGGGTAAAGACCGTCCGAAGAATAACAGAAGCTTGCGCCAAAATTGGGATAAAATACCTAACCTTGTACGCTTTTTCTACAGAAAATTGGAATCGACCGGCTTTTGAAGTAAACGCCTTGATGAGATTATTGGTCGAAACGCTCAATAAGGAAGTCAAAGTGCTCAATAAAAATAAAATACAACTCCAAACCATAGGTGATTTGTCTGCCTTGCCGGAGAAAAGTAGAAAGGCCATGGAAAATGCCATTCGCGATACGGCTTCCAATAGCCGGATGAGATTGACTTTGGCGCTCAATTATAGCGGTCGTTGGGAAATCACTGAAGCGGCTAAGAAGCTGGCGCAAAAAGTAAAAATGGGGGAGCTGGATCCTTCCGATATTGATGAAAAGATGGTGGCTGCAGCGTTGACGACGCATGATATGCCGGATCCTGAGCTATTGATTAGAACCAGCGGTGAAACAAGATTGAGTAATTATCTTTTATGGCAGTTGGCTTATTCTGAGTTCTATTTCACCCCTTTATTTTGGCCGGATTTTATGGAAAATGACTTGCATGAAGCCATTTATGTGTACCAAAATAGAGAACGACGGTTTGGCAAAACAAGCGAGCAGTTGACTTGAAATGGCCTCCCCAAATCATTTAATCTTGTCTAAAAAGCGTGTTATTTCACCGTTTCTATTATTTATTTGTTAAAAATGGTGGAAAGACTCAATTTTATCACCAAATTTGCGCTATATATACATGGGATGATTTGGTTTGCCAAATTTGT
>JANTGI010000188.1 GCA_024762995.1 Saprospiraceae bacterium | reverse complement strand
CCGGGCAATCCATCAACATCAACGGCACTACTTTTAGCGAAAGCAACCCTAATGGATCCGTCACCTTACCCAATGCGGCACAAGGCGGTTGCGACTCCATCGTCAACGTCCAATTGCTCTTCTTACCCCCCATCCAAGAGAACTATTCCCAAATCCTCTGCTCCGGGCAATCCATCGACATCAACGGCACCACTTTTAGCGAAAGCAACCCTAATGGCTCCATTACTTTACCCAATGCCGCTCAAAATGGCTGTGACTCTACGATTAACGTAAGCCTCCAATTCGCTCAAACCATCATCGGTAACTACCAAGCCAATACTTGTATTGGCGATTCGCTTTTCGTGGGCGGAAATTCCTTTCAATATGACCATCCGTCCGGTTCCGTATTACTTACCGGTGGGGCGAGTGGCGGATGCGACAGCTTGGTCAATATTGACCTTCGATTTTATGATGATACATCCAAAATCGTAATGACTTTGTGCATAGCCGATACTTTAGTTGTCGCAGATAGTATTTTTAGCTTTTCTCACCCGGCCGGACAAGTGACAATGCTCGGAGCTGCTTTTACCGGATGTGACTCGATTATTGATGTACATTTAGATTTTTATGCCGTGGATACAACTTTTGTGCAAGACACCATTTGCTGGTATGACTCTATTTTGGTGAATAATCAGATTTACTCTTTCGAGAAAATGAATGGCTTTGAAGTCATTCCAACCGATAACTGTGACAGTTTGGTTGCGATTGAATTGTATTCACCTTACGACCAAATTCCTGACATTGGCATCCTTGCCAAAGACTCTATTTGTTACGGTGAAACAGTTAAATTGAGTGCCTTCTCTACCTTACTCAGCCCGATTTACTCGTGGTTCCAAAACGGAGCTTCTATTTGTGACTCTTGCGAGAATGTGAACACACCCATTATTCGAGATGATGAAATAACCCTTATCGCCGTTGACCCGTATGGATGTGAATTGAATACGAATCGAACAATGGACGTTTTGATGAATTATGGTGTGTATATCCCCAATGTTTTTAGCCCAAATGGCGATGGCATTAATGATAAGTTTACGCTTTATGCCAATAAAAAAGGAGAAGAGCTCGTACTTTTCCAAATTTATGACAGATGGGGCAATATGGTTTATGAAGCTACACACAAAGATGTCCAAGCCTTTCAAAGCGACGGCTGGGATGGTTTTTATAAGGGGAAATTAATGGATAACGGGGTTTATGTCTATCAAGCAATTGTTAAGTTTATTGACGGAGACGTGCGGGAATTTAGCGGGGATGTGACTTTGGTTCGGTGAACGACTACCATCAAACACCAAGTACTGATTTTCAAAGTGCTATGCATAGCAAGTCCCGCTGGAATTTGCAACAACGAGTAAGGTGAAATTTGAAGAGCCTTTGGGACGTAGCTAAAATATTACTTTTCACTTCAAATTTTGCCTTAATCTAGGCAGCAAATGGAATCGGGGCAAGCTATGTCGGTGGTTATCCATAAGATAATAGCATTACAAAAAATCAATATTTCTCTTCACCCCCTCATACTTCGCCCGTTTAACAGGAGTCCCAAAAAACCACTCATCAAATTGCTCTTCTGTCATCTGCTCCCAATCTTTTCTGGTCAAAGCAGTATAATCTACCCGTGGCTCAAAATCCTTCTCTTGATGGGCTTTCGCAAAACGATTCCAAGGGCACACATCTTGACAGATATCACAGCCAAATATCCAATTGTCCATTTTACCTTCAAAGGATTCGGGAATATCGTCTTTAGATTCAATCGTCAAATAAGAAATGCACTTAGAGCCATCCATTAAGTAGCCTTGCGGAGAAATCGCGTCCGTCGGGCAAGCATCTATACATCTGGTGCAAGTCCCACAATGGTCCTGAATAGGTGTATCCGGCACTAAATCTAAATCCGATATTATTTCCGCAAGGAAAAACCAAGAGCCTCTTTTAGGATGAATCAATAGAGTATGTTTGCCACGCCAACCCAAGCCACTTTTCTCTGCCCATTGACGTTCCATGACGGGAGCGGAGTCCGTAAATATACGACCATTGATCGTCCCAACTTTTTTCTCGATTTCTCGAAAGAGTACCTTCAACTTCTTTTTCAAGACTTTGTGATAATCCCTGCCTACCGCATAAGAAGCGATTCTGGGCTGCCCTTCATGCCATTTCAAATCCGGCTGATGATAATTATGGACAAAAGAAATAACAGTCTTTGCACCGGGCACTAGTACTCTCGGATCCACCCGTTTTTCAAAGTGATTTTCCATATAAGACATCGTGCCATGTTGCCCTTCATCCAGCCAAGATTGTAACAACTGAGCTGCGTCATCCAAACGCTCTGCTTTCGCAATTCCGACATCATCAAACCCCAACTCTCTGGCCCGTTGCTGAATAAACCGTTTAAGCTCAGCGGAATTCATTTATGAAAGTACTTGTAACTTGGCAAACCGTAACATTAGGCGACGTTCCGGTTTTTCCATATCTTTGAAATAAACTGTTGCGACTTTTTTATCATTGGTTCCATCTATCTGCAACACTTTGCCCTTGCCAAAAAACTCATGCATTACCGTCGCCCCTTTTTTTATCTCTTCCACAGAGCTCGGCTTAAAATTTGGAATGCGTCGCTTTGGAAGTTTCTTTTTCGGCAGATACGGTTTGAAGGCACCTTGCACAGTCGAAGTGGGTCTCGTTGGTCGTTCAACCACATTAGACTCCAAAATATCACTAGATATCTCCTCTAAAAATCGACTGGGAGCATTATAAGTCATTTGACCAAACTTATAGCGGCTTTCGGCATAAGTCAAGGTGAGATACTGTTCGGCACGAGTGACCGCTACATAAAACAATCGCCGCTCTTCATCCATCGACTCTTTACTTTCCATAGACATAAAAGAAGGAAACAGCTTTTCTTCCATTCCCGTTACAAAAACGGACTTAAACTCCAATCCTTTGGCTGCATGAACTGACATCAAAGTCACTACATCAGACGATTCGTTTTCCTTATCCGCATCGGTGAGCAAGGAGATATTCTGCAACCAACCGGTTAATGTTTTGGCTTCTTCGTCTTCTTGAACGACGACGACACTATCTTCTTCTTCATAAGCCTTAATGCCATCGAGCAAGGAGTTAATATTATCTATGCGCCCGACTCCTTCTGGAGTATTATCTGCTATCAATATCGGCCTCAACCCACTTGCGTTAAAGATGAAACGAGCCAAATCTGAAGGTTGAATGGTATCCATTTTCTTTTGAAACCCCTTAATAAGTACCTTAAACTTTAGCAAAGCATCCTTGGCTCTAGCCGGTAATGGGGCATTATCAATGGCTTCCCACAGAGACAGTTCTTGTTCATTGGCGTATTTAGCCAGTTTATCAAGGGAGGACTTACCGATGCCTCGCTTGGGGTAATTCACAACTCTTCTAAAAGCTTCTCCATCTTTGGGATTAATGGTTAGTTTTAGATAAGCCACCAAATCTTTAACTTCTTTACGTTGATAAAAAGACAAACCACCATAAATTCGATACGCAATATCATACCTTCTAAAATATTCTTCAAAGACTCTCGATTGTGCATTGGTCCGGTAAAGTATGGCGATTTCGCTATTTTTGAGATGATTTCGGTTTTTTTGTTCTAAGATGGTATCCACCACTCTCTTTGCTTCTTCTGCATCAGAGCTGGTCTTGATTAATTTTATTTTGTTTCCCTCCATCTTATCCGTCCAAATGTCTTTTTTGATTTGACGGCTGTTGTAGCTGATAATCTCATTGGCTGCCTGAACGATATAATTTGTGGAGCGATAATTTTGTTCTAGCTTGAAGGTTTTAACATTCTTAAAATCTTTTTCGTAGCCGAAGATATTGTCTATTGTAGCCCCCCTAAACGCATAGATACTCTGGGCATCATCCCCAACAACACAGATATTGGCCGGGCTTTTTTCATAGTGTACCAACTGCTTCAAAATGGAATACTGCAAAAAGTTAGTGTCTTGAAACTCATCCACTAAAACATACTTAAATTTATTTCTATATTCTAGCAAGACTTCTTTCTCCTTGCGGAAAAGCCAATACAAAAAATACAATAAATCATCAAAATCCATGGCGCCGGAGCGATGATTTCTAGCCATGTATTGCTTATAAATTTGGTAAAAATAAGGTCGCCGTGCCGCCCTGTCTTCTTCCATCAAGTCGGCATGTAACTCATACTTGCTAGGGGCAATAAGATTGGTTTTAGCGCTAGAAATTCGGGCAGCAATTGCATTGGGAGCATAAATCTTAGGGTCCAATGACATTTCGGAAACGATGGCCTTTATCACATTCTTAGAATCTTGTGCATCGTAGATAACAAAGTCTTTAGGGTAACCTAATTTATCTGCATGATAACGCAGGATGCGAGCAAATATCGAGTGAAACGTACCGGCCCATACATTTTTGACTTTATCACCCACAACATTTTCGATCCGTTCTTTCATTTCCCTTGCCGCCTTGTTCGTAAAGGTCAAGGAAAGAATATTCCATGGGGATACGCCTTGCTCCAGTAGATAGGCGATTCTATAAGTTAAAACTCTGGTTTTTCCCGACCCCGGCCCCGCAATCACCAAGATTGGTCCGTCAATTGTCGTTACAGCCGCCTTTTGCACGTCATTCAGTTCATCTAGATATCCCATGCGAAATATTTTGTAAAGTTTATCTTTGTTGTTATAGGAAAAATCCTAGCCCCATATGAAAACCGAGTATTTTTTGCCATAAGGCCCAATTATACAAGATACCAACCAAGCTTGCGGTGGTAGGGGACAGGATTTAAGGAAAAAAATCAAAAACACACTTGGTCTTCTTCGGACAGAGTCCTAATATTAAGAAAATAGCAGATACAAGGAATGCCTTGTATCTATTTATAACCTGACCGTTACCTTTGGCCAATACCACAAAATCGAAAAGAGCGACACCGTTGTATCGTTACACCATTAGACCGAATTTCCGAAACTTAAATTATACATATCCCTTATTGTGCTTACGCCAAATAGCTTTCACTAGGGTAAAAGGGAAAATAAAAGTAGCAATCATACTCCCTATAGAAAAGAACAACATTTCCCTCCGAAAAAAGTTAGCAACATTCATCTGCGTCTCATATTCTCCTGGATTCAAAAAAGGAATCAGGCGTCCATCATCCCAAAACATCTTAAACTCCCTATACATCGTCAATGTATAAATAAAAAGTGGGATACAAACAAAAATAAGTAGAACCATCAAGTTTCGGGAATTAGCAACGAAACTATGCCGTAGTAGGAATACATGCCTAGTCACCGTAATAAACGTAATAATAAATACCATATTCGCAATAAGAAAAGGGTAAGTAGCCAAACCAGCCGAATTACGTAAATAAACTAAAAGACAAACAATGGCTGTCACCAGCCACCAAGCAAATTCAAAAGTCAACTTATGGGTCAAATGTTTATTCATTCAGGTCTTTTTCAGGTGGCAAAGATACATTTTTTTGGCAGTTCATGGATTAGGGTAAGCACAAAAAAAAAAGCCCATCCGAAGGATGAGCTTTTAAAAAAAAGTTGGCAGCGACCTACTCTCCCACCATGCGGCAGTACCATCGGCGCTGAAGGGCTTAACTACTCTGTTCGGAATGGTTAGAGGTGGTGCCCCTTCGCTATAGCCACCATTTTCTTCTGAACCTTTCGGTTCTGTTTCT
>JANTGI010000187.1 GCA_024762995.1 Saprospiraceae bacterium | reverse complement strand
AAATCGTATCTTTTTTCAGATAAAAAACAGTAATAAATCTTACAACTTGAGATCGTTTTCTCACCACCATGACCATATAAACAAAATAAAACTTGAATATCCCGCTGGCGGACGATTTAATTTTGCATTTGACAAGCGACAGCATTTAGTAGTCTCCTATTGGTTTCATTCAAATGGACTCATGGATTTTTTAAGCATTGGTCCAAATAATCAAATTGATTCATTTTCATTAAAATTCAATAATAATTCCAATATTGATTTTATCTCTGATGATGATGACCTTTATATGCTTGTCAACACTTTAAAAAATGGAAAAATCTATGTCCCACATAATGGCCGATATCTCCAAAAAAAAATATTTCGTACTCCAACAGCCATAAACAACTGGTACTCAAAAGATAATCACCTTTGGCTCTTAACTAATAATGGTTGTTACCTTTACGACAAAACAAAACAGGAAGTAGGCTCAATCAGCCTAAAAGGTACTGATATTTTCAGCATGTTAATTGACAGAGAAGGAGGCTATTGGTTTGGATCAAATGGTAAAGGGCTATTTTATATTCCACCTAATTCACTCTACAATTATCAAAATGAAGCCCTTAGCAACCAAGATGTTCAAAAAATACAAAAAATACAAGAAGGGCCTTATGTAATAGCATCTCAGAATCAAATTTTATTTCTAGACCCTAACACACTTAATCCCCTTTCGGAAAAAATTATTTTAGATGATGTCGTCTCTGACATATACATCCAAGGTCTTCGATTATTTATTGCTACTACTAGCTCTCTTTCTGAATACAACTTTGATATAAAAAACAACACGGTTTCCTTTATTAAAGCCAGGAAGGTCATTTCTAAAAAAATTATACCGTTGAAAAACGGTGATTTCCTTACCGGAGGGTCCGGGTTTCTTAAATACTATACCGGTTCTGCCCTCCAAAATATTTTAACCGAAAGGGTCACTGCGTTGTACAAAGACACCTTGTCTTCGACTATCTGGGTTGGAGGGCTACAAAAGACTTTTTTCCTACGATACCCACCAAAAGAAGACCGTCTTTCCCCGGCTACCCCCTTTAAAGGGATTAATGATTATGTGACCATGATTCTTCCTGACAAAAATAATTCTGTGTGGTTTTCTACGACATCTTCGGGTTTAATAAAATATAATAAAGGCAATAAGGAGACCCGAAAATATCCTTTCAATATCGAAGGAAAGCCCCGCAAGATTGATCAACTCTCCTGTAATAACCCGACCAAAGTATGGTTAAGTAGTTTTAACAACTTGTATTATTTTGACATCGACAAAGAGCTTTTCTATAAGCAGCCAAGCATAAAAAATATCATTCAAGCGCCAATCATTTCATTATGGGATACCAAGGATACGATTCTAATTGGCACGAAAAAAGGCCTTTTTATCTATTTTGCAAACCACATAAACACTCAACGCCATCCCCCTTTAGTCAATCTAGAATCAATACGAATAAATTTCAATGACACACTTATTCAGTCATCCTATGATTTATCCTACTTACAAAACAATATTGAATTAAAATTCAATACAATAGGCGCTTTCAATCCTTTAAACAAAGCAAAAATCTATTATAAGATAAATGCAAGAGACAATTGGCACCTAGCTCCAAACAAAAAAATTATTCTGACAAATTTGGCACCTTCAACCTATCAGATAATCGTAAAATCTGTCTATCAAGAAAACCAAGCTGAATTTAACACATCTATTATTCATTTTGAAATTCATAAACCCTTTTGGAAGACGACTTGGTTTAGTCTATTGGCAGTTTTTAGTGGCTCTTCACTCATTTTCCTTTGGTTCAACAATAAGAAGAAAAAATTTGAAATTGAAAAAACAAGAAAGCAAGAATCTGAAAAGCTAAAGAACGCCATTTTACAGCTCCAAATGAATCCACATTTTATTTTCAACTCCATGAATACCATTATTTACTACATCACTGTCGCCAATAAGGAGAAATCCATCCAGATTCTAACAAAAATGTCTAGATTAATCCGACAAATTTTCAATTTCTCCCACAAAAACCTTATCCCATTGTCCATGGAACTGCAGTTTCTTGCGGACTACTTGGACATGGAGCAAGAGCGCTTTGCGGAAAAGGTCAAAATTTTCTCAAAAATTGACCCCGGGGCCCTTGAATCTTCCATACCTATTCCTCCATTAATGGTACAACCCATCCTTGAAAACTCCTTTAAACATGGGCTTTTTCACAAAAAAGATGGAGGGATACTCCGTTTTAATGTACAAATCAAGGACAAAAAGGTCATTTTCATCGTTGAAGACAATGGAGTGGGGCGAAATAAAAACAAACCAACGAATAAAAAAATAAGTAGTTATGACGTTATTGACGACAGAATCAAATTAATTAATGAAAGTAAAGGAGAGTTTGCCCGTTTATCGGTCCAATTCTTTATTGAAGACTTATTTGATGCCGACCAAAATCCACGAGGAACCAGAAGCACACTGATATTTGAAACTAATAACTGAGAAAGATAATGAAGGCTGTAATCATTGATGATGAGTTCAAAAATATTGAAGTATTAACCTATCTTCTCCGCACCTATTGTCCGGACATCCGGACCATACAGCAAGCCACTTCCGTAAAAGATGCCATTCCACTAATTAGAAGGACAAAACCGGATATCGTTTTTTTAGACATTGAGCTTCCGGAGGAGAATGGGTTTGAATTACTCTCCTATTTTAACCCGGTTCCTTTTGCTGTTATTTTCACTACTGCTCACGAGCAGTATGCCATCCAAGCCATTAAGGCAAGTGCCTGTGATTACTTGCTAAAGCCCATTGACCATAAGGAACTAATTTTAGCCGTGGAAAAGGCCAAAAACACCGTTGAAAAGACAGACCATTCTAACAACAATAAAACCATCCAAATTCCAACCATCAACGGCTTTTTGCTTTGCAATATTGATGAAATACTTTATTGTCAAGCCGATGGCAGATACACAAACTTCTACTTAGAGAATGGAAAAACAATCCTTTCGTCAAAAAATCTAGGCGAGTATGATTTTTCTAATACCGATTTAATTAGGGTTCACCGCTCGCATGTAGTAAATGTATATAAGATTACCGAATACGTTAAAGGCAAATCACCGTATGTACTTTTACTCAATAAAATCTCTCTTAAGGTATCCAATCAGTACAAGAACACTCTGTTAGACACTTTAGCTCATATATAACCTGAAAGGCCAATTTCATTACAGACTAAAGGCTTACTACTACATCCTCATTGTTTCACTCCAAATAAATCCGGATATTTGAGCATAACATTGTTTTTGCAGTGTTTAACGTGACTTTCTTAGATAGTATAATACAACGTAAATCCAAGGCCACCACAGCAATCTGTGGTGGCTTTAGTATTTTTATAAAACATCCTTTGGTTTAAGCAATTGCAAATAAACCCGTATCTTTGACTTTCTAAAAACAAACCATTAGGATGAATATTCATTTCTTTAAAAAGTGGTATCCAAAAATATTTGCAAGGCCAATATTTGCAAAAATGAATATGACAATTGCTCGATATGGGCTTCGTGGACTTGGGATACTAAACTATTCAAGCCATGAATTAACGGGAGAAAGCCATTTTTTATCATGGTTTATCAATAATTATAGCCCTAAGACCATCTTTGACGTTGGAGCCAATAAAGGAGATTATAGTGAGTTGTGTAGAAAATATGGGTTTATTGGGCATATTTATGGTTTTGAGCCCAATCCAATCACTTATAAAAAACTAAAAGCATTAGAAACCGATAAAAATCACTTCTTTAATATAGGATTTTCTAACAAACCAGGATCCTTTGAACTATTTTACGAAAAAGGGAAGGATGAATCCACCCATGCAACCTTGTACAAGGAATCTATTCCGGCAGATAACACGAAAATTGTATCCTGTGAAATTGAACTAAAAACAGTAGATCAGTTTGTGCATGAGCAAAATATCAAAAATATTGATTTGTTAAAAATAGACACTGAAGGTAATGAATATAAAATTCTAATTGGGGCAAAAAAAACCATCGAAGCAGATATAATTCGTGCGATCCAAATTGAGATAACAGGCATTAATGTAATTAGTCGGGTTTTTTTCAAAGACTTTTTTGATTTGCTTTCACCAAAATATAACTTTTTTCGATTATTACCCAACTCTTTTTTGCCCATTGACGAATATAATGAATTCCTTTTCCTAGAATTGTTTGCCTATCAAAATATTATTGCCATCAAAAAAAGGTAATTAAAATGATTCTAAAAATTAAACATTATTTTTTATTTATTTTATTCTTAACTCCAACGCTTATTTTCTCCCAAAATGAATGGAACACTTGGTATTTTGGTGCTGGTGCCGGTTTAGATTTTAGTACCAATCCACCAACAGTTTTAGATGGTGGTCAAATAAACAGCAAAGAAGGTTGTGCATCAATATCTGATAAAGTGACTGGAGAAATCCTTTTTTATTCAGATGGAAAAACGGCTTGGAATCGCAACCACCAAGTAATGCAAAATGGGGCTAACTTAAAAGGGCATTTTTCATCCGCCCAATCGGCCGTCATCGTACCAAGGCCCGGTTGGCCGAATAGGTACTATCTCTTTACCGCTGATTATATTGGCTCAACACAGGGCTATTATTACAATGAAATTGACATGACCCTGGATGGAGGACTAGGTGGAATTATCTCTTCTAGGAAAAACATTTTACTCTATGCTCCAAATACTGAAAAACTAACAGCCGTAAAACACTGCAATGGTATAGACTATTGGGTTGTAACACATAAAATAAACAGTGATGAATTTTACACTTATAAAATTACTGAAGATGGGCCATCCACTCCTATTGTTCAATCAATTGGAAGTTATGTAGGAGGAGGCAACGGAAATTGGCAAGGAGCAGGAAATCTCATCGCATCACAAGATTCAAAGCTAATATGTCATACCATCGGTCCTAAAACTGCAGCAAAAAACTCAAAAGTTGAAATTTTTGACTTTGACAATTCATCTGGTATGTTAACCTTCAAATATGTCATTGATACACTAGATGGTATTGGCCGTGCTGTTTTTTCACCTTCTGGGCAATTTCTCTACGCTGTCACCGGACAAGGTAGCAATAAAGGCTTATTTCAATTCGACCTTCTTGCCGGTGACAATCAAGCCATCAAAAACTCAACCTTTAAAGTATTTGACTCAAGCCCAAACTATCTTGGTGATATTCAAATATCACCTTTTAATGATATCTATGTGGCAGAGTACACGCAATATGCGACACCATATCCCTTTCTTAGTATTATTCACAACCCAAACTCAGCAAAGGCTTCCTGCAACTTTGAGCATAATGCCCTTAATCTTGCTCCTAACCAATCCATTGCTGGGCTCCCCAATTTCATCGCCAACGTCAACTACACCCCACCTCTAGGTCAAGTGTCAGACACGCTCTGTCCCGGTCAATCCCTTACGGTAAACAATACCCAATACAATGAAAACAATCCAAATGGCGTAGAATATCTACCTAAATCTGCCGTCAGTGGGTGTGATAGTATCGTCGTTGTAAATCTAATTTTTGACAAGCCAACGGGTCATTATTCCCAAACCCTCTGCGCCGGGCAATCCATCAACATCAACGGCACTACTTTTAGCGAAAGCAACCCTAATGGATCCGTCACCTTACCCAATGCGGCACAAGGCGGTTGCGACTC
>JANTGI010000186.1 GCA_024762995.1 Saprospiraceae bacterium | reverse complement strand
CAGCAAGCTGCTATTTTGCGCAGCAAGCTGCTAAGGGGGTGTTTTTAGTTTATTATTTTCTTTTTGTCATGGGGAAATAAGTAGTATGATGGATGGAATTGGAGGGAGCGGGTAACCCTATTGGAGTATTTTGGACTTTTAAGTGTCACAAAATGAAAGAAAAATGGCTTTTTATCAAAATTTTCTTTTATTTTGCTTTATACATTGCCCCACTACAGTCTATTACGAATCTAACTAAACATGAGAAACAACAGTTATTTCTATTTATTGTGGTGCGTTTTCCTATTTTCTTTTTTACAACTCCACGGGCAGGATGATTGGACATTTGAAACTCATTCTAATAATGTCACGGGAATTTCCATTGATAGTCAATGGGTCTGGATTGCCACTAGGGATGGGATTTTTAAGTTTAACTCTATCACTGGTGAGCGCACTAAGTATTCTACGGAACAATCAAATCTGACGGATGACTTTATGACGGATATCTTGGTCACGTCGGATGATTCTGTGTGGGTAAGTTATTATTACTTTGGTGCCGGTCATGCTAGTTTGTCGCCGGGAAACTGGGAAAATTATGAGGTAAGTACGTCTCCGTTGACTTCAAATTTTGTGAGAACTATGAAACGGGCTCCCTCCGGCGCCATCTATATGGGCACCTTTTATGGTGGTGTGAATATCTATAAAAATGGCGGATGGAGTTTGATAAGTAGCGAAAACTCTCCTCTTCCGGTGAGTAATTATTCGGGAGGAATCGTACAGATTGCTTTTGAAGACAATGTAAATGACCAAAACGTATGGTTTGGTACCCGTTATCATGGTTTGTATCATCAGCTTGATACCACTTGGGTTCGTTACGATATTTATAATTCGCCTATTCCCCATGAGATTATTTCGGGACTGGCCATTGATCATGAAAAACGAGTGTGGATAGGTACGCATGATGGATTAGCGGTGAAGGATGTGAATGATCAATGGGAGGTATTTAAGCAAGGGGATTCGCCTTTGCCGACAGGATTTGTTCAAGATATTGCCGTAGGGAATGATTCTCTTATATGGGTGGCGACTTTGCAAGGCTTGGTGAGTATTCCTTCGGAAACGATGACGGATTTTAGTACATGGAAAGTCTATTTGTCTAATAATTCGGGTTTGCCTGACAATAGCGTGGAGAAGGTAGAGATTGATACGCTGACGGGTGATTTGTGGGTAGGCACTTATAGTCATGGCTTGGTACATTTTGATGGTACCAGTTGGGATACTTTTGACTTTAAAGATTCTGACTTTGTGGATAATGATGTGCTTTCGCTAAATTACACCCATGACAGTACGCTGCTGGTGTGTACATTGACTGGCGGTTTGGGTATTTTTCAAGATTCTATGTGGACTATTTTGGATGAAGAGCATTCGGGTCTTCCGACCAATCAGGTCAATTATG
Organism: Saprospiraceae bacterium; assembly: GCA_024762995.1. Classification (GTDB taxonomy): domain Bacteria; phylum Bacteroidota; class Bacteroidia; order Chitinophagales; family Saprospiraceae; genus HyVt-613. The sequence continues at coordinate 4,333 of JANTGI010000186.1, read as the reverse complement.
CGGCTAAAGATTCTGCCGGAAATGTGTGGATTGGTTATAGTTTTAACGGTCTTTCGATGTGGAATGGGGATACGATTGTACATTTAAACCATTTAAATTCTCCGCTACAATATCCGTTAAATGTCATTAACGACATGTATCTCGATTCATTAAATAGGATTTGGTTGGCGGTCAATGGCGGTTTATGGAAATTTGACTACTCAGAGGACATGTGGACATTTTTTAATGCGGATACGGTCGGAATTCATCAGGATGTAACAGCCATTGAGTGGGATGGTGCCGATGGATTTTGGTATGCCGGCCGGTTTAATTCTTTGAAGCATTTTGATGGCATGACATTGACGGCTTATGATACGCCGGATCATTTTTTGGAGGATGCCATTGTTAATGACATTGTTCGCGATGAGTGGAATAATATCTGGATAGGGACCTCGTCAAAGGGTTTGTTAAAATTGGATAGTGACGGAAATTGGTTTCATTTTGATGCATCCAATTCCGGGATTCAAGGAAATAATATCTCTTGTTTAGAATACACTCCTGACTCTACGCTTTGGATAGGAACCACCGGAGTAGGCATGTATTCGTATAAGCTCGGTGTCATAAATCATTATGATGTCTATAGCGGACACTTGCCCCAAAATAATGTGGCGGACTTGAAATGGGATGGACACGGAACTTTGTGGATTGGAATGCCACAAATGGGGTTGGGAAGTCATCATATTACCATTTATACTAAGCCCGAAGATACCTTGGGCACACATTCATTAAAGGCCTTTACAGGCAAAATGGCTGTTTATCCGAATCCGGTACAAGATAAATTACATCTGGATTTATCTGTTTTGACTCGAGGACAGGCTTTGGTGTCTTTTGTCTCCATGGATGGACGAGTGATGCAGGAGGATGCTCTCGGTTACTTGACTCCGGGTGATAAAAAATTTGAATTAGATGTGTCGGGGCTACCTGTTGGGAATTATTTTTTGCGATTGTTTTTGAATGGGGAAGTGGGGAGTTTGGGTGTTTTTAGGGAATAGGGAGGGGTGGTCTTTGGTGCGCTCCCTGCGGTCGCTTTTGGTCTTTGGGGCGCAACAAGTTGCTTTTGGTGTAGGGCGCAAACAAGTAGCTTTTGGTCTTTGGGGCGCTCCTTCGTCGCTTTTGGTCTTTGGGGCGCTCCCTGCGGTTGCTTTTGGTCTTTGGGGCGTAGCAAGCTGCTTTTGGTGTTGGGCGCAAACAAGTAGCTTTTTTTGCGCAGCAAGCTGCTTTTTAGAGGAAGTTTTTTAGATTTTTATAGACTAGATTGACGGGGAGGCCCATTACATTGAGGTAGGAGCCTTCAATCTTTGATATTTTGCAGTGGCCTATCCATTCTTGGATGCCGTAGGCTCCGGCCTTATCAAATGGATTGAAGTTGTCTATGTAGTAGTTGATTTCTTGGAGGGTTAGTGGTTCCATGGAGACATGCGTTAGGCTGCTAAAAGTGATTTCTTTTTTTTGCGAAAGTAAAGTGACTCCGGTAATGACCTGATGGGTTTTTCCCGAAAGGGATTGAAGAATATCTACCGCATGATTTCTATTTGTGGGCTTTTCATATATTTTTTTGTCTAAGATGACAATACTGTCGGCTGCTAAGGTGATTTCGGTATCTTTTACCAGATTTATGGCGCCTTGTGCTTTTTTGGCGGATAAAAAGGATGGAACCAACTCGGGGGCTAAATCTTGAGGGTAGTTTTCTTCGATATTTGGTAAAACAACTCGGAATTGGAACCCCGCTTCTTTAAGTAATTTCTGCCTTCTGGGTGACTTGGAGGCCAAGGCAATGGATAAGGACATTCTTTGCATGAGTGATTTTGTTTGGAAGGGTCAAGGAAAGATGAATTGAGCCGAATCCATGGTAAAAAACTAGAATCATGAACCACGAATTGCCGCAAGGTAATAACTAAAGCCTTTTTAATGGAGTAAATCGTCTGAAAAATATAAATAAAAACTAAAAGCAACATTTTTTGTTTGGAAAAATACTACCTTTGCGGGCTGAAAAAAAAAGATATATGAGATCGAAGCTATCTGAATTCAAGTTTGACCTTCCCAAGGAACTAGTCGCACAATATCCATCTGATGAGAGAGATGAGTCTCGATTGATGGTCGTGCATCGGGATACAGGCAAAATAGAGCACAAGTTGTTTAAAGATGTTTTAGACTACTTTGGTGAAGGAGATACGATGATTTTTAATAATACCAAGGTCTTTCCCGCCCGTCTTTATGGGATTAAGGAAAAGACCGGAGCCTTAATCGAAGTATTCTTGTTGCGTGAGCTTAATGCCGAAAGTAAGCTTTGGGATGTTATGGTGGATCCTGCGCGTAAGATACGGGTCGGGAATAAGCTGATTTTTACCACCCCTGATAGCAATATTGAACTGATGGCCGAAGTGATGGATAATACGACTTCCAGGGGCCGAACTTTACGTTTTTTCTACGAGGGTGAAGATGAAATTCCATTTATGGATGTCATCAATGAGCTAGGAAAAACCCCGCTTCCGAAGTATATTAATAGACCGGTGGAAGCTTTTGATAGAGACCGTTATCAAACCGTATTTGCGAAAGAAGTGGGGGCGGTTGCTGCTCCTACAGCCGGTCTGCACTTTAGCCGGCAGTTGCTTAAACGCCTGGAAATCAATGGCGTTGACTTGACGGAGGTGACTTTGCATGTGGGTATGGGTACTTTTCGTACCATTGATGTGGAAGATTTGTCCAAGCATAAGATGGAAGCCGAATATTTCAAAATTACCGAAGATACCGTCGAGAAAGTAAATAATTCTATGGCGGCCGAGAAAAAAATATGCGCCGTAGGGACTACCGTAATGAGATCCTTAGAGTCTGCGGTCTCTGCTCAAAATACCCTAAATCCCGCTAAAGGTTGGACTAATAAGTTTATTTTTCCGCCTTATGAGTTCAAAATTGCTAACTCATTGATTACTAACTTCCACTTGCCGTTGTCCAGTTTATTTATCATGATCTCGGCCTTTGCAGGAAAAGAGTTTATGAGAGAAGTTTATCAAGAAGCCATCAAAGAGAAGTATAAGTTCTACAGCTATGGTGATGCCATGCTTATTTTGTAGATAGTCAAAAAGTTAATGGCATTTTTTTTGTTGGTAGGACTTGCATCTTTGGTTTCTTTTTCCTTACTTTTGCACGCCCGAGAGAAAATGCACAGGCAGGTCTTGGGAATCAGTAGATTAGCTCTTTTTTGGGCTAAATTTTCTACAATTTTTTAACTGTTAATTCACAGTAATGATTTGGACATTAGAACTTATAAACCATTTAGAAGATGCGCCTTTTCCGGCCACAAAGGATGAGCTTATTGACTTTGCTTACAGAAATGGAGTCCCCGAAATCGTCATTCAAAATCTACAAGAAATTGAAGATGAAGGGGAAATGATTGAAGATATAGAATCACTTTGGCCGGATTATCCGCGGAAAGATGATTTTCTGTTTAATGAGGACGAGTATTAAACCAAATGAAAACTTAGGTATTGAAATTACAAAGTCTTTATTGAATATAAGCTGTTTCTCTTGAGAAACAGCTTTTTTTATTCCCTTCTGCTAAGTTCGGGCGCTTCCTTTTCTAGCGGAGCTGATGCTCGATGCCAAGCGTTATAGATGAATAATCTGCTTCCCCATTATTGGTATTGAGGTGGACACCAAAGAAAATATTGGTTGGTGGATTTTGAGAAGGGGGAAGCAAGTAGGCGTTGAATCCAATTCTGGCACCTAACCATCGGTGCAATAAAAATAATATTTGGCTATCCGGGCCGAATTCATCAAAATAAATTCGGTAAAACGGTTTATATAGGTGCAGTAAGCCATCCACATCAATACCGACTCTGCCCATTAAAAATTCATGACCTAAGGCAAATGAAAAAGAGTAGGGGGTAATTCGCCGGTCTAGCGAGTGGTTTTGAATATACGAGGCATAACTATTGTATTGGCGGAAAATCAAACCCAATTTAAGTCGGTTACGATGATTAAATTGGATGTTATAATAGCCGGCCAAACTAGCAATGCCGTATTTAGGACCATTAACAGGGCCCCTTGTTCCACCGAGTTCATGGAGCCCGATGCCCGGTTTTATTTGCAAGTAGCGCACTTTGTCTCTTACTAAGGGGGGAATAATCCGAGCACCCGGTTTTCCGGAAGGGTGGTAGTGGATACCCAGCCCTAATGCGCCGGAATTGATGCCAAAATTGGGCAACTGTGTATGTCCGTTTGAGCCATGTAAAAATTTTCCCGAAAGGGATAAATCCATTTTTTTCGTCAGTGACCTTTTCCAATACAAACTCCC
>JANTGI010000185.1 GCA_024762995.1 Saprospiraceae bacterium | reverse complement strand
ATTTTATTTTCTGCAACTCAGATTTGAAGCATAATAGCCAAAAAATGAGTCCGTTGCGAGAACAAGTCCGAAAAATCGGCAAAATTGCCGCCTAATTCTTACCGAACCATTGATAATAATCAGTTTCCACCCCCATCCCCAAAATATCCATCAACAAAACAGGATTATTAGTAGCATAAGCATAAGGACTCTGGAAGGAATAATCGGAAGCGAGTGGATCTATCGAAGTAAACCTACCGATACTAGCATCATACCACCGCGCCCCATAGTCACTCCAATTCAACCCCAAATCACTATTCAATTCTTTACCATTATACTGATATTTGTTTTCATCGCCGAAGGTGGAGAGCCAATTTCCATCCATATTCATTCCGAAAGGGTAGTAGTGGTTTTCTTGGATGATTTCTTGGACATCAATAACGCCGTTATTGTCTAAATCAGCAAAACTGACTCTCGCATTGCCCAAATGATCCGAAATGGTGTATTCAAATAGATAACCCCCTTCTTTTTCATCGGGTACGATTCTGCCTTCTTCGTTGTATATGGCTTGCAATGGGTTGTTTTTAAATGCTTAGGCTAAGATAGTTTTTTTTTTGGTTTTTAGTTGAATCACGTAGGCGAGACGCCTATGCCTAGATTCGGTTCATGGCTAAAAGGCTTACCAGGCAATATCATGGACCTAACATTGCTCGATTAACTGATATTTTATTCTAAGTCATAAGCGATAGCATAGTAATACTTTTGCTCTTTCAAGATTTGGGTATTTTTCTTTTTCTTAATTTCAATTTTGGCAATTTCTTTTTTGAAGACAGAGAAAAAGGGTTGAATTTCTGAAGGATATTCAGCCTGCTCTTTGGGTGCATTGGAGTACTCATAGAACCTTTTTGCATTTTCGTTGCCCAATTTTAAAAAAACAATGCTAAAGCCTTCTTTTTTCCCTTGGTCATTTATAAACAGATACACTATCGCCTTACCTTTCTCCGTTGTTTGAAATGATTTTGGCAATGCAACTGAATGAGAAATTCCTTCCATTATAAATGGAAATGGTCGATTTAAATATACAGTTTGCTCTTTTTCTTCTTTTTGATTCGAAGCTACCTTTGATTGACAACTAGTTGTGTAAACAAAGAAAAAACAAAGGAAAATGAAAATAGGTCTCATGCTTCATCATTTATACATTTCTCTTCTGAAACACCTAATAAACATCCCGTATCAACTCCTTCAATTCTTCGGGGCTGTTGATGTCTCGGTATTTGCCGCTATTGGCAAAGGTTACATTTCCGGTTTCTTCAGAGACGATGATGACGGACATATTGGTTACTTCGGTGAGCCCGATGCCGGAGCGGTGTCGAAGCCCATAATTTTGCGGAAGCGAATTGTTTTTTGAAATCGGCAATACGCAACTGGTCGCATAGATTTTATTTTGGTGAATTAAGACCGCACCGTCGTGTAAGGGGCTTTCTTTATTAAAAATACTCAACAATAACTCTTCACTAATATTGGCATTGATGATTTGACCAGACTTGGCAAGTTCATCGACGTTATTTTTGTTACCTAGCACGATGAGTGCGCCCCAGCGCCTTGTTTTCATCCGAAAAATGGCATGGGTAATTTCTTCGATATAGGCATTATTCTCTTCACTTGGCGTACCGGTGGGATTTAAAAATTTATTGATAAAATCAAAACGCCCATGTAAGGTCGTCTGTCCCAGATATAGCAAAAATCGACGTATTTCGGGTTGGAAAATAATTATCAACGTAATGACTCCAATATTAGCTATCTGACTGATTATCAACGATGAAAGGTCCATTTCTAAGAACTTCATCAACCAGCCCGCCGAAAAGAACAGTAAGACACCCAACACAATATTGAAGGCTATGCTACCACGCAGCAATAGGTATATTTGATAAAACAAATATCCCACGATGAGCACGTCTAAGACATCCCAAAGGCTGATGGGTAAGAACCCGATTTTTATTAAGAATAGCGACATATTGTGCAGGGTATCTTGTGCAGCTTAGTATTTCACTAATGTATTGGTATTGTAAAAGAAGAAGGACAACATGTCGGCGGATTCTTGTATAAGTTTACCGGTGGGTTTGCCGGCTCCATGACCGGCAGACGTGGCAATTCGAATCAAAATGGGCTTGTCTCCTTTTTGATGAGCTTGTAGCGTTGCCGCAAATTTGAAAGAATGTGCCGGTACTACGCGGTCATCATGGTCCCCGGTCATTACCATTGTCGCCGGATATTCTGCATCTTTGATGTTATGTAATGGGGAATAGGCGTAAAGATATTTAAAGTCATTTTCGTTTTCACTCAAACCATAGTCATACGCCCATGCCCGTCCAATGGTAAAATTTTGGTATCTTAACATATCCAATACACCCACTCTTGGAAAAGCAACACCGTATAACTCCGGCCTTTGCGTGATACACGCACCCACTAATAAGCCCCCGTTTGAGCCACCTTCAATACCCAAATAGTCCGATGACGTATAACCGTTGTCTATCAAATACTCTGCGGCTCCAATAAAATCATCAAAGACATTCTGTTTCTTTTCCTTGGTTCCGGCCAGGTGCCAATTTTGACCAAACTCACCGCCACCGCGAATGTTGGCAACGGCATAAATTCCATCATTTTCCATGATTAAAGAGCGTACCAGGCTAAATCTTGGTAGGATAGAGATGTTGAAACCCCCGTATCCATAAAGTAAGGTGGGACGTTTGCCATCCATTTTCAAACCTTTTTTATGGGTGATGAAGATAGGGACTTGGGTGCCATCTTTGCTTTTAAAGAAGATTTGTTTGGTGACGTAGGCATCACTGTCGAAGTCAATTCCTGATTTTTTGAAAATCTTAGACTTGCCCGTCGGTGCATCTAATTGGTAGATGGTATTGGGACGAGTGAATGAACTGAAAGAGAAAAATGCTTCATTATCTTCCTTTTTTCCCGAAAGGGAGCCCACAGTACCTATCCCCGGCAGCGCCAAATCATAGGCTTTGGTGCCATCCAAATTATCGACGACCACCTTGGAAGACGCATTGTGAAGATAGTGAGCAAATAGTTTGTTTCCAATCAACGATACACTGCGCAAAACATCCGTGGACTCAGGAATGACTACCTTCCAATTTTTTTCTTGCGGGGAGTCGGCATTTACGGAGATGAGCCTTTGATTCGGCGCTTTATCATTGGTCAATAATAATAATTCGTTTTGGATGTTGTCCACTAGACTATAATCAGACTCAAATCGCTCTGTGACAGGGACAAAGTTGCTTCTAGGATTTTTTAAGTCTTTGATATACAACGCATTACCACTTGTTGATTTGGCCACCGAAATAGCTAGGTAGCGTTCATCTTCGGTAGTTTGGCAGTAGAAATTATATTTGGGATTAGAGCGGTCGGCATAGATGAGTTGGTCTGCATCTTGACCGGTATTAATCTTGTGGTAATAGACTTGATGAAATAGATTTTCCCCTTTGAGTTTGTCATTTTTGGAGGGAGTCGGGTAGCGGCTGTAAAAGAAACCGTCTCCGGCCCAAGAGATACCCGAAAACTTGACCCATTCTATGCGGTCATCCAATGTTTTACCGGTTTCTAGATTTTTGATAAGGATGGTTTGCCAATCCGAGCCCCCTTCACTAATTTGGTAAGCAAGATATTTTCCATCTTTCGAAAATTTCAGGTCTCCGAGTGCGACGGTACCATCTTTCGAAAAAGTATTTGGATTTAGGACTTCTACGGGGGTGGCATCGAGATTTTCTTGGACAAAAAGGACGCTTTGATTCTGTAATCCATCGTTTTTGAAGAAATAGTACTTTCCGGCGACTTTAAACGGCGTGGAGAATTTGGCATAGTTCCAAAGCTTGGTTAATCGGGCCTTTACGGGATTGCGGAAAGGTATTTTAGAGAGATAGGCTTCTGTAATCTTGTTTTCTTCTTCGACCCACTTTTTAGTTTCTTCGGCATGGTCATCTTCCAGCCAGCGATAAGGGTCAGGGACTTTTGTTCCAAAGTAATCATCCACTACGGACGTATCTTTTCGAGTTGGGATGTATTTCACAGGAATCTTTTTAAAAGTTACTTTTGATGCCGGAGCTTCATTATGGGTAGAGGTGTTTTTACATTGCACCAATAGGAGGGCAGCAGCAAAAAAAAGGAAATAGCGCTTCATGGACAGTATTTTTCTAGAAAAAAAGTGATTTGTGCGCAATTTTAAGGAAAATTTGGGATTTGGGGCTAGGTTGACGCTATTTATTTGTTATTTTGTATCCGAAATGCTTTTTGTGTCGTTCTTGTTTGTAAATAATTTTTTGCATGAGAAGTTTTATTTTTCTTATTTTCCTTTCGGTAAATGCGATTCATTTATGGAGCCAAGACATTGGCGATATTGAAATCGAGTTGAGTGAAGCGGTTTCCGCATGGCAAAATGCCGCTACTGAGCTCGATCAGGCCATGGTCACGCTCAATGACCTGCAAAAAAAATATGATGATATGGTGCGGGCACGTGATTGGATGGAAAGTAATTTGGAGAGTCGGAGAGCCAAAAAAGAGTCCCCCAAAAGCATTAAAAAAGCCAAGAAAGTATATGTCAGCGGGCTTAAGAAGGAAAAGCAAATTGCTAATCAACTCAAGAAACAACAAAAAATCATCAACAAACTGACCAATGATGTCGAAAAGTACCGTCAAACCATCTCTAAACTTACTTTTCAGAAAAACTCTATGCTGAAGGACGGGGAACGCCAAAGCCAAAAGGTTTATTCAGGCTATTTTCCCAGGTATAAATCTTTTTATCACGCCAAGTTGGAAGATAATAGAATGTTTAATCCGCCGGATTTTCCCTGCAAAAAGGCATTTGACGGGACAGATCCTGTGCTCAATAAGCATCGTATCGAATATGAAGAACAGCTCTTTTTTTCGCATCAACCGGATTTGGTGCCTTTAATTGACGGGCAACCGTATTTGTTGTGTAGTAGTTATTTTACCTTGGTGGAAGGCGGACAGTACTTTTTGAACCTGAATATAAAAATACATAGCAAAAATCCACGCCAATCTTTCGGCTATCTGGAAAGGGGAAGTCGTCTAATCATTACTTTTTTGGATGGCGAGGAATTGACTTTACAAAATAATGTCCTTCACCTTGGAGTCATTAACCGCAAAAAAGGGACGGTGTTGTACCGTGGTCAATATTCCCTAAATATTTATGCACAAAACAAGATTAAAAAGCAGCCTATTGATAAGGTTCGGATAGAATGGTCAAAAGGCTATGATGACTATGATATTTTTTATGTAGATTTATTGCAAAATCAACTCAAATGTCTATAACCGGGCATTTATCAAAAATTTAATGCAATAATAAAATTTTGATAAATAACCAAAATATTTAAACTATTTGGTATATATATCGTCTTAGCTACGGTTTTTTTAATTTTTTTACCTATATTTGACGTTAAATTAAGCAAAATGAATGGTTTTTGCTGTAATAATTGCACAATGAAAAAGCTAGAATTAATAATAGGGATTTTGCTTTTTGTTTCGTCGGTGGTTTGGGCGCAGGATGGTCATTTCCCTGCTTCCAAAGCAGGCACCGGTACGGTCTTTGGCAAAGTCATGGATGAAGTATCCCAAAAAGGCCTTGCATATGCTAATGTAGCTATGTATCAGCAAGGCACTAAACAGCCAATCACAGCAAAGACCACTAATGATTCCGGACGATTTATTTTTAGAGATGTCGCTTATGGTCGTTATCATATCGAAATTTCCTATTTGGGTATGGAGACCTATCAAAGCGGGGAGGTTATTGTGGATAAAGCGCATCCGGCAGTGCGACTCGGGAAGCTCTTTCTTGCGGGTAGTGATCAAGTCATTGCAGAAGCCCAAGTAACCGGAGAAAAATCCACCGAAGAGGTCAGTTTGGTCAAA
>JANTGI010000184.1 GCA_024762995.1 Saprospiraceae bacterium | reverse complement strand
AAAAATTAATATGAAACCTTTAATATTCTTGATGTTGCTATTCTTTTTACCCAAAGTTATTTTTGCGCAAGCTATAGACCTGCCTAAAGCACCCAGGAAATTCTATTTTTATTGGGGATATAATCGTGGAGTATATGGAAAAAGTACGATAAAATATCACGGGCCCGGATATGATTTTACAGTTTTTGACGTAAAAGCGAAAGATTTGCCCGAGCCTTTTAGTTTTAAAGTGTATTTTGATCCGGGCTTGATTACTATCCCGCAATTCAATTTTAGGTTTGGGTATCACTGGAAAAACAATATTTATTTTTCTGTCGGTTGGGATCACATGAAGTATCAATCCATTGATGATCAGGTGGTTGTGATGGATGGATACGTAGAGGAGTCTGCTTCTCAAAAATTTGCAGGAGTCTATAACCACAAAGATGTCATCATGGATCATCAGACCTTTTTGCGGATGGAGCATTCAGATGGATTTAATCTCGTTAAAATCAATGTCGAGAAGCATTTTGATATTTTTTCAAAAGCGAGAGATCGAATTAGTATGACCGCAATGACAGGGACGGGGCCTATTTTTCCCTTGACTTGGACCAATGCCATTTTATTAGGAAAGCACAATGACGATCGCCCCCATTTTAGTGGGTTGGGCATTTCTGTTTTTGGTGGCGCAAGACTGACGTTTTGGAATCGTGTCTTTTTTCAATATAATTTGGATGTTGGCTATGCGAATGCTTGGGATATTACGACTAGACCCAAAGGTCAGCCGGATAGAGCAAGCCAAAAAATAAAATATTTTCAGAAAATGGGTGTGGTGGGATTTACATTTAATTTGAAGTCCCCAACTATTGCTCCAAAAAGTCGTTAAGGAATAAAGAAAACAGGTACGAAAACAGTTAATATGAAGGATTTGCAAACTGCCGAGCGCGTTTCCCACACAGATGTATCCGATAATTATGTCTATCAACGTTCTTTGTTGGCCTATCTAAAGGCGGCAGAATTAGTCTCGGGGAATGTCCTGGAGATAGGAACGGGCAGCGGCTATGGGGTAGAAGTGCTTGCGCCAAAAGCAAATCACCTAACAACGATTGATAAATTTTCCAACAGCATTGATTTTTCGGTCTATGACAATGTGACCTTTCGGCAAATGAATGTGCCCCCTTTTCAAGGAATTGATGATAATCAATTTGATTTTGTGGTTTCGTTTCAGGTGATAGAGCATATTGAAGACGACCATGCTTTTGTGTCAGAAATTCATCGAGTCTTGAAGCCCGGCGGAAAATTTATTGTCACTACGCCCAATATAAAAATGTCTTTAACTAGAAATCCTTGGCATGTCCGAGAATATACCATTGGAGAGTTAGATGCTCTCTTGCGAGAAAAATTTGGCTCGGTGGAAAAATTAGGCGTTTTCGGCAACGAAAAAATCATGGAATATTACGAAAATAATAGAAAGTCCGTCGCCAAAATCACCCGTTGGGATATTTTTAATCTCCAATATCGCCTGCCTAGACGTATTTTGCAAATTCCTTATGACATTCTGAATCGCCGCAATCGTAAGAAACTCGTCGCCCAAGACAACTCCCTAGTTGCGAGCATCACTAAAGAAGACTATGCGATTGAGCCGGCGGCCGAGGGTTGCTTTGATTTGTTTTATGTGGCCGCGAAGTAACAACGGCGTGAAAGCTTTTGATCTTGTAGAGTTTGTGGATGCAGTCAAGCAATTACAGAGGAAGGGAAAGGGTAGAGAGCTCTAATGGGAGCTGTGTTTTTGGGGTGAAGTATCCTTAGTTTGTTTTGCCAATGTAAAAGGGAGAAAATCAAAAGATTTTCTCCCTTTTTAGTGTAAGTATTGAAAAGAAGTTATAATTCTTTTCTCATTCGGGCAACCGGAATATCAAGTTGCTCTCTGTATTTTGCAACCGTACGACGGGCGATGTTATAGCCTTTTTCGTTTAAAGCAATCATTAGTTTTTCGTCGCTCAAAGGTTTACGTTTGTTTTCTTCTTTAATAATGCTGGAAAGGGCATTTTTGACTTCATAGGTGGAGACTTCTTCCCCATCTTCAGTTTGCATAGATTCGGAGAAGAACTCTTTAAGGAGTTTGGTGCCAAATTCCGTTTGGACATATTTGCTGTTGGCGACCCTAGAAACGGTAGAAATGTCCAGACCGGTCATTTCAGCAATGTCTTTAAGAATCATAGGTCGGAGCTTGGCCGGGTCTCCGGTTAAGAAATATTCGTCTTGATATTTCATGATGGCATACATGGTATTCATCATCGTGTCGTATCGTTGTTTGATGGCATCAATAAACCATTTTGCGGAGTCAATCTTGTTTTTGATAAAGTTGACGGCTTCTTTTTGCTCTTTGCTAGGCTTCTTTTTCTTTTTATTGTTTACATAGGAAGTGAGCATTTCCTTGTAGTAGTCATTGACCCTAAGATCGGGTGCGTTTCTCGCATTTAAAGTAAGATCTAGTTCTCCGTTTTTGTTGGTGATGAAAAAATCGGGGACAATATAGTTTAAAGAGGCATTTCCTGACGCATGACCACTGGCCGGCTTTGGATTGAGCGACGTGATGATGTCAATAACATCTTTGAGACGCTCTGAGGTGATATCAAGTCCTTTGATCAGCTTAGAATAGTGCTTTTTGCTAAAAGCGTCAAAATATTTAGTGACCAGTTTTTTAGCAATATGGATATTTTTTAGCTCTTCATCAGAAAGGTCTTTGGACGTTTTTTCAAGATGCTCCAATTGGATTAGAATGCATTCTTGCAGGTTGCGAGAGCCGATTCCAACAGGATCAAACTGCTGGATTTGTTTTAGGATTTTTTCGATTTGCTCTTCAGAAGTTTGGATGTTTTTGGAGAAAAGAAGATCATTAACCATGGCGCCGAGATCTCTCCGCAAATATCCATCATTGTCAATGCTGCCGATGATTTGTTCGGCAATGGCTACTTCATTTTCGTCTTTTAGGTTAAGAGTAGAAAGCTGCTCCAAAAGATATTCGTGAAAACTGGACTGAACGGCAAAAGGAATATTCTTGTCTTCTTCGTCCTTAGTGCCGGCGGTGGATTTGTACATGATGGGGTCGTCGTCCATGTACTCTTTTACATAGTCATCCAGTTCCAGTTCATTGTCTCCGGTAGTAGGGATGTCGGGCTCTTCGGTAGTGACTTCGTTGACGACTTCTGCCGCATTATAAGCATCGTCAAACTCGTCCGCATATTCATCTTCTTCTGCGGATTCTGACTCATGTTCGCCTTGTACTTCTTCCTCTTCATCCTGAAAGCCTTCATCGAGAGCGGGATTGGCTTCCAGTTCTTCTTGGATTCTTTGTTCTAATGTGGCTGTAGGAATCTGTAACAACTTCATCAGTTGTATTTGCTGTGGGGATAGCTTTTGTAGTAATTTTTGACTTAAATTCTGTCTTAGCATCGTCTTCTCTTTTTTTTAATTCATCAAATTTGTTCCCCAATACATGCCAAATTATACTTGGAAACAAATTGGAATGTTGCAGGCTGCAAGCACTACAAAGTCAAAAAACATGCCATAAAAAAATAATGTGTTTTATTTTTTTATGTGTTTTGATTAAACTTGGAATTTTATTGTTATTCTTAAAAGCCACTTTATCAATAGCTTAAAAAAAATAATTGGGCAATTTTAGTGATGTCCTTAAAAAAGCACTCACTGCAAATAAAGATAAAAGTTTTTTTTATTTTTTCCTATTTTTTTTCAAAAAAAGATAAAATTGGCTTGAAATTTGTGGATTTTTTGCGTAAGCGAGTTTTACAAAGCTATTTTTGGGCTAGTTCTTCCGCCAAAAATGGGGCTGTAAAACTGTTTTTTTGATAGGCGACCTGCTCCGGTGTGCCTTTTGCGACGATTTTTCCACCGCCTTTTCCTCCTTCCGGACCTATATCAACAATATAATCGGCCATTTTGATGATGTCGAGATTATGTTCTATGACGATAAGCGTATTTCCTTTATCGACCAATTTGTTGAGTACCTTTAATAATTGCTGAATGTCTTCAAAGTGCAGGCCGGTTGTGGGTTCATCTAAGATGTATAGAGTATTGCCGGTATCTCTTTTGGAGAGTTCTTCTGCCAGTTTGACCCGCTGCGCTTCTCCTCCTGAAAGCGTAGTGGCTTGTTGGCCTAGAGTGATGTATCCAAGTCCGACATCCAGCAAGGTTTTTATCTTGCGATAAATGCTTGGGATGTGCTTGAAAAACTCAACGGCTTCTTCTACGGTCATGTTGAGGATGTCATTGATGGATTTTCCTTTGTAGAGGACTTCCAATGTCTCCCGATTGTAGCGTCTGCTTAGGCAGGATTCACAATCCACCTGTACATCCGGCAAAAAATTCATTTCAATGATTCTTTTGCCGGAGCCCTTGCAGACTTCGCATCTCCCACCGATGACGTTAAAGGAAAACCGTCCGGGTTTGTATCCCCTGATTTTGGATTCCGGTAGGCCGGCAAATAGGCTGCGGATGTGGGTAAAAACTCCGGTATAAGTGGCCGGATTTGAGCGGGGTGTCCGGCCTATGGGTGATTGGTCAATTTCGATGACTTTATCAATGTGTTCTAGTCCGCTGATTTTTTTGTAAGGTAGGGGGTTTTGGAGGCTCTTGTAGAAGTGCTTGCGCAAAATAGGATATAGCGTATTGTTGATTAGTGAAGATTTGCCACTACCTGACACTCCGGTGATACAAGTGAAAGTACCTAAAGGGATGGTTAGTTTGACATTTTTTAGATTGTTGCCGGTAGCGCCTTCCAAAATAAGCTTTTTACTGTTTCCTTTACGCCTTTCGTCAGGGATGGCGATGTTTCTTTTGTTGCTTAGATATTCTGCGGTAATTGATTTATTTTTCAAAAAGACTTTTGGATGTCCTTCAGCCACTATGGCGCCTCCATGCGCTCCGGCACCGGGGCCCAAATCAACTAGATAGTCCGATGCCAGCATGATGTCTTTGTCGTGTTCAACGACGATGACACTATTGCCGATATTGGTTAGCTCTCTTAGGGAGGTAATCAGCCTTTGATTATCTCTTTGGTGTAAACCGATACTGGGTTCGTCCAAGATGTAGGTGACTCCGGTTAATTGAGCGCCTATTTGGGTGGCTAGCCTGATTCTTTGCGCTTCGCCGCCGGAAAGGGAACGAGCGGGTCGATTTAAATTTAGGTAGCCCAAGCCGACGTGTTGGAGGAATTTTAAGCGGAAGCGAATTTCTTTGATGATTTCTGCCCCGATTGCTCTTTGCCTTTCGGAAAGGTGGTCTTCGATGGTGGCGGCCCATACATTCAGGTCGGTAATATCCATTTGAGCCAACTCGCCAATGTTTTTGTCTCCTATTTTAAAGTGGCGAGATTCTTTTTTGAGTCGAACGCCTTCACACTCGGGGCAGATGTGTATGCTCATAAACCGACCGGCCCATTGGCGCATTTTTTCGGATGTTGATTCTTTGTACCATCGCTGGAGCATTTTTAGGAGTCCTTCGTAGCCGATGTTGTAGCCGTATTCATCCTTGGTGTGATGGTGTTTTACTCTCAGGTTGTCGTCGCCCCCATACAACATGGAGTCCAGGGCTTCCTTAGGGATTTTTTTGATGGGGGTGTCCAGCGAGAATTTATGTTTTTCCGCAAGGGCTTTTACTTGCTTAAAGAGCATGTTTTCTCGGACTTCTCCAAAAGGAACAATGCCTTGTTGGTTGATGCTCAAGGAATCATCCGGGATCACCTTCTTGATGTCCACTTCGGTGACAAATCCTAATCCGTTGCAGCGAGGGCAAGCTCCATAAGGAGAATTGAAGGAAAAGGCATTTGGTGAAGGTGCTTCATAGGAGATTCCGGACTCCGGACACATCAAATGTTTGCTAAAGGAGGCTATTTCGTCGGAGTCCATGTCCAAAACAAAAATAAGTCCTTCGCCCATATTGAGTGCAAGCTCTAGGGATTTGCGAAAGCGATCTTCTTTGTCTTCGGAGAGCTTGATGCGATCGACGACCAATTCAATGTCATGAGTTTTGTAGCGATC
>JANTGI010000183.1 GCA_024762995.1 Saprospiraceae bacterium | reverse complement strand
ATTTTGTGAGAAAAATTACCCAAAACAACTGCAAAAAGGGTTTTTTATGTCAAAAACCGGTGAGTTTATTTACACAAGTGCAAGTTATAAACTAAATCCGATAGATAGCTGGATTTGAAAATTCTTGTCCTTATCTGCCTGTCTAATTAAGTTCAGACCTTCCGTCTTTATTTGGCTAAAATCAGCTTGATTATTGGTTATGTCAGAAAGCCCAAAATTTGCTCTGGCACCAATATACAAAGAGCGCCCAATAAAATAAGAAGCACCAATAGAAAGCCCTAAGTCCAGAGAATTAAAGTATTTTTCCTTTTTATCTTCAAAGAAATAGGCACCGATTTTCTCCGGAATTTGAGTGTTTTTTCCGTCGAGTATCATTTCTGTAAAGGAACTATAGTCGGCTTCTCCCGCCTTGTCTTTTTTGTAATTATAAAAAAGAGTTTGCTTAATTTCTGGAATAGGGGTACCCAAAGCGGTTTTTCCGCTAAAAACCATACGGCCGTCTGCTGTTGAAGAAACCAGAAAGCCTACTCTGAATCCACCATCCAACTGAAAAGAACCTACACGCAAATATCCCATAACAGGCAAATCCAAATAAGTGTTTAGTAAGTTTAAATCTACTTTTTTGGCTCCGGTCGCTAGGATTTTGGTGCCATCTTCTGCACGAAAAATATTAAATCCGGTACCGTCAAAATGATATTTGCCGCCGGATTGATTGTAAAGAAGTTCGGCTTTGACGCCAAAACTTTGTGTAATTGGCCATTGAACCACCGGCCCCACATGAAATCCTGTCGCAGATTCAAAGGTTTCTTTAGCATTAGCGGTAGAAAGCAAAGGACCTTTGAAGGTAGAGAAATTAAGACCTGTCTTAAAACCACCGCGTAGTTGGGCATGAGAAATAGAAGGCAATAGCCAGATGGCAAGGAGTATCGGGAGAAAACGTTTCATTTTTTCTTATTTTTATTGAGGTCAGCATAACTAAGCATGTGGTCAAGATTGTATTGCTTTTTAGTTGCCTTGAAATTTGTCCATTTACTTTGTTTAACCGTTACAAAACTAACCTTAATTCATTAGTCAAACTTAGGCATTTGATTAAATCCTTATGATTTATCCAAATACACCGAACGATTTTTCTAAAAAACTATTGGATGCGAAGGTAGCCATTTTTGGGGATTTCGTGAAAAAAAAATGAAATGTATTCTTTTGGGCTCTCGGAGTTTCCCGGCGGTTAATCTGCTCCCCGTTGATTTCTTCTAACTTTCTTGATTGTGTGAATATTCCTGAAAAGGTAATGCCGAGGGATGGGCGAAAGATTTATTTGTTTTAAAAATCTATATTTCTTTCTTATTTTTTCCTAAATTTGGCTTTTCGCTCATCAAAAAACATAGCTATGCCACGATATGCCAAGACTGAATCAGGTATTCATTATGCGCGCGGGAGGACATTTGACCAAGCGGTAGTATTTATTCATGGTTTTTTAGAAGATTTGCATATGTGGGATGGCTTTATTCATCAGGTTCCGGAATACAGCGTCATCAAGATTGATTTACCGGGTTTTGGGCAGTCGGCGCCGAAAGAAAAAATATCTATTCCCGAATATGCAGACGGCGTCAAAGAAGTTTTGGATAAAGAGGGTATTCAGCAAGTTATTCTTGTCGGTCATTCTATGGGCGGATATACAGCTTTGGCTTTCGCCGAAAAGTATCCTGAAATGGTTAAAGGGCTCAGTTTGTTTCACTCGCAACCATACCCGGATAGCAAAGAGAATAAAGCGAAGCGCCTAAAAAGTGCGACTTTTGTGGAAACTCATGGAGGACAGGCCTACAGTCATGCGACCATCCCTAATTTGTTTGCTCCGGCTTTTGTGAAAAAGAAAAGAAGGGTCGTAGATGATATCATTAAGCAAGCCCAGCAGAATTCCGACGAAGGCATTATCGCTGCCATCCATGCCATGCGCAATCGAAAAGACACAACGGATGTACTTAAACAGGCCAATTATCCCGTACAATTTATTATTGGTACTGAAGATGCAGCCATTCCGGCGGAGTT
Source organism: Saprospiraceae bacterium (assembly GCA_024762995.1). Taxonomy (GTDB): domain Bacteria; phylum Bacteroidota; class Bacteroidia; order Chitinophagales; family Saprospiraceae; genus HyVt-613. The sequence goes on along the minus strand of JANTGI010000183.1, from coordinate 4,068 downwards.
AAGTCTAAGACAGACCACTTTGCCGGATATGGCCGATGTCCATATTCTCAAGAAAGTGGGCCACATGGGGCACCTTGAATCTCCTAGGAAGACCGCTAATTTAGTACGGAATTATATTGAATGGATAGATGAAAGGACGCAGGGCTCTGCCGATTAGTGGGGAAAGACGCTCTTTGTTGATACATTCCCGGTCACTTTATGATTGAACAGAGCCACTCCCCCATTGATTCGACAAACCTAATCAGACCTTTAATGGCAAAAAAAGACATTTTACGGCAAAATTGACGATGCCTAAATAGTAGATACACGGTATGTCTCGTATCTACTTTACCAATTAAAAGACTTTTTGAGCAAGCTGACTTGGTAGTTGGCGATACTTGGGGCATTGACATCCGCATTGAGCAGGAGCAAACCAAAGCCGAGTTTAGTCATTTTGCAATCATTAAAAAGCCCGTCAATTCCTTGAGTGTACATCGGTAAAAAATGCTGACGGACATCTAAACCGGCTATTTCTGCCGCACGTATGGCACGAGTCAAGGCTTTAGTAATTTCCATGCCACTTACCCCGTTTTTGAGCAAGTCACTGGCTAAATATTGCATTTGATTCGCATAATAGATATCCAAAAACTGATCTAAGTAGTCATTGGATGCATAATTTTCATGATAGACGATTATGGCCATTTTTCTTTTTTTTTGGGTTAAAGAATCATCCGATGGCATTTGGATGTTTTCCTAAATATATTGATTTACAATGTTGATGAGTTGCGGCTTACTTTGTAAGCCCGATTGCTTCCAAAGCAACTCCCCTTTTTTAAACAATCCGAGCGTCGGAACACCACGAATTTGGAATCTTTGAGAGATAGCCGGATTTTTGTCCACATCTATTTTGATGACCCTGATTTTGCCTTTTAACGCTTTGGCTACTTCTTTGATAATTGGAGTCTGCGCCTTGCAAGGGCCGCACCATTCGGCACTAAAATCGACCAAAACAGGTAGGTCGCCGTTAATAATATGATTGAAATTTCCTTTCATTTTTTCTTTTTTTTTACTGTTGACTTAATGGTTGACTTTGGTATGCTTTCCCTTACTAATTGCCTGAAGTTTTTTGAATAATTCTTCTTCTTCAGGGCTAAGATCCTTGGGAAGGTTGACATTTAGGGTGACTAGTAAGTCCCCAAATTGGTTGTTCTTTTTGGGCATTCCTTTGCTTTTTAATCGCACGACTTTGCCGGATTCCATGCCTTTCGGAATGGTTAGTTTTACGCGGCCGGTCATGGTGGGCACTTCGGTTTTGCCTCCTAACACGGCTGTGTAAAGATCCACATTGGCGTTGTAGAGTAGATTGTCTCCATCTCTCTTGAATCTGGCATCCGGTTCAATGGTCATGACAATAAATAAGTCTCCGTTTGGACCACCATTCGGGCTGGGTTCTCCTTTTCCTTTGATGCGTAGTTTTTGGCCGTCTATGGTGCCGGGCTTGATGGTGATGCGCATTTTCTTGCCCCTCCACTCAAAGGTGCGTTTGCTGCCTTGGTAGGCTTCTAACAGGGTGATAGGTAGCTTTGCAATGACATCTTGTCCTTTTCTTGGGGCACGTTGACGACCTTGTTGGGTGAAGTGCTGTCCACCGCCTCCTTGTCCAAAGAAAGTCTCAAAAAATGATGAAAAACCACTGCCGCCACCACCAAAAAACTCAGACGGGTCTCCTTCAAAATGGAAGGTTTGTCCTCCACCCCGATTTTGCTGAGTATATTGTTTCCAGTCACCGCCCCCTTGTTGGTAGGCTTGCCAGTTAGCGCCCAATTCTTCGTACTGCTTACGTTTTTCGGGGTCTTTGAGCACTTCGTAGGCCTCATTGATTTCTTTAAACTTCTCTTCAGAAGCTTTGTTGTCAGGGTTGTTGTCGGGGTGATATTTTTTGGCTAATTTACGATAAGCCTTTTTTATCTCCTTTTCGGAAGCGCCCTTTTTAATACCCAGTATTTTGTAATAATCTTTATAATTCATTTTGCTTAAAGTTTTCTTTGATTCTGTCAAGATGTTGTTCTAGGAGTATTTTTGCGAAAGCATCCTGTTGGCTGCTAGTCCATCCACAAATGCCATCAACCATTTCCAAAAGATACAAAACGGATTGATTGCCGGAAGTATTCTGAAGATGGATGGCTTTTACGTAAGCGACCGTTTCCGGAAGGTAAGTTAATTTATTGTCACCAAATCCCCGCTCGTTTACAATAAATTTCACCGTAAAACCCGCATCAATCGCATCATCTATGGCCTCCATCAAGCTTTTGAATTCATGATTTGTAATCATCCTGTACATGGTCAAATATTCTAAATAAAGTCCCCGCATTCTTGCTCAGAGTTCAATAGGTATTTTGCGCCATAAACTCGTAGCACCCCAACAGCTACTCCATCATCTTTTGGGACACGCCCAAAATAAATGTCCCTTTTATGCGGCTTCTTTTGTGATTATACTGCGTTGTTTATCACTCTGGTAGCCGGGCTACTATCGCTCTTCTCGCCTTGTCTAATCTCAAAATAATCTCGCCTAATTATGGACATTTATTCTGACTGTGTCCCTTAATTACTACAAAGATAATCCTGAAATCATGTCTTTGCAGAAAAAATCGGTAAGACTAGAATATTGAGCGATAAGACCTGAAATATGGTCGTTAAAATTTTGGGCAACCAAATCTCCCGTTGATTTTTTTTAATAGAACCAATAAAATCGGATGGTTATCTAAACTATTGCCTTATTTTTTTAGTACCTTGCGGAAAATAGTTGAAAAATCAGACTTGGGATGAACTGCATACTCATAGATAACTCAGATGAAAGTCTGAAAAAACTGACAAAAATGGTCGATTCTGTCCGTTTTTTGACCCTAGAAGGGGTGTTTAGCCAGTCGATAGATGCCATCAATTATGTCCAAGAAAAAAAAGTGGATTTAATTTTTTTAGAGATAGATTTGCCGGATATTCAGGGGTGGGATTTGTTGAAAGCTATTCCAAATCATCCTTTAGTTATTGTTATTACGGCGAAAGCGGACTATGCGGTGCAGGCTTTTGAGCAACATGTGGTTGATTTCTTATTAAAACCGGTTCAGTTGCCACGGTTTTTGGATGCGGTTAATTTTGCTAAGAGAATTTATGAGAGCCGACAGGTTCAAAACCATCTGAAGGAAGTGATTTTTGTGAAAACCAACGGAAAGTGGGTAAAGTTAGAAATCGATAAAATAAAGTATATCCAAGCAATGGGAGACTATGTGCGGATTTTTACGGATACCAAGAGTTGGGTGGTGAATAAAACGATGAAGTCTATTCTGGAAGGCTTGCCGGCGCCATTATTTGCCCGTGTGCATCGCTCCTACATCGTGAATGTCTCCCGAATAGAAAATATTGAGGAAAATTCTATCGTCATCGATAAAGATATAATCCCTATTAGCGAACATTACAAGGCCGATTTTTTAAAAAAATTGAACGTCATTTGATGGAGAAAAAGATTTTAGCCGTTTTTTGTAACTGTTTGATAGCTGCTTGTTTTTCCTAAAAATAGTTGATTTTATCTAGGGTAAATACTTTCACTTTCTGTAGTCGATTTTCATCGAGCAGGTTGTAAAAATTGCCGACCTATGTGTACAGGCGGGACAAAACTCGCGGGTGCCAAGCAGTTACCTATTTTTGTTTGTGCCGTTTATGGAAAGAAAAAAGTAAATTAATATTAAAAAATAGACCGTTGTGGTTGGCAATTGAATTGGATAGTGGGAATTCGGCAAGCTTCCAATGGCCTCTATCCAAACGATACCCAGTTTCAAAACCAAAACCAAATTCTCCTTTTTTCATGGAGTAACGTTTTTCCAGGGTGATGCCGATGTCCTCGTACAAACCCCAGCTTGTAAAAGAAAAAGCTTTGGATTTATTACCTCCTTGAAAAAAAGAAAAGATACCAAGCTGGTCCAATGGTAAGATTTCGTAGTAGTCCAGATAATATTGGCGAACCCCTATCTCTAAGGTGGGCCTTATACTAAAAGTTTGCCACGACCACAGGTGATATTGTCCGGCAATACTACC
>JANTGI010000182.1 GCA_024762995.1 Saprospiraceae bacterium | reverse complement strand
GGCGTCAGGCAGGTTGACGGCACCAGATTGCTAAGCTCGTAGCCTGCCTGCCGATTAGGTAGGCTTGCGGAGAGATTGGTAAGCTGGACTTGTAGGGAAAGAGTCGATCAAAAATATCCCGCAGATAACCGCAGATTTTAACCGCAGATTTTCGCAGATTTTTCCCGCAGATAATCGCAGATTTTTCCCGCGGACCTTCCTACTGCCCGAAAGAAGGTAGGTTTTCGCAGATTTTAGTTTGGGAGCCTGCCTTCCTACCGCTTCGCTTTTTAGGAGTCAGGCAAGTTAAGAAGTTAAAATCCAACAAAATCATGGTTTTGCATGTCGCTGCGGCAGCACTTCAAAAATCTTATTTCGTATATCGTAAATCTTAAATCCCTTATCGGCAAATCCCCAAAAACCACTTCCTAAAAGATTTAAGAAGGCAGATTTAAGATTTAACAAGTTAAACAGAGTCCTAATATTACCAAAAAACCAAGAATGAGCTACACCGTTACACCGTTAAACCGCTACACCGTTAAACCGTTGTTACCCCGTAGTACCTGCCTTCCGCCATATCCTACACCGCACCAAGCAGACCGAAACATAAATTTGGTAAATCTACCCACATTTTCCTATCTTTGCCTCCATGCCGACACCCAAGGACATACTAAAAAAGCACTGGGGATTTGATTCCTTCAGACCGCTACAAGAAGAAATCATCCGGTCGGTCCTAGACGGAAAGGACACCCTAGCCCTTTTACCTACCGGCGGCGGCAAATCCATCTGCTACCAAATCCCCGCTTTGGCCCGTGAAGGCATTGCGATTGTCATTTCCCCATTGATTGCTCTAATGAAAGATCAGGTAGAAAATTTGCGCAAGCGGGGTATCAAAGCCGAAGCTATTTTCTCCGGGATGCACATAAGGGATATTGACCGAATATTGGACAATTGCGCCTACGGAGACATCAAACTGCTCTATTTATCTCCGGAGCGGCTGCTCAACTACATGGTCATTGAGCGCATCAAAAAAATGAATATCAACCTTTTAGCGGTCGATGAAGCCCATTGCATCTCACAGTGGGGCTATGATTTTCGCCCGCCGTATCTAAAGATTGCCGACATTCGAGAATTTTTGCCGAAAGGCACCCCGATACTCGCTCTAACGGCAACCGCCACGGAAGAAGTGGCCAAAGATATTCAAGAAAAATTACAGTTCAAAACGCCCCATACTTTCAAAGGCAGCTTCGTCCGCGACAACTTATCCTACTCCGTCTTATATGTCCATCGAAAAGAAGAAAAACTTGCAGAAATTCTCATCAATATCAAAGGCTCGTCCATCGTTTATGCCCGAAATCGACGTGCGACCAGAGAAATAGCCGCCTATTTGCAAAAGCATCGCATCAACGCCGATTATTACCATGCCGGTTTGAGCATGGAATTGCGGACCCAAAAACAAGACAACTGGAAATCGGGCAAAACCAGAGTCATGGTCAGCACCAATGCTTTTGGAATGGGCATCGACAAACCGGATGTGCGCGTCGTCGTTCACATGGATTTACCTGAAAGTCTAGAAGCCTACTATCAAGAAGCCGGACGCGCCGGTCGGGACGGCCAAAAGTCCTTTGCCGTACTCCTTTACAACGAAGGCGACCGCCAACACTTGGAATTTGTACATGAGATTTCCTTCCCGTCTATGGATGTCTTGCGACAAACTTATCGCGCCTTAGCCAACTATTATCAACTAGGCATCGGCACGCCAGAAGGGGCTAGTTTTGAATTTGACTTTAATGCCTTTGTCAAAACCTATCGGCTTCATGCCTTGACCACCATGCACGCCCTTCGTGTGCTCGAACAAGAAAGTTGGATTGCGCTGACAGAGAGTTTCTACTTGCCTTCGTCGATGATGTTCAAGGTGGATAGAGCCGTCGTCTTTGAGTATTTACTTCAAAACCCTAATGTCGAAAATCTACTCAAAACACTATTAAGAAGTGCCCAAGGACAAGCCTTTTTAAACTTTGTCAATCTCAATGAATCGTCCATCGCCAACTTCCTAAAAATCCCCATAAAATCCTTGCAACAACAAATCGCTTTTATCGCCAAATCCGGTATCATTGATTATCGACCACAAACCGAAAACCCCAGAATTACCTTCTTACAGGAACGGGTGCCGGTAGAGAATTTGTCCATCAATTTAGAAGCCTTTAACTTTCGTAAAAACAGACTACATGAAAGAATAACTAAAGCCATACAATACGCTGAAAATAAGTCTTGTAGAAGCCTTTCATTAATTCATTACTTTGGAGAAGAATCCACCCAATCATGTGGCATTTGTGACGTCTGTCTAGGCAGGCACCAAGTGGAGTTATCGTCCGGAGATTTTGAGCGCTACAAGGATAAAATAATCCGCATCTTGACCGGTAATCCAACCAAGGAAAAAGTCCTATTAGAGTCCTTTTCATTCAAACATCACACGAAAGTACGCACCACTTTATCCTACCTGATGGATGAAGGCATCGTGGAAAAAGAAGGCAATACCTACCTCCTACATGACTAAATCCAAACAACATATCGTCTGTACTGTCACCAATGATTTGGTCTATGATCAACGCATGATTCGTATCTGCACCGCTCTGGCCGAAGCCGGGCACCAAGTCCTACTCGTCGGCCGCGAAAAAACATCTTCCCCTCCACTTACCGAGAGACCTTACCAACAAATACGGCTTAAAATCCAACCGGAAAAAGGCAAGTTTTTCTATTCTCTTTTTCACCGCGCCCTAAAAAAATGGTTACTGACCCAACAAAAAATAAATATCCTATATGCGGTCGATTTGGATACCTTGTTGACCTGTGCACAAGTCACTCAAAGGCGTAAAGACATCCGACTCATCTATGATGCCCATGAATATTTTACTGAAGTACCGGAGCTCATAGGTCGCCCTATTGTCAAAAAAATATGGCAATACATCGCTCATTATGGCATCCCCAAGGCAGATATTTGTCTTACCGTTTCCGAGACCTTGGGTGAAGTGCTTTCGCAAAAATACGGCAAGCCATTTCACATCATCCGCAATGTCCCCACACCCAAACCCATCTCCCACACCCCAAAACCGGAGCCCAAAATCATTCTTTATCAAGGTGTTTTAAACAAAGGTCGGGGCATTGAAGCCGGTATTTTGGCCATGCACCACATCGAAAATGCGCAATTGTGGCTAGTCGGGATGGGAGACATTATCCCACAACTAAAAACGCTTGTCGCCCAAGAAAATCTCTCCCAAAAAGTCATTTTCAAAGGGCATCTCAGACCCGACCAATTGGCCCTAGTCACCCAACAAAGCTGGCTCGGCATCAACCTGTTAGAAGGTCAAAGTCTCAATTATTTCTATTCTCTCGCCAATAAATTTTTTGATTACATGATGGCGGGTATTCCTTCCTTAAATATGAATTTTCCGGAATACCGCAGGATTATTGCCGATTACCCCATGGGTTTACTACTTTCCGAACTTACACCCGGGGCCATTGCCGAAAAAATTAATGCCCTCATGAATGACCCCATCACCTACCAAAATATGGTCACCCAAGCCCACAAGGCAAAAACCGTATTTAACTGGGACGTGGAAAAAATAAAATTGTTGGATATTGTAACTGCTTAGATACCCCCAAGCTTTTACCCGATTTTTGTAGAATCAAAGCATCCCATGCGCCCCAAAGACCAACAGCGACGAAGGAGCGCTCCAAAGACCAACAGCAGCTTGCTGCGCCCCAAAGACCAACAGCGACGAAGGAGCGCCCCAAAGACCAACAGCAGTCCCGTACATCTACGCATCAAAATCAACTCATCAACCAAATTTTCACTAACTTTGCCTGATGTTTCACGAACCTACCACCCTCAACTGCAAAGGGCAGCTACTCATGCTCGACCAACCCGTCGTCATGGGCATCCTGAATGTGACTCCGGATAGTTTTTCGGACGGTGGTCAATTTGTAGATATCCACAACGCTTTTGCGCAAGCAGAAAAGATGATCAAGGAAGGTGCCCAAATCATTGACGTCGGCGGAATGTCCTCCCGACCGGGCGCCCCCATCATATCGGTAGATGAAGAAATCCAACGAGTCATCCCCATCATCCAAAAAATTCATGAAGCCTACCCCCAAACCATCCTTTCCATTGATACGGTCCATGGCTTGGTAGCCGAAAAAGCCATCGCCGCCGGAGCTTCCATCGTCAACGACATATCCGCTTGGTCGATCGATCCCGGTCTTTTGGATGTGGTGGTAAAACATCGGGTGCCCTACGTCTTGATGCACATGCGCGGCAAGCCGGAAAACATGCAAGACCAACCGGCATATGAAAATGTAGCATTAGAAGTACTGGATTTTTTAATAGAGAAAATTACTTTTTTGCGCAAGCAAGGTCTGGTCGATATCATCATTGACCCCGGTTTTGGATTTGGGAAGACGCTTACGCAAAATTATGATTTATTAAATCGATTGCATACCTTTAAGATGCTGGAAGCTCCGATACTTGCCGGGATTTCACGTAAGTCTATGATTTATAAGCTATTAGAAACTAGTCCTAAGGAAGCATTAACCGGTACGATTGCCCTTAATTGGGTCGCATTGGAGCAAGGCGCCAAAATCCTACGCGTCCATGATGTACAAGAAGCTAAAGAAATTATTGAAGTATTCTTAAAGATTCAAGCCACAAAACCCAACGGTCATGGTCCTTTCTGAAAAGGAAATAACAAAACGTGCCATCAAGTATTTGCGAGAATATTATCGCTTTCGGGATAGGCATTTGGACAGCTTCTTTGAAGCCCGAACGGAGCAAGTGACCCAATCCGGAATTATTGCCGACGGATTAATCCGATTCAAAAAAACAGACGGAACTTATTTTGTGGCCTCTATTGAAGCCACCTCCATCGCCAAAGAAGAAGAAATCCGGTATCGACGTTTGAATCGTTTATTGCTCTGGGATTCTGCAGCTGCCGCCTTGTTGCTGACAGCGCTTTTGATGGCTTTTCTTTATTATTCCCAATTTCTGAAAACCTATTATGGTGACCCGTCGGCTTTTTGGAGTATGGCGATATTGAGTTTAATGGTTTTTTTCGGTGGTGCATGGCTTCTTTTATCCCGTCTAAGACGATACAGGTATATCTATTCTATCGAACAATTCCGGCAATATGATGTAGATGAACAATGGATTGCTTATGATTCCTCCATTTTTCCGGACTATGGCAACAAATATCACGAAGAAATCAAAAGACAATGCCTAAAATGGGGTATCGGTCTGCTCCAAATAGACGACCATCAAGTCCATCCCGTCATGACACCATCCAGAGAAGGAGAATTTGGCGCAAGAAAAAAAGCCGATTTTTTCAAGGGCGGCACCATCATACCCAAGCTTTCCTCCAAAAACTTTGCGCAGCAAATCATGCGCTATCGCAAAGGTGCATTCAATCAAATTTTCTTACTCATCGGCGGTCTTGTTATTTTAGGGGTCATCTTCAACCAATTTAACCATGAATCGCCCTACAATTATTGGGACAAAGAACGATTAGTCAAGCAGGCAGAATTGATTGATGAAATAGGGCCGGAAGAAAACATTCCTTGGGTCACTCCCGAATTTGTCGTACCTTTTAACCGCAAGGTCAAACCCTATCTGGATAAAAACGTGACCATTTTTGTCCGGCAACCACAGGACAGCTCTAAGCAACATATCGCCCCCAAAGTATTCGTACTTACTGACAATCAACAAGTTAAAAAATATTCAACCCCAAAGCAAGCGGCTTCTTGCAAAGGCATTCCGGGCAAACCGGGCGATGATTTTATCATACAGTTCGGAGCCTACAAAAGCATGGCTCATGCACACCGACGGGTAAAACTACTCAACAGTGTCGGTATCACGGCGGACATTTATTCTTGCGGCTGTCTAGGCTCCAATGTTCGATTAAATTGTGTCATCTATGTTGTTCCTTACGGAAATCCGGAAGCCGCATTCAAAAAGATGAAAACCTTTCAGCAACTACTTACCGACAAACATATTCCAGTCGAAGAAATCTGGCTACGCTCCGTAAAAGAACTTTGATGAGCTTGCTAAACGAGACCCAAGCTATATATCCGTCTTTAGACAACAGGGCCTCCGCCAAATTGAAAAAATCTATATTACAAAAATAGCAAAATAGCCAGTTGCAAACTATGGCTTAGTATTCCTATGCCCATAC
>JANTGI010000181.1 GCA_024762995.1 Saprospiraceae bacterium | reverse complement strand
AGGATGGATATTTTTCTTTCTTTGTAGTTGGCTAAGATATTGTCCACCATCTGGTCTTCCGTGAATTGTACCATTTTTTTGCCGGTAACATAGGAGTAGGCATCTCCCGCTCTAGCGAAAAGGAGTCTTAAAAAGTCATAGATTTCGGTGACGGTGCCAACGGTGGATCTAGGGTTTTTGTTGGTTGTTTTTTGTTCGATGGAAATGACGGGGCTGAGTCCGGTGATTTTTTCGACATCGGGCCTTTCCATTTCGCCAATAAATTGTCTGGCATAGGATGAGAAAGTTTCCATATATCTGCGCTGTCCTTCGGCGTAGATGGTATCAAAGGCCAGAGAAGATTTGCCGCTTCCGCTAACTCCTGTGATGACTACCAATTGATTTCGGGGCAGGGAGATGTCAATATCTTTTAGATTATGCACCTTGGCACCAATGACTTGAAGGTAGTTTTGTGCTTTCTTTTTTGTCTTGGATGGACTCATTGTGTGGTTTAACAATCAAGCCGCTAAGATAGTTTTATTGTTGGAAAAATAAGGATGAGTACAGGCAAAAAAAAAGTAGAGCTGTGTTCACGTGTCACAGCTCTACTGTACTATTGTTTATGAATCTATTGGATAGGTATATAATTTCTAGTAGGTTATAATATCGTAATTTTACCTGTCGCTCTAGTGTTTTTGTCAAAAATAATTTCAAAGGTGTATTGGCCTTGCGGCAAATCATTTTTGTATATGGTGAAGGGTTTGGATTGGAAGTTTTGGTGTTGCACTAATTGTCCACTTGCGTTAAAAATATTGATTTGCGCAGAATGAAAGTGGATGCCGTCAAAATCAAATGTCGTCTGTTCAAAGAAAGGATTCGGACTAGCATTCAGGTGGATGTAATGAGGTGCTGAAGTGATTTCTACTAAGACGAAGTTTTTCCCTATGGTATTAAAGACTTCGTTGGTCTCAACGGGCATGGTTGGGCCGTAGTGAAGGGAAGCGGTATTCGTAATGACGGTTCCATTTGCTAAGTTTGGTTTTGGCGTAAGCTTAAATTTAACAAAGCCAAAAGAAGCTGCATAGTTGGTGTCGGCGGGTGCCATCGTCATATTGCTTAGATGAAAAACTAGGGTGTCATTGTTGATGCTCAAGTCATACGGGTCACTAGATGCCCCAAGTTGTAAGGTGGTTAGGTCTAAGTATGGAGAAATCGCTTCTTTGATGACCATATTCCGCAAGGTGTCTTGGCTGGTATTGTGAAAATTAACTTTGTACTCGATGGGTTGATCCTTGGTGATGAAATGGGCGCTACCGTACCCTTTCGGAAAATTTTGTTGATTGGTCGAAGGGGCAGCGGTATTGACTTCTTGACAGTCAATAGAAATAAATAAGTCATTGTCATCTTCCGGAAATTGCAGGACGTGGCCGGTGGAGAAGGTCGTGCTAGTGTTTTGGGTGCAACCTTCTATGGCTACGAGCGGGTGTGAATCTCCCGGGTGATTGGGTGTCTGCGGTACCCGAAGGATGTAAGTGCTGTCGGATTTAGGGAAGGCTAGTGGGATGGTTTCACCGGCATCTAGTTGAACTCCTGTTCTGAGCATTACCCAGTCATCGATGATGATGTCATAATTTTGTTCGGCGAGCATATTGCCGGTTCCTGTGTTTTTGATGGTAAACCGGATGCTGTCCGTGGCGCATTCGCCTTTGATTTCGATAGATGCTTTTGACCAGTTGCTTGGAGGCGGAGCGCAAAAGTCATGTGGAGAGATGGTCGCTGTTGCGCAAATGGCTTGTTGGTCAATGACATTTTGAGCAATAGCTCCTAGAATTAAGAAGTTGTCGCAATGTCCAACGGGAATGTAGCCAATATAAAAAAGAAAGGTATTGTTGCCTATGTCGGTGTATGGAATGGGTGAAGAGTTGATGGAGACGGCATCAGAAAAATGGACTTCTATTTGGGCATTTTCCACATCTTGAGTTCCATTGTTACAATAATTGACTTTGAATTGGGTGGGTTTGTTGGGGGCTAGGTGCCCATTTGTAATGTCCACTGTCAAAGTCGGGCAAATAGTGTCGGCTTTTCCCAAAAAATCGACGACTTCTACGTCTTGATCATTGGACAGGGTTACGTCTTGAGAGCCGGTACAGGTTTCTGTCCAATAGGGCGGAGGAATGGATGTAACGGTGTATGTGCCGGGTGAAGGGGTAAATATTTTGTAGCCTCCCCATTGGTCTGTGTAGTCATAGAGTGTGTCGGTACCTTGTGTGGCTATAATTGGCCAATTGGCCAAGGGTTGTTCGTTGGTGTCATCAATTTGGCAGTCGTTGTTGGCATCATAATAAACCCTGCCTTGAATAACGGGACCTCCACAGGTGCTGGCTACTTCCGATGAGTTGTTGCAGCCGGGGGCGTTATCGTGAATATTGATGAAATTAGCATAAGAGATATGGTAACAGATGCTTGGTACTCCGCAAGTGGAAAGGGATGGGTTGTTAAAAATGTCAATGGCACTTCCGCCGATATAGAAAAGGTTGTCAATTCCGGAAAGGGATGGAAGGTTATTGTTGTTGGCAATAAAAAGGAAGTCTCCCAAAACAGAGTCTAGGTTGGATAGGGCGGAAATGTCGCTGAGAAGGGTGTCATTTCTAATGGCTAAAAAGCCATCAATGGATGTAATGTTTTCAAGCCCATCAAAAGAGGTTAGTTTTCCGTTGTAATTAATAGCCAGGTCTCCATGGACCTTGGTGATGCCTTCCAGGCCGTTTAGGTTAGTGATACCATTTTCTAAAAGTTGAATAGAGCCGTTAAAGTTGGATATGGTTCCTAATGCGCTAATAGATGCCAACTGTGGGCAATAGGCGATTAATAGGTGATCCACACTGTCTAGGGCAGTCATTCCTTGAAGGGATGTGAGTTTGTCATTGCCTTTGATGATTAAGCTATCATGGACGGCTGTAATCTTACTGAGACCGGTTAAGTCGGTGATGTCTGTCTCTTCTATTTTTACTTTTCCACCAATGGAAGTGACATTTTGTAGTCCGTTTAGAGATGCTAGTTTGGTGTTGAGGCGGATGTCAAGACTATCATTGATGTAGGTGAGTTGGCTTAATTCCGAAATACTGGTTAAGTTGTAGTTTTCTGCGATGATCAAGGGGCCATTTTGGATACCGGAGATATTGTCTAACCCGGATAAGTTGGTGATTTGGTTGTTGCCACCAATAATGAGCCCGTATTCGATATTTTGAACACCTTCCAGCCCTGCCAAAGAAATCAAATTGTCGTTGTCAACAATACTAAGAATATGCCCAACATTGGTTAAATTAGAAAGTCCGGTCAGCGAGGTAAGTTGTTTGTTTACAACGATATTAAGGGAGCCGGTGATATTTTGTAGATTATTTAGTCCGTCAAGATTGGTAATAAGGTCATTTTCGAAGAGAAGTAATTCTTTTTCAATAGATTGGATGTTATGGAGGCCATTAAGATTGGGTAGTTGGTCACAATTTTGGATATGTACATTTCCTGTAACGGATGTTATTTGCGAAAGCGGCGCTAAGGAGGTGATGTCATTGCCTTCAATGATTAGGCTGTCAATGGTGTGACAGTTGGGATAATTGGTAGGAAAACCATTGATTGAATCCTGTGAAGAGAAAAATTGAACAGAAGTCGGGCACTGTCCTTGAGCCCGTAATCCCAATAATGTAAAGAGAGTGATGAGAAGGTAAATATGTTTGTTCATTACTGATGATTTAAGTTGTTGCATGCTTCGGATACCTTGAGATGGTACAATATTCGAGGAAAAAGAAAAGATAACAAAACACAATTTTTGGCATTTGTAGAGCATTTTTTCTAGGCATACTAATATTTTTGTTTATAATAAGTTGATAATCATAGTATTATGTCTTCTGAATAAATAGCTTTGTAGAAAAAGTAAAAAAATAGTAACTTTGTTTCATGGAAAAAAATATCGAATTATATGAAAAAAACACTTATTCTGGAAGGGTTAGGCGGGCTAAATAGAAAAGAACGGCAGTCTTTTTTGCGGTTTATTCATTCTCCTTATTTCAATCGGCGGGAAGACTTGGTGCGATTAGTGGATTTTTTGTTAGGTGATGAGGATATAAAAATGGAGGAATTAAGCAAGAAAGATGTATTTCATGCCCTCTATCCCGATAGTCCGTATGATGACCAAAAAATCAGATTGCTATTGAGTTATCTGCAAAAGAAGCTGGAAACTTTTTTGACCATAGAGGAGCTAAAGCAGAGTGAAGGAGAGAAGGCTTGGTTGATGTTGAGTGCGATGCAGAAAAGGAATTTGCCAAGAAATTATGCCAGGAAATTAAATTATTTTGAGCATCGACTCGGGCAACAGGAGAGACGGGATGGGGATTATTATTATGAAAAATACCGTGTGGAATTGGTGGATTTGGATACTGCAGCCATTTCTAGGGGGAAAAAAAGCATCAATTATAAATCTTTAACGGACTCATTAGATAGTTTTTATTTGAGTGCTAAGCTAAGCCATGCTTGCACGGCGCTGATGTATCAGTCAGTAGTTGATCAAGGGTATCAGTTTCCGTTATTAGATGATGTTTTAAAGATTGCTTCGCAAGAGAAATTTTCGCAAGTCCCGGCCGTATCCATTTATTATTTATTTATTAAAGTGATGAATGGCGGGGAAGAGGTAGATTTTGCGAAGCTAAAAAATACGCTTTTTGAGCACAGAAATGTCTTGTCTAGCCAAGAGTTTCAAAATATTTATACAATGGTTTTGAATTTTTATGTCCAAAGAATAAATAGACATGAGCTTGAATTTGTGCCCGAAGCCTTGAGTTTTTATAAAAAAGGTATCGACCTGGGGTTGCTTTTGGAAAATGGATACTTCCCACGTTTTAAGTACAGTAATATTGTTGCGTTGGCGTTGCAAGAGGGGGAGACGGATTGGGTCGCCGGCTTTATTGAAAAGTATCGTAACTTGCTCAGGAAAAAGGTGCGCATGGAAACTTATTCCTTAAATAGGGCACGATTGGAATATGCCTTAAAGAATTATGATCGCTCTTTGGAATTTATTGAGAAGGTGAACTACGACGAGTTGGTGTATGCCATTACCGCAAGGATCTTAAAGATAAAGATTTATTGGGAAACAAATGAATTAGCCTTATTGGATCATCAACTGCATTCTCTGAAGTATTTTCTAACAAGAAAGAAGGTGGTAGGCTATCATTATAAAAACTGGACGAATGTAATTAAATATATTAAAAAATTAGCCAATGTAAATCCTTTTGATAATGAAACCGTCGAAAATTTAAAAATGAAAATTCAGTCCGAGGAGATCCTTACAGAAAAAAGATGGTTGTTGGAGCAATTGGACGAGCTTTAGGTAATAATGTATCTGCTGATGTTGTCGTAGATTGTGGGTAGTTAAGTACTGCATTAACCGAACTTTTTTTGTTCAATCTGCCAATTCGGGCGGGTTATTCTGTCCATAGCAGGTGGACAGATTTATCCATCTGTGTCTGGTAGTTGAACGCATTAGAGCTCGCGCATAATGTCACGCACTCATCCTGTCGCCTGATTGGTTTTCTGTAATGCCTAAGCTCACCAAAAAAAAAGCCCATGTTACCAAAGTAACACGGGCTATTTTCCGAAAGGAGAAGATTTCTAGTTTTTCACTAATCGTCTTACCAAGGATTTTTTATCGCTAAGGAATTCTATGGAATAGATTCCCTTATTTAGGCTGGTAAGGTCAATATTCGCTTCGGTGAGCTTGCCTTGGGCCACTAATTGTCCCATCATATTGTAAACTCGGTAGTTTTCCATTCTTTTGTCTCTCAATCTTACATTGACAAATCCATCCGTCGGATTCGGGAAGATAGAAACGTCCGGTAAAGGTTGGAAAGTGGTTTTGGTGCTGCTGGTGGGGGCAAAAATGCCGGCAGACAGACAGAAGTTAGTAACATCTGAGCTATTGAAAGAGCCGCCGGATGCCAATACCGAGCCATCACTATCCCTAGTGAAACTGTATGAGCCATTGCCATAGCCACAACACATACCGTCACCATAGGCATCATGCATCGTAAATGTATAACAGGCGGGGTCAATGCAGTTAGGAATGACTAAGGTGGAGCCGTCTGCTTGAGAGCCGTAAGTGCCACCGGAGAAGACAATATTGCCGGAGCCGTCCTTGATGTCCCAGCTTGTTTCTTCCGGATAGTTGTCAAAAGTAATGGTCAA
>JANTGI010000180.1 GCA_024762995.1 Saprospiraceae bacterium | reverse complement strand
GCCTTCGAGCCATGCTTTTTCGATGCCGCAATAACTGATGCCTTTATCTTGAAAGTAGTAGGCACAAGGTTGGTTGTCTATTAAGGTGGTGGCAAATTCACCGATTCGGTCAATTTCAACGTATTTTCCCTGTTCTTCAATGGCTTTTATGCCTTTTTTGGTCAAAAAAGGCTTGACCTTTTCGAAGATTTCATCGAGGATGGGTAGTTCGTCCGGTTCTAAGGGGGCGCCATAGTCCCCTTCGACACAGCAGGCTCCTTTACAGGCATTTAGATTGCAAGCAAATTTTTGATGAACAATGTCATCGCTTATTATTTTGTCGCTAATAATAATCATTGCATTTTTTTAGGTAATTAATGTAGTCAATTCGTATCTTTGGCATCACGTACAGGTATTATAGTACTCACCAAATTTTTGAACAATGAAATTTTCACTTTTATTTATGATTGGCATTCTGTGTGCAAATCTCTCTTTCGCTCAATCTCAAGAGCACAAAGTTAAGGAAATTAATTTCCTAACTAAGAAATTATCCCTGAATGACCGCCAAATAGGGGAGACCACACAAATAATTCAACGTAAGTATAAGGCGTTTCAAGCTATTCAAAAGTATAAGGATAGCGACCCCAAGAAATATGCTGCGAAAATAAAAGCTATTTATGAAGGAACTTTGACTTCCATTCAATTGATTCTTGATAATGATGACCAAAGAGAAGCTTTTCGCCTGTATCGAATAGATTTGCGCAAGCAAAAAGCGGCAATGGTCAAGAAAAATATAAAAGCAGGTCTTTCTCCGGAAGAAGCTTCCAATAAATATTACAGAGAAGTCCTTTTCTCGTAAGAGACCGTAGTTTTGTTTAAAAAAACCGGACAGGTTTTCCTAACCTAAACCAACAGAATAATGGATCCACTAAAAGAACTGTTTAAAGAAATAGCCTTGGAGAAATACCAAGAAGTACGCAAAATCACCAAAGATTATGGTGATACGAAGATTGATGAAGTCAAGCTTTCGCAGGCTTACGGCGGAATGCGGGGCATCAAAAGTATGATTTGGGAGACATCTAACCTTGACCCTATCGAAGGTATTCGGTTTAGGGGGTACACCATTCCTGAATTGCAAGAAAAATTACCGACAGGAAAAGGCAAACAACCCCTACCCGAAGGACTGTTTTGGTTGATGTTGACCGGGCAGATTCCGAATGCGAAAAATGTAGAGTGGGTAACTAATGAATGGCATAATCGGGGTGAATTGCCTAAGCAAACTAAAAAAGTGCTGATGGCAATGCCCAATACAACCCACCCAATGACCTTGTTTAGTATGGGGATTACGTCAATGGCTCAAGATAGTGTCTTCTCTGCGCGATATGCCGCAGGTATGCGCAAAAACGAGTATTGGGACGCTTATTATGAAGATACCATGACTTTGATTGCACGTTTGCCTTATTTGGCGGCGTACATCTACAGAAAATTATTTAAGAAGAATAATCATATTGATCCGGATAAGCGTTTGGATTGGTCTGCTAACTTCGCCAATATGTTGGGCTATAAAAGCGCAGAGTTTCATGATCTGATGCGTATGTATTTGACTATTCACGCGGACCACGAAGGGGGTAATGCGTCTGCGCATACGACCCATTTAGTCGGTTCTACGTTGAGTAATCCATACTTGGCTTTAGCTTCCGGTATGAATGCATTGGCCGGACCTTTGCACGGTAGAGCCAATCAAGAAGTGATAGAATGGATCTTCAATATGGTTGGATATTTGGGTACCGATACACCGACGAAGGAGCAGATTAAGTCTTTTGTTGAAAAAACCATTGAATCCGGTCGGGTGATTCCCGGCTACGGTCATGCTGTATTGCGTCGTCCTGACCCCAGATATGTGGCTCAACAAAAATTTGCGAAAGACTATATCAAGGATGATCCTATCGTCGATGTTGTCGGCAAATTATTTGAAGTCGTTCCCGATGTCTTAAAAGGACTTGGAAAAGTGAAAAATCCTTGGCCTAATGTGGATGCACACTCCGGAGCGATACTAGTCCATTATGGATTGGATGAGTACTCTTATTACACGGTTTTGTTTGGGGTGTCCCGCGCCTTGGGTGTGTTGGCAGCCGGAACTTGGTCACGTGCCTTAGGCATGCCACTGGAAAGACCAAAATCATTAACTACTGAGTGGGTTAAGGAAAATATCCTTAATTTGCACTAAATATTTCAAAGGGGTAAGCGTGAGTTTACCCCTTTTAACTCAAAAAAGTAGCTATTTAGGGCCCATGATTTCTGTCTGAAAACGGGGAAATCTAAACAGTTACCACAAAAAATTGAAAAGAATGAATATACCTGCGGACTTAAAATTTACGAAGGAGCACGAATGGATTAAGGTGGATGGCGATACAGCGACCATCGGTATCACCGACTATGCTCAAAGTGAATTGGGTGAATTAGTCTATGTCGAAGTGGACACGATTGGTGATGAGCTTGCGCAAAACGATGTTTTCGGCACCGTGGAAGCCGTCAAAACTACTTCAGATCTTTTTATGCCGGTGTCGGGGACTGTTTTGGAAATGAACCCGGAATTGGACGAAAACGAAGGGGATAACCCGACAGCCATTAATGAAGACCCTTACGGGAAAGGCTGGATAATTAAAGTAAAAATGGTGGATAAGGCAGAATTGGACACCTTGTTGGATGCCGAAGCGTATAAAGCTTTTATTTCTTAAGTAAAAGGTGAAAGGCCAATGATTCAAAAGTAGATACAAGGCATGCCGTGTATCTACTTGTTTTCTTAACAATTTACCGGAAGGTTTGATTTTTGGGGGCCTAATATTTACGCTAAAAACAGGGCGACCTAAACTGTTTCTGTATTTTTTTCTTTCTCAACCCACCAAAAATAAACTATATTACATCTCTATGAGTACAAAACGTTCTTTCAAAGTTTTTCTTCCTGCTGTGTTGTGGGCTATTTTGATAGTAGGCCTATCTTCGATGCCGGGTGCGTCTTTGCCGGATATGAATTTATTTGAGCCGGACAAATTGGCGCATGCGACGGTTTATGCCTTATTTACGGGATTGATATTACGGGGATTTTATCTCTATAATGGCAAGACGAAAGTAAAATGGATGCCACAGGTATTGACCGCTTTTATAGTGGCAGCGGGTTGGGGATATTTGATGGAATTGATGCAAGATCGCTATTTTCCGGGCAGAATGTTTGAAATTGCGGATGAAATCGCAAATATTTTTGGAACTATTTTGTCAATTGGAATATTTAAGCTACTTTTGAAACTATAAAATATTTGAATATGAATTTTGAATTGACAGGAATGAATGTGATGGGCATATTTCTTGCTTTGGTCGCAGCGATTATCGCCTTGATTTTTTTGGTCAAGAGCAACTTGAGATCTAAGGATCCGGAAGTTTTGAAGGAGGAATTTTTAGCACAACCTAAGCATTCGCCCCTAGAAGGACGTAATAAATATCCGGCATTGGATGTATTTCGGTCTTCGGGTACTTATTTTGGAGTAGGCGTAGTTAGTGCTTTATTACTTACGCTTTTAGCTTTTAACTGGACACAGTTTGAAGAAGAAGTATTTGTACCGGATTATAGCTTAGAAGTGGAAGAAGACATTATGGTGGAACCACCACGTACCACCAAGCCTCCACCACCACCGCCACCACCACCGCCACCGGTGATTGAGGAAGTTCCGGAAGAGATGGTGGAAGAAGAAGATGAGCCTGTTTTCGAAGATCAAACGGTCGAAATCGAAGAAAAGGTAAATACCCCACCACCACCGAAGCCAAAGAAGAAAGCGCCACCACCACCACCACCGCCACCGCCACCAAAGAAAAAGGTGCAAGAGATTTTTAAAGCGGTAGAAGAAATGCCCCGTTTCCCGGGATGTGAAAATGAAGCGCCCGGTAAAGGTAAGTTGGATAAATGTTCTGAAAAGGAATTGTTAAAATTCATCTATAAGTACATCGAATATCCTACTATTGCCAGAGAAACAGGCTTAGAAGGACGTGCAATCATCCAGTTCGTTGTGGACACAGACGGGTCTATAAGCGGTGCCAAAGTCCTGCGGGATATAGGCGGCGGATGCGGAGATGAAGCGGTGCGTGTCGTGAACTTGATGAACAAAAAAGGCAAAAAATGGAAGCCGGGTAGACAACAAGGTCAAAATGTACGTGTACAGTACATCCTTCCGGTAAAATTCCAGCTTGAGTAAAATTGTTTTTGATAATTATAGAAAGAAGCGGCTCCTTTGTTTAAAAGGAGTCGCTTTTTTTGTCGGAGACTCCATATACAACTTCTTAACTCTTAACTCTGCATTCTTGACTCTTAAATCTATTAAGAAGTGGGTTTTGTGGATACGCCGAGAAGGATTTAAGATTTACGATATACGAAATAAGATTTTTGAAGTGCTGCCGCAGCGACATGCAAAACAAAGGTCTTGTAGTGGGCTAATAAAACAATAATCTCCATCTAACGTTAAAATCCTACAATCAGACGCAAAAATTCATTTATGCAAAAAATCATTTTTCTAGTTCTCTTCCTAGCTTTCGGGGGGCAGATGCTTGCGCAAAATCCCAATTTGGCGCAGCATTATTATCGCAATGGTGAATATGAAAAAGCAGCAGCTATTTTTAAGCAGCTATTGGAGCAAAGTAAGGGCAATGATTACTACCTTGATAAGTATATTGATTGTTTGATGGCGGCAGATGATTTTGCGGAAGCGAAAAAAACGGTCAAAAAGGCCTTGAAAAAGAGTAAGGCTCCATCCGGACTTTTGGTGACTTATGGTAAAATATTGGAAAGACAGGGAGATGTGGAAGAAGCCAAAAAATACTACGAGAAGGCCATCATCGAACTGCCTGCCAATCGCTATAACATCCATAAATTAGCCAACTCTTTTATCAGCTTGACAAAGTATGACTTGGGGATTCGTGCCTTGGAGCATGGGGCCAAGCTACTGAAGGATAAGACGATTTTTGCTTCAAATTTAGGAGACTTGTACCGTCGAAAAGGGGATTATGATAAGATGATTGAGAGTTACTTGATTTCGGTGGCCAAAGAACCGGGTCGCTTGCATAGTGTGGAGTCTATTTTTCTACGCTTTTTGCCGCAAGGGCAGTTTGGCGAACTAAAGGAGCAGTTGTATGATATGTTACAAGACGATGACGCACCCGTTCAGATACAAGAAATGTTGGCTTGGGTATTTATACAAGAGCGTGATTTTGATAATGCATTCCGTCAGGTGAAGGCAATAGATGCAAGGCTAAAAGAAGATGGACGGCGTGTGTTTGAAATGGCTCGTTTGGCGCAAGGTGAAAAGGATTATGAAGCTGCTATTAGAGGTTATGAGTATATTGTTGATGTGAAAGGGGAGCGTTCTAATTTTTATTTTGAAGCCAAGCAAAGGGCGCTGGAGTGCAAGACGATTAGTTTGACGGAAGGCTATCGTTACACTCAAGGGCAGATTGATAGTTTGTTGATGGAGTATTCAACTTTTTTGGATGCTGCGGGACGCAATCGGTTTAGCGCCCAGATGATGATTGAAATGGCCAATATTCAGGCATTTTATAAGAAGGACTCTAAGACGGCTATGAAAATTTTGGAGGAAGTAATCCATATACCCGGAGCGAAGCGGAAGGTGGTTGCGGAAGCGAAGTTGAAATTAGGGGATATGTATCTGATAAATGGGGATGTCTGGGAGAGCACCTTGTTGTATTCCCAGGTAGATAAGGAGTTTAAGGAAGATTTGTTGGGGCAAAAAGCCCGCTTTAAAAATGCCCAATTGAGTTATTTTAAAGGGGATTTTGAATGGGCGCAGACGCAGTTTGGTGTGTTGAAAAATGCCACTTCGCGACCTATCGCCAATGATGCGATTGATATGTCGGTGTTTATTATGGATAATTTGGGATTGGATACGACGCCGGAGCCGATGCGTTTGTATTCGCAGGCAGAATTTATGGTTTTTCAGAATAAATTTGATGCGGCTTTCGCCAAATTAGATACGCTTTTGGACAAATATCCGGAGCATAGTTTGGATGATGATGTGCTGTATTTGAAAGGGAATATTGAGTACAAATTACAGCATTTTAAAAAGGCAGCCGTTTATTATGCCGCAGTAGTGGATCAATATCCGGAAGATATTCGTGCCGATAACGCCCTTTATAAGTTGGCAGAAATGAATTTGAATATCTTTGGGGATAAGGAAAAGGCAAAGGAATTGTATGAAAAACTATTCCTGGATTATTCAGACAGTACTTTTGCGGTGGAAGCGCGAAAGAA
>JANTGI010000179.1 GCA_024762995.1 Saprospiraceae bacterium | reverse complement strand
GATACAGATTAAACCTATGATTAATAGGATGAAAAAAAACAAAAAAAAACAATACTTACTATGAATAAAAAGCCTACTTTTGCATACTGTTTTTGCGGAAGCTATAAAGAGAATAAAAATGGACATACAACATACAGTCAAGGAGCGTTTTTTGAGATATGTTCAGATTGATACACAGTCTGATCCTAATTCCGATACTTGTCCTTCCACGATGAAACAGAAGGACTTGGGTAATCTCCTAGTGAAAGAATTATTGGCTATGGGGATTAGTGATGCGGCAATGGATGATAATGGCTATATTTATGCGACTATTCCTTCTAATACCAACAAAGACATCCCAACCATCTGCTTTTGCTCTCACATGGATACCGCGCCGGATGCCAGTGGAACCAATGTGAAACCGCTTGTCCATAAAAACTATGATGGTGGGATTATTACCTTGCCGGATGACCCTTCCGTTAAAATTGACCCGGCCAAACATGAGGATTTGGGCAAAAAGATCGGTCACGATATAGTGACTGCTTCCGGATTGACTCTTTTAGGGGCTGACGATAAGGCCGGCGTTGCCGAAATAATGGATGCAGCCAATTATTTTATGACTCATCCGGAAGTCAAACACGGGACGATTAAGATATTGTTTACTCCGGATGAAGAAATTGGGCGCGGGGTTGATAAGTTAGACGTTGAAAGATTGAATGCGGATTTTGTATATACGATGGATGGTGAAGAAGTGGGAACGGTAGAAGATGAGACCTTTTCGGCAGATGGGGCGGTCATCACTATTACCGGCGTTTCTCAACATCCGGGGTATGCTAAAGGCAAAATGGAAAGTGCCATTAAAATAGCTGCCGAAATCATCGAAGCACTACCAAAGGATAGATTGTCTCCGGAGACCACTTCGGGTAAGGAGGGCTTTATACATCCGACCTACATCGAAGGGCAGATAGAGAACGCAAAGATTGAGTTTATTCTTCGTGATTTTGATGATGATAAATTAGCGCAGCATGGGGTATTTTTGCGCAAGCTGATGAATCAGGTCATGGAAGGATATTCGGGTAGTCAAGCAGAGTTAGTGATTACCGAGCAGTATCGAAATATGAAGAATGTGTTGAAGGATTTTCCGCAAGTAACGGAATATGTGGTAGAAGCGATGAACCGTTTGGGGCTTCCGACTGTTAAGGGCAGCATTCGCGGTGGTACTGATGGTAGTCGCCTTTCATTTATGGGACTGCCTGCACCAAATATTTTTGCCGCCGGTCATGCTTTTCACTCAAAGCAGGAATGGACGACGGTGCAAGATATGGAGTGGGCTGTTAAAACCATCGTTGAATTAGTAAAAATTTGGGAAGAAAAAGGGAAGGCTTCTTGAAAATTTTGCGATTGGTTTTAAACAAAAATATTATTTTGGTGTTTTATATTTTACTTTGGAAGCCATCAGAATAAAGATTGTAGGATGCGCACAAGTTTTACATCTGTTTTTGTGTGCTTGATATCCGTCAAATGTAGATTAAATAATAGACTTTTTTTTATTTTTGAATGAGTTTATGCTATGCGGTCTATCATAATGATTCTGACTGCGAGTGATGATATTTTTTAGCTTTCCAAGTTCGACTCTTTTTAGCATGAATATTCATTTTTTTTTCAAAAAATGCTATAAGATATTTAGTGTTTTGAAAGATTAAAACCCGAAAATATGAGAAAACCCCAACCACCAAAAGAAAATGCCGATAATCTTAGCAATTATTCACGGAAAAAAGTTAATTTCGGCACTTTGAATTTATTTTATCTAAAAATTTCACGTTTTTTATGAGCACAGGAAAGACTTCTGTTACGAAGATTGGAGTGTTTTATGATGGTAATTACTTTCTTCATGTCAGTAATTATTACAATTATGTACACCCAAGACAATCACGTATCAGCATCGCAGGCCTACATGCCTTTATCAGGCATCAAGTGGCTTTGGATGAAGACGCAGATCCCAGATTATGCCAGATAGTGGATGCCCACTATTTTCGGGGACGACTTAGCGCTAAAGAAGCTAGTCAAAAAGGCAATCAACTTTATTATGATAGAATTTTTAACGAAATTCTGATGATGGAGGGAATTACGACACATTATTTACCGGTTAGGACTTATCAAGGGGTTCGGCAAGAAAAAGGGGTAGATGTATGGTATGCACTGGAGGCGCTTGAATCCGCCTACTTAAAGGATTTGGATGTTATTGTTTTCATCACCACCAATGGTGATTTTAAGCCTTTAATCAGAAAACTTAATACCAAAGGAGTCAGAACGATGGTCTTGTACTGGGAGTTCGAGTTTGTGGATGATTATGGTACCGAAAAAACCACTAAAATCTCTCAAGATTTGGAGAGTGAAGTGACCTATTCTGTACCGATGCATGAGATTGTAGAAGAATCTGCCAAGGATAGCAATCCTTTATTACAGAATCTTTTTGTTATGCAGTCTGTAGATGCTCCGCCTCCTACCGTTACAATTCGAGAAAATGGTGAAGAAGCTCACCAAAGTTCGATTTTATCTTTGAAAAGCGGATATGGATTTATTAGTTATCCCCCAAATAATCTATTCTTCCATTTTCAAAGTCTTGTAGATACCAATCATGAGGACTTAGCTCCCGGTGATGCTGTAACCTTCGATATCGACCAAAATGAAAACGGACAAGATATTGCGGTACGCGTTAAATTAATTAGCAAGAGTGTAGGCGTTCCTCATGACGACTATATTGACGAAGATGAAGATTTAATTTAATTCCGTCAAATTTTGCAAATAATAGGCAAGCACTGATTTTTTTCGGTGCTTGTTTTTTTTTATGGAGTCAGTCCATTTTCGGTGGCTTCTTTTGTGGGTATGGGGTGTTTTTATCACGACGGTAGCCGGCTATCATTTTTTTTTTGCCTTTTCTACTTACAAAATAATCTCGTCTAATTTCGGCCACTTATTAGTTTTATCGGGTTTAAACGTTAAAAAAGACTGAAGTAAGCCAAATTATCTCTTTGGGCGTTGTATTTTTGTGAAAAAATTGAGTTCGACCAACTTTGGGATTCAGAAAACAAAGTCAAAAACTATAAAGTAATGATTGATAAAATTCAACTCGCCATTGTTCTTTTCCTTTTGAGTAGCAGCACCTTGTTGGGTCAAAAATATAGTAATGCTTTTTTGGAAATTGGGGTGGGTGCAAGAGCTCATGGGCAAGCAGGTGCGCTAGTCGCTCAATCCAATGATATTGCCACAGCTTTTTGGAATCCTGCCGGCTTGGCAAAGCTGGATGTTGCTTTTCAAGTGGAAGCGATGCACGCAGAGTGGTTTGCCGGGGTCGCACAATATGATTATTTGGCCGCCGGCAAAAATCTAGGCGACAAGGGGTTTGCGTCTCTGTCGCTAATAAGGCTTGGAATCGACCAAATTCCCAATACTTTGAGATTGATAGAGCCGGATGGAACCATTAATTATGACAATATTACGGAGTTTTCAGCCGCAGATTATGCCTTTTTGCTTTCCTATGGCAATCACTGGAAAAAAAATAAGGCATGGACTTATGGTGCTTCCGCAAAAATTATCAGACGCTCTATTGGGCCTTTTGGTGGGGCTTGGGGCTTCGGGGTAGATGCCGGTGTGCAGTACCAAAAAAATAAGTTTTCTGCCGGATTATTGGCGAAAGACATCACAACGACTTTCAATGCTTGGAGCTTTAACCTGACTGATGATGAAAAAGATGTTTTCAATCAAACCGGCAATGAAATTCCCAAAAGCTCTATAGAAATTACCAAACCTTCTTTTACTCTTGGTGGTAGATATACGACTGCCTTGGGTGCACGTTGGGATTTGAGTTCCGAATTGGACATGGTGTTGACGACAGACGGTCAAAGAAATGTTTTAGTTTCTTCCAAGACGATTAATTTAGCACCCAAATTAGGTGTGGAAGCCGGCTATAAAAAAATAGTTTATCTTCGGGCAGGTATCGGCCAGTTTCAAAAAATTAAGGACGACCTAAAACCCGATGTGACCCATTTAATCTTTCAACCTAATATCGGTGTCGGGTTGAAGTTTAAGCGAATTGCTCTGGATTATGCTTTTAATAACCTGAACAAAAGCAGTAATCCATTCTATGCACACATCTTTTCTTTGGTACTTGATTTTGAGCCCAAGTGATTGTACACCAAGCTAAGTTTTAATCTGTTTTCGCTCAAGCGATGGTCAATGCAGAAGGATACCTAACCTGCTACTTCAGCAATCTATTTAATACAAAAAAAATACGTACCTTGCGGTCAAATAAATGATATATGTCTGCATCAGGTTCTAAACTGACAATTTTCGCATCTATCGCGGCCAATTTGGGAATAGCTATTCTAAAGTTTATAGCCTCCTTTTTTACAGGAAGTGCGGCGATGCTCTCGGAGGGGATTCATTCGGTGATTGATACCACTAATGGATTATTGCTGCTATTAGGCATCAAAAGAAGTAAGAAAGGGCCGGATCACTTGCACCCTTTTGGGCACGGTAAGGAGGTGTATTTTTGGAGTTTTATTGTTGCCATTTTTATATTTGCGTTGGGAGGCGGTATGGCCATGTATGAAGGTATAAAGCATATCATCCATCCCAAGGGGGCTCCGGATCATTCTAATGTAATATGGAGTTATGGTGTTTTGATAGGAGCGATGATATTTGAAGGTGGTAGCTTATGGGTTGCGTGGAAACAGTTTCGGAAAGTATATCCTACGGGCTTTAAGTCTGCACTAGAAGATAGTAAGGATGCGGCAACACTAGCGGTCATTATCGAAAATGCGGCGGCGATGATTGGATTAGTTATTGCGCTGATAGGAGTGACGCTAACCTTTGTGTTAGACGATGCGATTTATGATGCCATCGCCTCCATTGCGATTGGGCTATTGTTAACTTATGTGGCTTATTTTATGGCTAGTGAGACCCGGCATCTATTGATAGGGGAGACGGTTACGGACAAAGATCTGAAAATGATTCATGATATTTTGGATGATTATTCAGAAATTGAGTTTTTTGGCAACATCCGAACCATGCATCTGGGGCCGGATGAAGTAATGCTCGGTGTGGAAGTTAATTTTAAGGATAATTTGACCATCGCCCAAGTGGAGCCCATTGTTATGGATATAAAACAACGTATTGTGGCCAAAGACGAGAAATTTAAGCATATTTATATCGAGTCTAATTCTATCCAAAAATCTACTTTTAACTAGGAATATCCATTGGTTTGTTAAGGTATTGGTGGGTTATGGGGCCTTATCGTCAATAACTCGCCCAACTAATAAGTAACTTTGTTTTACCATGATATTTGTCTAGTTTTAAATGTTTTCTAATCAATAAAGTGTGGGGAATGTCGGATATATGCTTCCGCAAAAAGGAAAACTCCGAAGGATCCCTAAAAACAAAGTAGCCCATAGTAAAAACTACGGGCTACATTAAAAAATTAATCTATGCTCAGTTTTATTTCTTGAATACAGAAACGACTGTATTTTTAGTGACAACATCAACCATAAAACCAAAAACTTCTTCTTGTACCGTATCCGCTGTAACAGTCTCCATTTTCAGCTTATCCGCAGTTAACTCAATAATCTTATTATTGGATACTTCGTCGCCTGAAGTGAGTACTAAATCATCACCATCAATGACCCAAGTCCCGGACGATGTTGTATCCACAGAAATTTCTTCGACTTCTACCGGATCCGTAGAAGTTGTCGTTTGGACAAGCGTCATTTGGCCGGATGCCGTGTAAGACTTGTTTTCATTGAGTTCAAGCTGGTAGTTTTCATTTTTAGACTGAATGGTAAAGGTCGTTGTGTCTGTTGCGCCGGCGAGGCCAATGATGACCATCCCATCATCCGTTGAAAAGGACTCCAAATGCCAATCTCCTGTGATTAATTCTTCTTTGGTAGGTTGTGGATTTACAGGATCTTTTTTGCAAGATGTTGCCAAAATAACCACGCTCAGTAATAATAAAATGCCAATTTTTTTCATGTTTGTGACCCGATAGGGTAGTTTTGTGTTTCAGTTGGAAAAATTCCAAGCGCCAAAGATACATGAATATAAATAACAATATCAAGGGCGAGATGAATTGATGAAATGGTTCATATTCAAATTTTCGGACTTATAGACGATTTGTATAGTGTATTTATTGTGTTTTTATGAAGAAAGAACAGATTGGGGAGTGGATACCGGATAATAATTGATTCAATGTCCAATAGGAAGCTTCTGTCTAAACTTATTTTGTGTATAACATATTGCACCTTTTTCAAGATTTCGGTCAATTCAAGCTCCATAGGAGTGACATCTTTGTAGCCCGTAACGTAGTGGAGGGATAAAAG
>JANTGI010000178.1 GCA_024762995.1 Saprospiraceae bacterium | reverse complement strand
TGCGACCAAAAAGCAGCTTGCTGCGAAACAAAAAGCAACTTGTTGCGAAACAAAAAGCAACTTGTTGCGACCAAAAAGCAGCTTGCTGCGAAACAAAAAGCAACTTGTTGCGACCACGTATGGGCGCCCCAAAAGCAGCTTGCTGCGCCCCAAAGACCAAAAGCGACCGCAGGGAGCGCCCCAAAGACCAAAAAAAATGCTATACTTCATCCCCACCCCCATAGGCAATTTAGAAGACATGACCTTTCGGGCGGTCAAGACCCTCCAAGAAGTGGATTACATCTACGCGGAAGACACACGTACCAGCAAAAAATTAATGCAGCACTTTGGGATTACCACCCCACTCCGTTCTTTTCATGCCTTCAACGAACACAAGGAAATCGAAAACATCATAGAGCTATTAGATAGCGGAGTGAATATCGCACTCATTTCTGATGCCGGCACACCGGGCATATCTGACCCCGGCTTCCTCTTGGCCCGAGCATGTCGCGAAGCCCATATCCTTGTTTCCACTTTGCCCGGAGCCACTGCCTTAATCCCCGCTTTAGTCTCGAGCGGACTACCCTGTGACAAATTCCACTTCGAAGGCTTTTTGCCTCACAAAAAAGGGCGTAAAAAGAGACTAGAATACATCGCCAACCTTCCGGAAACTGTTGTGCTCTACGAATCTCCCCACCGATTGGGTAAGTGTATCGAAGAACTAGAAGCCCTTTGCGGAAGCGACAGAAAAGCCACCGTTTGCCGGGAAATATCCAAGCTCCATGAAGAAATCAACCACGGCACCTTAGCCGAGCTCAAAGCCCGTTTCCCCAAAGGAAAAAAGGTAAAAGGCGAAATTGTCATAGTGGTAGATAGAAAAACTTAGTAAGTGGACGCCATTGGGTGACATTTGGTTCCCAGCATCTTAAAAAAGATATTTTTACCCAAAATGAATATTACGGTATAGTTCCATACCTTTGCACGCTACAATACAGGGTGGCTATTGCCCCTAAAAGGCCTATTTTCAAACAAAGACAAGGCTAACTAAACCCGAACACAAAAATAAAAAAATGAACAACCTTATCTACTCCATCCTCTTGAGCATGATTCCTATTGCAGAACTACGTGGGGGCATCCCCTACGCGCTTGCCAATGGAATTTCTCCCGTAACTGCCTATTTTGCCTGCACTTTAGCTAACCTTATGGCCTTTCCCATCGTTTACATATTTTTTGGCTTTTTCCATGACATATTTAGCAAAATGGATTGGTACAAACGGCTTTTTGACAAACTAGTCCTGCGTACCCGTGGCAAAGTCGAAGACAAAATTGAGAAATGGGGCTTTTGGGGTTTAATGATATTCGTGATGATTCCTTTGCCCGTCACGGGGGCATATACCGGTAGTTTTGCGGCCTGGTTATTTGGTATCCCCAAGCGCAAAGCTTTTTTGGCGGTTTCGCTGGGAGTTTTTATTGCGGGCTTGATTGTGACCGCCGTATTTTTATCCGGGAGCCACGCACTCGATTTCTTATTAAAGAAAATGTAACTGTTTAACAACTTCATTTTGAAGGGTTTATATGGGCAAAGAAAAGATTGAAAATAACCCGAACAAGGAGCTGCTATTAGGACTGATAGGCTATCCACTTGGGCATTCATTCTCCCGAGCCTACTTTTCAGAAAAATTTAAGCGAGAAGGTCGGATTCATCTTCGGTATCAAAATTTTCCGTTAAAGCACATCGAAGAGCTTCCGCAAATACTCCACGCCCATCCCAACTTGCTTGGCTTCAACGTGACGATTCCCTACAAAAAGGCCATTATCCCCTATCTTTCGGAGTTAGACCCGCTTGCGCAAAAAGTAGGGGCCGTCAATACCGTTGTCCGCCAAAGTAACCGGCTAAAAGGCTATAATACAGATGTTTACGGCTTTTCAGAATCTCTAAAAAATGTATTACAAAACCATCGCATTTCCCCGCAAGGGCAACGAGCCGTCATACTCGGCACAGGAGGGGCATCCGAAGCCGTAAAAGTCGGACTCGACCGGTTGAATATCCCCTACACGATGGTCTCTCGCACAGCCAAAAAAGAGATATTATCATATGACCAATTGCACAAAAAAGGACTCCAAGAATACTCCATTATCATCAATACCACGCCGCTTGGCATGGCGCCTAATTTAGACACTTGCCCCGATATTCCCTACGACCAACTTACCCCCAATCACCTCCTTTTCGACCTCGTTTATAACCCCGCCGAAACCCTATTTTTAAAAAAAGGAAAAACTTTCCATTCTATTTGTAAAAACGGAAAGGAAATGTTAGATTTGCAGGCAGAAGCCGCATTTACCATCTGGGAGAATTCTAATTCTAAAGCTATGGGAGAAGTAATCACTTTTGACAATGTAAAATCAAACAATCAACACCAACCCAAACCCGAAGTTGATTTTGATAATACGGAAATTGCCTTTGCCTACAAATCCGACAAAGAGTTAAAAGATACCGATCGCATCTTCCGGCTCATGAGCCGCCCCACCCTTGTAAAATTAGGATCAAATCTCAGCATCTTGGCACTCAAGATGCATGTCCCTTTTGTTAAATCAATCATCAAAAATAGCATCTACAAACAGTTTTGCGGGGGCACAACCCTCCTCAATTCTTTACCGGCTATCCAAAAACTAGCCCAACACAATACCCTAACCATCCTAGATTACAGCTCGGAAGGGAAAGATTCGGAGTCGGAACTCAACAAAACAATGAATGAAATAGTCCGTGCAATCGGATTTGCGAAAGATTATGACTCGGTGCCCATTGTCAGTGTCAAGGTGTCCGGTTTGGTCCAAGACAGCCTCCTAGAAAACCTGCTTCTCGAAGAAAACCATCTCATCATGGATGATTTGCGGGATTATCGCAATTTTCTGAAAAGAATGGACAATATCTGTTATGCAGCGACCAAAAACAATGTTATCGTCTATTTTGATGCCGAAGAATCTTGGATTCAAGATGCCATTGACCATGTGGTCACCATTATGATGAGACGATACAACAAAGAAAAAGCCGTCGTATTCAATACCTATCAAATGTATCGACATGACCGGCTTGCCGCCATCATGAAAGCCCATGAAGACGCTCAAAAAGACGGATATATTCTTGGTGTAAAAACGGTCCGGGGAGCTTATATGGACCGTGAAAGAGCAAGAGCCAAAGAAAAAGGCTACCCTTCTCCCATTTACCCCGACAAAAAAGGAACGGACAACGCCTACGACATGGCCGTTAAGTACTGCTTAGACAACATCGAAACCATCGCCCTTTGCAATGCCACTCACAACACCAAAAGTTGTCAATTACATGTGGACTATCTTCGCAAGCATGATATACCGATAAATCATCCGCATCAAATTATCTCCCAGCTATTTGGTATGAGTGATAACATTACCTTTAATCTGGCCGCAGCCGGTTATAGAGCTTCCAAATATCTACCTTATGGGCCGGTCAATGAAGTCATCCCCTATCTAGTTCGACGGGCAGAAGAAAATACCTCTATTACCGGGGATTTAACTAGAGAAAGGGCTTATATCCTTACGGAAATGAAGCGCCGAGGCCTATAGGCTCCACATTCCATCTAATCAAACCAAATCCAAAATATCCTTCTTCTTTGCTGCATATTCTTCTGCTGTAATCAAATCCATCTCATACAAAGACTTTAACTTTTTCAGACGCTCTACTGCACTTGTATCTTCTTGATGCACACCGGTATTCTCTCTTTGTAATGTCTCTTCCCTTTCGACGGCGGTATGTTGGATTTCAGAGACCATTTCCAGTTCATCCACTTTACTTTCCATAGACATTTCACAGCCAAAACGGTCATGAAACACATCATCTAATCTATCGGCCTCCTTGGCTAAACCAATAATATTCTTTTTGACTTCTTCTTTTTCGGCAGAGTAAATATCAGATAGGTGGGTCCGATAAGAAACAAATATTTTATTTTCATAAATCCCTAACTTATAGGGCTTTACCTTATTGGATGCAATAAAGGTTAGGGTCTCGTTCAAATTCGTTTTGGGTAGCTTATTCAAAGGCGAAGTGGCATACAAATAATTGCTATTGACCACAAAAATACGCACCAAAGCACTA
Source organism: Saprospiraceae bacterium (assembly GCA_024762995.1). Classification (GTDB taxonomy): domain Bacteria; phylum Bacteroidota; class Bacteroidia; order Chitinophagales; family Saprospiraceae; genus HyVt-613. The sequence goes on along the minus strand of JANTGI010000178.1, from coordinate 2,521 downwards.
CCCTGATGAAATTCCCAATAGTCTCTGCCCGCCCGGCACAATACCGGATTCGCTCCCAACTCTTCCAAAGCGGCTTCCGTAAATTGCGCAAAATGCGACAGCTCAAACTCCTCAAAAACAGAAATATCAATACGATTGCCACAGTTCGAACAAAACTCACTCTCCTCTAAAGTATAGCTATCACAAGAATTACATTTTACCCGATACTTTACATCATCAAAATTGTACTCATTAATCTGCTTAATGACATCGGTATGCTGAATACCAAATCCAACATTATCCGCTTCCGTAAACTTAGAAGTCGTCACACCGACCAAAACCCCATTTTCATCCAACATCGGGCCTCCTGAATTACCAGGATTTACAGCCGCATCTGTCTGTACATAATTGCGTCCGCGCATAGGCTGATTGACGGAAGATACGATACCCTCCGTGACCGTAAATGGCATTCCGAAAGGGAAACCGTTAATAAATACGGTCTGCATATTTTTTACTTCATAATTAGGGTCCAGCTTAATTTTTCCGGGCCGGTTTTTTAGGTCTTGTACATCCAAAAAAGCCAAATCCACTTCCGGATTCACCATGGCGACTTTCGCCAAATACCTATTTTGCTTATGATCTTCGACAGCCACTGTTTTACTACCACTGATGACGTGATAATTGGTGATGACATAATCCCGACTAGCCACCTTAAATCCGGTACCTGTGCCATTAGCGGTGATGATTTTATATATTGAGTTTTTTGTATTTTCCATTTACTTGGGTTTAAGACAGAAGATAATCAACTGACATTCAACTAGTTAAATAATTTTGAGAAAAAGCCCTTTTTGGTTTTTTTTGAAGTGTCCGGTGCATTTATTCGCCCCTCATATAAGTCATAATAAACCTTGAGCAAATTGCCCGCAGCTTGATCCGGCTCCAAACCCGATACCTCTTCCATCACCTCTTCAATCGCTTTTCGGTAGCTCTCTTCCAAATTAAAATCATAGATAAGCTTCAACAAGGTAAACTGCAAATAATAAGAAAGGTTAAAATAGCTTTTTTCCTTTTCATATCTTTGTACCTGCTCTAGATTACCTTTCAACCTATCCGTAATAATTTGCTCCGAACTTCTCCAGCGCAAAGAAATAAACTGCTCCGCATGATAGACATTCTTCATGATTTCCTCTTTGGGCTTGGCGGAAAGCTTCTTCATAAAATTCACCCCTTTGTCCACCCGAAACTGAAAATCTAAGTCTCCATTAAACAAGTTACGAATGTACTCTATTAAATCTGAGCGTAACTTACCCTGGACATAAGGCATATTCGATAACTTTAACAAAGAGATAACCAGATTGTCCCATTGATAGTTAGTCCATCGCTTATCTATGAAAAACTGTGTATAATTGTGATAATCTTCAAAAATATCACTGATTTGAGACCAGACTTCCTCTTGCTCTTTTTCCGTAAGGGGCGTAATCTTTGGCTTGCCATAAAAGGATGCCTTATATCGCTCAATAAATTGATCATCAAAATCATCCGAATATACACACACCTCATGCAATAAATCATAAACTTTGTGCGGCTGACAAACCGTCAAGGGCATTTCGTACTCAAACCAAAGCTCATCATCATACAAGACAATAGAAGCAAGCCCTAAAGGACTAAAATTGACCTCGCCCACTCTACGCAACAAGGCGACTCGGTTTGTCTCTTCGGTAATCTTTAAAAAAGGAGCCTTCACGCTAAATTCATCCCCCTTGATAGACACATGAATCTCTGAAGTACCTTGCATCTGTACAATCTCGAAATCCTGAGACGTATCCTTATTTTCCAACAATGTCGGATTAATATATCGCAACACTTCCAAAACCGACTGCCGAAAATCCCCTTCATCATAAGCTTCTATCGCTTTATCCCAATGCTCAACAGTAATAACCGGATCGCCTATACTCGGAATCGGTCTTCTATATCTTGGTAATACATTTTCCATTTATCTTGTTATTTTTCCGGTTGTACATGGTCATTAATCTTGCCAACCATTTGATAATCAATCGTTTGTTAACTAAGGCGTAAAACTAATACATTTTTACGACCATTTTGTCATAAAAAAACATTTTAATGTCTTCTATGAGTTATAAAATTATTTTATCCGCAATATAATTACGTATAAACCACTGAAATACCTGCTTTGCAGCAAAAAAGGTCTTATTATCTATACTAACGTACTATTTTTGATGCTTTAGGCCATCTGTTAAAAAATGGGCCACTGATGTCACCAAAATCTACGGATACCTAAACAATCAACAAAGCTCTTATCAATCAAAAACCTTACCACCACAACTACTACAAATGTAAATTTATTGGTAACTGTTTAGATACTCCTGTTTTTAGACAGAAAATAGTCATTTTTGTGTATGTTGATCCTGCCTATACCGGTTAGGGTGTGTATAACATATTGCACCTTTTTCAAGATTTCGGTCAATTCAAGCTCCATAGGAGTGACATCTTTGTAGCCCGTAACGTAGTGGAGGGATAAAAG
>JANTGI010000177.1 GCA_024762995.1 Saprospiraceae bacterium | reverse complement strand
TGGGTCGAACACGATGCCCTTGAAATCCTAAATACCCAACTCAACACCTTTTTCAACTTATTGAGAAACAATAACTTATCCCCTAAAGACATCGCCGCCATCGGCATCACCAACCAACGAGAAACCACCGTCATCTGGAACAAAAAAACACGACAGCCCATCCATAACGCCATCGTCTGGCAAGATACCCGCACTTCCCCTATTTGCGAAAGCCTAAAGAAAAAAGGGCTAGAGCCTTACGTCAAAAAAACAACCGGCCTTGTCTTGGATTCCTATTTTTCGGGAACGAAAATAAAATGGATTTTGGACAACGTGGAAGGGGCTAGAGATTTGGCGAAAGCCGGCGATTTGCTTTTTGGAACGATGGATACTTGGCTGCTTTGGAATTTGACGAAAGGCAAGGTACACGCCACGGACTATTCCAATGCTTCCCGAACCTTAATTTTTAATATTAAAAATCTAACTTGGGACGACAAGCTACTCCAAGAATTAAATATTCCCAAAAACCTATTGCCCGAAGTAAAGCCATCGAGTTATTATTTTGGGGACTTTGAAATCGAAGGGCACAAAATTCCAATTGCCGGTATCGCAGGTGACCAACAAGCCGCATTATTTGGCCAAGCCTGCTTCCAAAAAGGCGAAGCCAAAAACACTTATGGTACCGGCTGCTTCTTACTCATGAACACCGGCACAGAGATGCAGCTTTCGCAAAATGGCTTATTGACGACCATCGCATGGGGGATTGACGACCAAGTATTTTATGCGCTGGAAGGCAGTGTTTTTATTGCCGGAGCAGCGATTCAGTGGTTGAGAGACGGACTGGGACTCATCGAGCGCGCTAGTGATAGCGAAGCCATCGCCCAAGAAGTTTTGGGAGAAAGCTCGGTGTATGTGGTCCCGGCTTTTGCGGGTTTGGGTGCGCCCTATTGGGACATGTATGCGCGGGGAGCTATTTTTGGATTGACTCGGGACACGGGTCGCAGCCATTTGGTGAAAGCCACCCTAGAGTCACTCGCCTACCAAACGAAAGACCTAATCAATGCCATGCAAGAAGATAGTCAAGTCCAACTTTCTGCCCTTAAAGTAGATGGTGGTGCTTCCGCAAATAATGTGCTCATGCAATTTCAATCAGACATCTTAAACACGCCTATCGAACGACCCGAAAATATTGAATCAACAGCTTTGGGTGCTGCTTACCTTGCGGGAATGGCGATCGGCCTTTGGAAAAAAGAAGATATTTTAGCTAACAAGGTCATCGAACGACGGTTTACACCGAAAATGGATGATGCGCTTCGGACTAGGCTGTATGCGGGTTGGAAAAAGGCGGTGGAGCGGACTATGGGATGGGGGGAGAGTTGATCACACCAGATTGCTAAGCTTGTAGTTTACGGAGAGATTGGTAAGCTGGACTTTCAGGTAAAGAGTCGTTCTAAAAAAATTCCCGCAGATAATCGCAGATTTTAACCGCAGATTTTCGCAGATTTTAATCGCAGATTTTAACCGCAGACAATGCCTACTGACCAAAATAAGGTAGGTTTTCGCAGATTTTAAGTTTAGGAGTCTGCCTAATTTAACATAGTCAAGTAAAAACAAACCTTTTTCCAAATAGCCGCAAAACGGACACAACCATTTGTTTCAAATAGCTCAGGTGGAATTTATTGAGAGTGCTGACTCTGACAGCTTACCACAACCTTCCGCTTACCAATCCCACATTGTTCCTATGAATTTCACTTATCTCTTCGATGGGCTTAGCAATCGAATTATTCTTTCAAATTTTCTTTTTCTTCATGTCTTGTCAGTATCAACTACTTACACAATTACTTTTTTCACCACATGACAACTTCCACTCATCTATCTGTAAATCAATTAGTTGTGGCATTGAATTTGCCATTCTACCTATGCAACACAACAAGAAATAATAGCCAACAATACTGGCTTTAAGAATAATTTGGGGGGTTTATTTTACGGCAGCGAAATGAGACAATGGTCTTGGTTCGCTGTTTTTTTTATGGGTCTTCTAGCCTGTATCGGCAACTTTAGCTGCCTTGATTTGCCTGCCCTGACGATAGAGCTTGGCGACTGAAGTCGCCGCTACACTTTCACAAACAAAGCCTTAAACTCCGCCCAAGTCCGTGGCACCTTCTCCTTCTTCGCAAACTCCAATTCCGCCTTTACCCCAAATAACTCCCTGATATAAATCGGAGTCACAAACTTCAACTTCGCAGTCATGTCGATTTTATCATCATCCAATACCTTCTTAACAGCTGCTTTGGCTGTGTCATCATTCATTTTCTCTAAAGCACGCTTGATGTCCACCAGAGCTTCAAATTGCTCCATTTTTCCCGCTTTTTCCAAGATGCGATCTAGTTGGTCCTTCACTTGACGCGCATTTTCCGAAAGGAGATCTCGATGCTCCCTAGCGAGTACCTGAAGGTCTCGTAGTCGATCATCATGACTGTCATGACGTGCGTGAAGGGTGGCAATATCTTTTTTGGTGGCGACATTAGGATTCGAAGCACCCTGAGAAGCTTCCAGTTTAACATTTTCCAAATCTTGTGCGACTAGATTGCCATTACCAGTAACGGTGATGTTATTTGTCACCTTAGAATACCTAGAATCACGCTCATTCACCTGCTCCACTCCTTGCAATAATTCACTTAGCGACACATCTCCTTTGAATTTTGGACACCATTCATACAAGCGACCTGCTTGGTGCATGCCCAATATCTTCTCATACTCAAATAAAGTGGGGTCGCTTACACATTCAGCACAAACACAAGGCACCTGTTTCTCTACATCTAAATCATCAAACTTTTTATTGATTCGCTGAAGATTCTCAATGATGACCGCTCGAACATCTACTTTTCGTGGTCCCACCACTCGTATCCGAATCAAGTCCTTGCCATATTCTTCAATCACTTCGGCTATCGTCCCTTCAAACTCCAACACCACACCACGCCGCCAAACCAAATCAGCCTTTATCGACTGATAATTCTCCACCATAAACTGCCACAAAATACCTGCCGGCATATATTCTTTATAGGCGAAATTAAAACGTACATTCTCTTGGCTATCCCACTCATATTTTGGGATAGCTTGCGGCAGATGCTGGGGAACCACATAGTATCCATCCCGTTCATAAATCAAATAAAACCGCTTTAACAAGGCTTTGATTTCAGCTCGATACTCATCATACTCCCCAGAAAAAAGTGTATTAAATTCATCTTTAGTGAGCTTGCCATCTTTGTCTTCGACGGCTTTGCTATCGACAACTTTATAGGCACCATTCAATATCCATTGCTTATTGATAAAAATATGCTTGCGCAAAATATCGTCATCTTGAAAGTGCAGAAATATCCCAATATCATGAAAGTATTGGGCAAGACTCTTTTGTCCATCGGGATTGGTCTCTCCATTTTCGTTACAAACTCCCTTAAAATAAGTCCAAGTAACCATCTTCTCTCCATCCTGCTCCCTTTTCAAAAAATGCGCTCTTATTTTTTTCCACCCATTCGGCACCGGCTCCCCCAAATGTTTTAAGTTCGCCAACTCCATCTTGATTTTGTCCATTATCTGACCAAAACGTCTGCTGTCATCCCCTGCCACATCATTTAGGTTTACGGCCAACTCCGCCTTTAGGTCAGGATTGATTTTCCGCAAGGCATCCATCGGCACATCAAAGCTCCGATACTCCATTTCATTGATAAAAACCACCACCGGACTTCCCTGCCCAAAGGTCTTAGTCTGATGCAACCAGTAAGCAAAATCCGTCTTTTCACTACTCCCCCCATCCGACAGCACCACATACAGTGACCGCTGGGTCAAAAAGAACCGATGTGTCTGTTTGTATATCGTCTGTCCCCCAAAATCCCAGATATTCACCAGTATATTTTGCTCTCCTTTTTCTGTAAAGGAATAATTAAAATTCCAAGGAGTCAAATCAATGCCCCGTGTCGTCTCATCTTCCGTAGGCATGATGGCTGATGTATCGAGTATCTTCCTAGCCAATGTCGTCTTACCGGCTCTTGGGTCTCCCAATATCAACAACTTGGCCTCGTAGAGATAGTCTTGCCCTTCCTCTTGTATCTTCCGAAAATGCCGAATAACCGCATCCTTGCCTTGGGAGACGATGGCAGCAGGTGGATTGACCAGATTTTCATTCTCTTCAATATTAAAATCAAAACCGGGACGCAAGAAAATATCCGCCATTCCCTCCAAGTCATGAAGGTCACATTTATGCGCATAGAAGTAGGTCAGCTTGCGCAAAAAGTGGATGCCTACAATTTGTGTCAGTTGCTCATTAAAACTCACATCCAACAATTCTAACTTCGGCAAATCCACCCCTATCTCCAACATACTCAATACATTATGATGCAAATACACCGCTTGTAAGTCATCACACGCTTGCGCAAAAATGATTTTTTTGAGCTTGCAGCGACTGGCATCCAAATAGGCTAAATTGGGCTGCGGCGTATCAAATCTAATTTCCTTTAGATTTTCACTTTTGCGCAAGCTGACATGGGTCAAATGCACGGTCGAAGCATCAAAGACAAAAACCGATTCGTCAATCTCCAGATTGGTTATTTTTTGTAAATCTTCGTAAGTTAATTTCATCGTTTAGTATTATTTCTCGGCGGTTTTAAGTGCCATTTTCTTGAATCAGGGCGTTGTTTTGTAGCGACTACTTTAGTCGCCTAGCTGTTAATCAAGGCGACTAAAGTCGCCGATACCGTAAAAACAGGAAGTAGAGCTCTCGAACGTGCCATCCAGCCGCCGCCTACTAACACCACTTCCTAAAACACAACATGTCAAATTCGTAAGCCAAAGCTTACGGGATAAAAATCTGTTCACCAATGGACATCCATCTCATTTGTGAGCTACAGGGCAAAGACCAAGCGAACACCGTTGTTGTTCCACCTGTTGTCTGGCGTGTTGTTGTTGCGATTCGCTATCCGGCTGTTGATGGCGTTGTTGTTCCAAGCGCCACCACGCAAAACACGATTAGAGCCTATGACTTTTATCCCAAAAAATCTTTTTTCTATATTTCAGAGTATCAGCATATTCCACAAAAGCCAATAGTGGCAAAATGTGCATTTGATAAGCTGATTCATCCCAAACCCCTATTGTCAAATTATCGTGATACTCCTTCACTTTTTTTCGAAATCTTGCTTTACTTCTCTTATTTAATCTCACCTGATAGGGAAAAACCTTATACCCCAAAAAAGGAATGCCAAAACTTGTCTTTGCATGTACCAAGGGTTTTAATTCCAATTTTAGATAAGTTCTCAAATAATCTACAAACTTCTTTGCAGCACCTAGTAATTGCCCCTTATTATTTCCAAACATCAAGACATCATCCATGTACCGAATATACCCTTTAACTCCCAACTGCTCCTTAGCAAAATGATCTGCCCCTGACAGATAATGATTAGCAAAATACTGACTCGTCAAATTACCTATCGGCACACCTTTACCTTCATCAGTCGAATAACTCCCCAAGATTTGGTCAAAGACTTTTAGCAAATCCTTATCCTTAAACATTTGGCTAAGCTGGCTTCCTAAAACCACATGATTGATAGAATCGAAATATTTACGGACATCCATTTTCACAAACCACTGGTACTTTTTAGAAAAAGACCTTGCTCTATCTAAAGCGGCATAAGTTCCCCTATTTTTTCTAGTAGCATAAGTATCTCCAATCAAATGTTTTTCAAAACTGTCATGACAGATATTCATAAGTGCATGATGTAGCACCCTTTCGGAAAAGGGAGCTGCACATATTTGCCTTTCTTTTGGATCAAAAATCATAAAGTAATGATAATCACCTACTTGCACATTAACTTCAAGCAACTGAAATTGCAACTTTCTCAAATTCTTGTCTAATTGGGATTCAAATGCTAATACATCCAACTTTTGATGCTTACCTCTTCTTGCCTTTATCCAAGCTCGATAAAGATTATCCATTGCGGCAATTGAACCCATTAAATTCCCCTTCCTTTTCATGCTTGACTATCAGCGTAACGCTGCAATAGCACCGCTACATATTTTTCCATTTTCTTTTGACCTATACCTTCTATTTTCTTTACATTATCAAGTGTCATTTCCGAAAGAGAAGCTATAGCTGCTAGCTCTTTATTATTTAAAACGGCATAGAGTGGCACACCATTTTCTTCAGCCAACTCTTTTCGCAATGACCTTAACTTTGAAAAAATTTTAAATGTTTCTTTATCCAATACTTCACGATAATCTATTGATGACTTTTTACTATTCTTAGCCATAACATTTGGCTTTCCACCTTCCACATACCTAATGAATATAGACCAATATGCCGACCCTTCATCTGTAACCAATTGTTGCTTGACATCTATTATCTGATGCCCACGAAGAAATGCATTCATCTCATCCAATAAGGCCTGATTAGCAAAAGTCGGAATGCTGTAAATCTGTATCTGCATATCTTTTGGTTTTGTTTATTCTTAATAACAAACCAACAGGTTTGTTTTGGTTACTTAGGCTTAATGCCCTACAAAAGTTTATTTTTAGCTCGACTGGCTCCGTCCCTCCGCTCAGTACGAGCTAAAAATAAACTTTTGTACTGGTACTGGATGTCCTGATGAACTACAGGGCAAAGACCAAGCGAACACCGT
>JANTGI010000176.1 GCA_024762995.1 Saprospiraceae bacterium | reverse complement strand
AGGTATAATTTTCGATGCGTAGCAGGGCTCCGTGAAAAAATTGTACCAAAAACAGGCGCAAAAAGGGCATTTTATGGCAAAAACTAGCGGGTACCTATACAGTTACAGAAAATAAGTCTTTCCGGTACATTCGATTTAGTCGAAAATAATTCATTTTTAACCAAATACAAAGCCATATATACCAAATACTAAGTCTTTGTATTTTGAGATTAGATAATGGTTAGTTTTGTGGAAGAAAACTTTGCGTAATTTAATTCTTCCAAAAATGAAAGTGACTATTAAAATCAATTTAATGCTTGTGTTATGGCTATCGACTTGTTCTCTTTTTGGGCAAGTCGTACAGGAAAAAACGGAACGAGCCAAAAGACGTACCGAGCAGAAAGTGGACCAAAAGGTCGATCAAAAGATAGACAAAGCTATTGATGGTGCTTTTGATAAGGTGTCGTCAGTTTTTAAAAGAAAAAAAAGAAAAAAATCCAAGGATAAGTCTTCATCAACATCATCTAATCCGGAGAGAAGTACGCCGAATGAGTCCGAGACGGAGTCGGATGCTACTCCTTCGTTTACCATGGGTAAGGCGGACGATAGCCAGATGGCTTCCAGCTATCGATTTGACAAGGCGGTTACTATTCATACCGAGACGATAAAGAAATCAGGGAAGGTAAAAGATAAAACCGATTTTGATTGGTTGCTTTCTGATAAAGGAGATATTTTTGGTATGAGAATGGCTGATCCGAAACAAGGTCAATCGGTCGTCATTTTTGACAATCAAAATAATAGCTTGATTACTCTATTAGAGAATGAAAAAAGGGCCATGGTTTTACCCATTCAAAATAGTTTAGAAGAAAATGACGATGACCCGGATGTATCGGATGATGTCACCATTGTTAAAACAGGGCGTACCAAGACTATTTTGGGGTATGCTTGTAGTGAATATACCATAGATTCTGAAGACTTGACCGGTAATATTTGGGTGACCAAGGAACTTCACGCTTTCGATGTCTCTAAAATGCCCAATCGTCTGAAGAAGCAACAGAAAGGAACTTGGGTAAAAAACGCCGACATTAATGGTATGATGCTTGAATCTCACCTGACTGAAAAAAATAAAAAAGGTTACACTATCCATACTAAGGCGACAAAAATAAGTCATTCCGGACGAAATTTTACCATGTCCAATTATGAAGTCATGTCCTTGGGTGGATTTGGATTTTAGTCGGTGTCTGAAGGGGAGATTGTTTGGCTAATTACTTAACTTTTTGAGCAATTGACTTTGCTACGTTTTGGCCGTCTAGGGCAGCGGAGACAATCCCTCCCGCATAACCGGCACCTTCGGCACAAGGGTAAAGTCCTTTAATGTCAACGTGTTGATAAGTCGCCCGATCTCTGGGGATGCGAACCGGTGAGCTTGTCCGGCTTTCTACGGCGACCACATTGGCTTCTTCGGTATAGTAAGTAGGCATTTTTTTCTTGAAGATTCGTAAGGCTTCACGGAGATGGTTGGTGATAAATCCCGGAAGGATTTCATCTACCCGACGACTCAATAATCCCGGAATATAGGACGAAGCCGGAAGGGTAGGAGATAGCTTCCCTTCTACAAAATCTGTCAATCTTTGCGCAGGAGCTTTTTGGCTGTCATCGCCGGCTGCAAAGACTTTTTGTTCTATTTTTTGTTGGAAATCCATTCCTGCAAGGGGATTTTCTATGATGTCTTGGTCAAGGTCGGTGAGTCTAATTTCGGTGACAAATCCAGAGTTGGCAAAAGGAGAATCCCGCCTAGATAAGGACATGCCGTTGACTACAATTTCCCCGGGAGCTGTGGCGGCCGGGACAATCAATCCACCGGGACACATACAAAATGAAAATACACCTCGCTTTTCGACTTGGCAAGTAATGCTGTAGCTGGCGGCCGGTAGATGTTCGCTGCGTGTTTTTTGTTTGTATTGGATTTCGTCAATGATGGGCTGCGGGTGTTCCAGACGGACGCCCAGTGCAAAAGGTTTGGCTTCGATTTTTACCTTTTTTTGCGCAAGCAGGCGATAGATATCCCTTGCGGAATGACCGGTGGCTAGGATGACTTGTTTGCACAAAAACTCCTGTGACCCATTGATGATAACTCCCTGAATTTCATTGTTTTGTATGAGTAAATCGGTCATCTTGGACTCAAAATGAACTTCTCCGCCATGCTTTTGGATAGTCTCCCGAATCGCTCGAATAATTCTTGGCAATTTATTAGAACCAATATGCGGATGGGCATCAACCAAAATATCCGGATGCGCTCCATGCTCAACGAGTAATTGCAGGACTTTAGCGATTTTTCCCCGCTTGTGCGAACGGGTGTAAAGTTTGCCATCGGAATAGGTGCCGGCTCCCCCTTCTCCAAAACAATAGTTGGAATTCGGATTGACCACCCCAAATTGCTGAATATCACGCAGGCTTTTGCGACGATTTTGGACGCTGTGTCCCCGCTCAAAAACAATCGGTTTAAGCCCTTGCTCTATCAGTTCCAGAGCCGCAAAATAGCCCGCCGGCCCGGCGCCAATAATAATCACCGAATCTTTATCTTTTACGCTAGAGAGCGAAGGCAAGACTAAGACATCTTTTGGCGGAAGCTCATCGAGATATATTTGTACCCGAAGCCGAAAAACGACCTTGCGTTGGCGTGCATCAATCGAGCGTTTGCGTATATGCAGGTGGTCGATTTTCTTCCAGCCCGATTTTTTTAGGGCCTTGCGGTGAATAACATCGGTGTTTTGGACTTCTTCCGGAAGTACGGATATTTCTATTTCTTGGTACATTTTTTATTTTAGAGTAGGTGCGAGTGCTTAAAAGTTGAATCCACCGTAAAAAGTCCATCTTGGAAGATTTGCTCTTGTTAAGCAGAATATTATTTTTGGGAAATCTGTTCAATTGTTCAACCGTGCAATCGTTCAATCTGCCCAATGCAGGCGGATTGATTTCATAACTAATTGATTATCAATTCATTCAATTGAACGATTTAACAGTTGAACGGTTGAACCAAATTAATTATGGACATTTATTCTGATTGTGTCCCTAACTGATAAATCTGTCGAAGATTCCGGGCCTTTTCATCCAAATCCAAGCCATAGCCAATAATAAAAGCATTGGGGATGTCAAATCCGCGATAATCAATCTGCACCTCATGTTGGATAGCTTCGGGCTTGACGAAAAGCGAAACTACAGCGATAGAATTTGGGCTTTGCTCCTTCAAATCCTTGATAAATTGATTCATCGTCAGTCCGGAATCAATAATATCTTCGACGATGATGATGTCTTTTCCCGCAAGGTCAGATGGAAATTGCCCCCTTTTGACGGTGCCGGTAGAACTGGTGCCTTCGTAGGAAGAAAGTTTGATAAATCCCGTTTCACAAAAGCCATCATAAGCACGTATCAAATCTGCTCCAAAAACAAAAGAGCCCTTTAGAATCATCAAGAAGTAAGGCGTTTTGCCATGGTAATCTCGGGTAATATTCTCTCCGAGTTCCTTGACACGCTTGCGAAGAGTGGCTTCGTCGATAAATACGGAGAAAACTCTTTTGCCGATTTGGACGGTATCCGGTGCTGTTCTCATAGGTTGTTTTTTGGGTTGCTTACTTGTAAATAATCACCCCTTTCGCCATGTATTTTAGTTCATTTTGCGGCTCGGTGATGGCGTCAATGACTTCTTTGGGTTGACCGGCATCAGCGGCATAGTGTTTAAGGGTTTTGACATCTGTGGTCTCGTTGTAAGCGTATCCGTCTATGATTACTTCACGACCGGCAGCATCTTTAGGCATAAAAAAGCCGTAATCTTCAAATTGAACAAGCATCTCTTGACCATTATCGTCGGAGATTCTCATCCAACAACCTTTCTTTTGGCATACGTCGGTGATGGTTCCTTTAACCTTTACAGGAAAAGAGTCCAAATCGCCCATTTCTCCAAGCATTTTTGCGAACGGAATGGCATTGTCGGGGGTGATTTTGGCCCCAAAATATTGGGTTCCATCGGTGGATGCCTCGGTATTAGATGTGCCGGCTTCTGTGGCTTCTTTGGTCTCCGATTGGCAAGCAACAAGACCCAAGACAAGAAGTAAAAAAAAGAAATTTTTCATGAGTATTTGATTTTTTCAGTGTGTTAAAAGGACTCCTTTTACCCTTATTTTTTACTGCAAACTAGTGCATCGTGACAGCTTTGCAGCAAAAACTAAGACCCCAATAGGCTTTAAATTTTGTCAATCTATTCGGTCTCTGATTTTAAGTGGGCAAAGATAATGAAAAAAGGGCAACTCCATGAGTCTTTTTTGGGACAAAAAATACAAAAACAAAAAAAGGTCAATCTCAAAAATTCTCCTATCTTTGCGCCCAATTTGCGTAAGCGTACAACAATGTGCGTTGAATGAATGTTAAACCTACTTCAATTTTAGCTTGGATTATAGCTGAAAAGACATAAATCTCAAAATATATGGGTACGCTCATCATGGTAGGACAGCTAATTCTGAGCCTGTCAATACTAATTATTTTACACGAATTGGGTCATTATTCCACGGCAAAGTGGTTTAAGACACGGGTGGAGAAGTTTTATCTTTTCTTCAACCCTTATTTTTCACTGATTAAGGCCAAGAAGATAGATGGTAAGTGGAATGTGAAAACTTTTGCGAAAGCAGACAATGATTTTCCGGAAGATAAAGATCCTGATAATACAACGTACGGGATTGGTTGGTTGCCATTGGGCGGATATGTAAAAATATCCGGGATGATTGACGAGAGCATGGATAAAGAGCAGATGCAGGCGGAACCACAGCCATGGGAGTTTCGGACAAAGCCGGCTTGGCAGCGGTTGATTATCATGTTGGCAGGGGTGATTGTTAATTTTATTTTGGGATTTTTATTGATGGGTTTTATGTTATGGCATTATGGTGAAGCCTATTTGCCGACTTCGGAAGTCAATCAATATGGCATATATGCAGATTCGTTGGGTCAAAAGCTGGGATTGCAGACGGGGGATAAAATCTTAAAATTTGGTGATAAGCCTTTTGATAAATTTAATGATCGCTTAGCCATTTTGGAATTGGTTTTGAACGGAGCAAAGACGATTACAGTTGAAAGAAATGGTCAAGAAAAGGTGGTGACACCAGACCCGGAAGTAATCAAGTCTTTGGCCGCGCATAAGAATCAAAAGGAGCCCATTTTTAGCTTTCGATTACCATTTGTGGCGGGAGAGATAAAAAAAGGTAGCCCGGCCCAAAAAGCCGGTTTTAAGGTGGATGATGAATTTTTGGCTATTGATGGGGTGAAGACACCATTTTTTAGAGATTTTTTGGCTTACGTCCAAGCGCATCCCAATAAGGATGTCATTGTTCAGGTCAAAAGAGATAATCAAATCATTGATGTGCCCGCTCGAATAGGGGAGGATGGTACCTTGGGCATTGCGCCATATCCTCCGGAGAAATTTTTCGAATTTGAGCACGTCAAATACTCTTTGGCGCAAGCCTTGCCGGCAGGTGTGAAGAAAGGGTGGGGCTTTATCGATAGTCAAATCAAGGGTTTTGGAAAGATGTTTAGTGGCAAAATCAAGGCGACAGAGAGCTTAGGCGGTTTTGGTGCTTTCGCAAATATGTACGGAAAACAGTGGGATTGGGAGCGATTTTGGCGCGTGACGGCGATTGTTTCCTTGTTGTTGGGCTTTATTAATTTACTGCCGATTCCTGCGTTGGATGGAGGTTATGCCTTGTTTTTGATATTTGAGGTGATAACGGGAATTAAGCCGAGCGATAAGTTTGTGGAAACCGCAGTGACCATAGGGTTCTTCTTATTGATGGGGCTGTTTCTTTTCTCCAACGGATTAGATGTGTGGCGTGCCTTGGGGCATTAGACGGGGCATCTCCGATGAACAAATATAATGATGCTGTGATGGAAAGACAAAGATTGAATCTCTTCCGGTTTTATGATTTGCCGATTCAATTTAATCTTGATTCGGGGAGATTAAAGCGGATGTTTTTGCTAAAAAGCAAGGCAACTCATCCTGATTATTTTACTTTAGCTTCCGCAAAAGAGCAAGAAGAGGCGATGAATCAGGCATCTATCAATAATGAAGCTTTTCGAGTATTGGCGGATGTTCACTTGCGTACCAAACATATTTTGGAGCTTCATGGATTGTTAGAGGATGAATCCAAAAATAAACTTTCCCCCGCTTTCCTGATGGAAATGATGGAAATCAATGAGCAGTTAATGGATGCGGCGATGGATAGCACCGCTCGCCAAAAGGTCGAGAATGAAGTTAATCGCCAAATCGAAGCACTGGATCATACGGAGATGCCGCTGAAAAGGCAGTTTGACGAGACGGCAGATGAAGCCCTTTTAGAAAAAATAAAAGAAATTTATTTTCAGCGTAAATATTTGTTGCGGATTAAAGAAAAATTAGATACCTTTGCATCCCGCTAAGAGAAAAGACCACAAGCCGATGTGGCGGAATCTACCTTCCGCTGTAAGCCGGAAGGCTGGTAGAAGCGCCGGACCTACCTGCTATCACAGGTAGGCAGGTTCAAAATCCGATTCTCAGAAGGGGAAAGGAGAAAGAAGAAATAAAAAAAGCCGATGTGGCGGAACTGGTAGACGCGCTGGATTCAAAATCCAGTTCCTGCAAGGGAGTGGGGGTTCGATTCCCCCCATCGGTACTAAAAGCTCAACCAATTGGTTGGGCTTTTTTTTTTGTCATAAGCCCCCAACTATGAGCTACTATGTATATGCCTTAAAAAG
>JANTGI010000175.1 GCA_024762995.1 Saprospiraceae bacterium | reverse complement strand
AGTCTAAATCAAGCTTTTCCAAATACTTCTTTGGTAAAAATCCCTTCAAAAAATCTACTGTAATAGTCTTATTGGAGAACACCGCCCTGAAATACTTGTCATGCGGATTTTTGATATTTTTGCTCATCTCAGTATGTTTGATGTGCAAATAAAATAAGAAAAATTCACAAATTATAAATTATTAAGACATAACAATTTACTTACAAATACATTTGTTTTATTGTAACTAAACAAACCCTTCACCCACCAGCAGTAGTTACGACCCATTTTTTTGCGCAAGCGAACTCACTCAAAATTGACCATAACATTTGCTCGAATCAATTCGGCTGCGGTGTTCACCATATCAGGAGAACCGATAATAATCGTTACTCTTTGGTGCAAACCTGTTGGCTTCTCTTCTAAAACCCGAGTCAACCCGGTCGTAATCGCAATTCCACCTGCTTGCTCGACTAAGAAAGCCATCGGGTTACACTCATAGACCAATCTTAATTTACCTTTAGGATTAGTTTTGGTTTCCGGATATAAAAAAATGCCACCTTTGATTAGGGTTCTATGCACATCCGCAACCATTGACCCAATATATCTCTGACCCACTCCTACACTTTCGCAATGCTTCAAGTAAGCTTGAACACCGGGTCGATAACTTCTATAATATCCTTGATTCAGAGAGTAGTATTTACCTTTTTGGGGTATTCGAATATTGGGGTGAGACAAGCAAAACTCACCAATACCGGGATCCAAAGTAAATCCGTTCACTCCCTTTCCGGTAGTATAAACTAACATGGTAGAAGAGCCATACAATACATAACCGGCAGCGACCTGTTCTGAACCTTTTTGCAAGAAATCTTCCAACACTATTGGCCCGGAACTTGGGGACTTCCGTCGAAAAATGGCAAATATAGTACCGATGGATACATTTACATCAATATTTGACGAACCGTCCAAAGGATCAAAAACAACCAAATATTCCGAGTTTTTGCCTTCCACTTGATCAATTCTAATAAAACCTTCTTCTTCTTCCGAAGCGATGGCCGCACATTCTCCACTTGTCTGTAAAAACTCCTTCATACGGTCATTCGCAAAAACATCCAACTTAGCCACATCTTCACCGGAGGCGTTTTCGGAGCCATTCATGCCAAGGATATTTACCAATCCAGCCTTATTGACTTCTTGATTGATTACTTTTGCTGCTACGCCGATATCTCTCAACAGACCGGAAAGCTCGCCGGATGCAAAAGGAAAATCCTTTTGACGACGTATAATAAATTCATCTAATGTCACTATCCTATTCATGGAAATTTAGTTTAGTTTTCTTGTCACAAACTGTAAAAAAAACAATCCTACCCCCAAATGTAGCGGTTTTAGGGCAAAATAAACAGTCCTAAAATCACTATTTTTTGGGAACTGTTTGGACATTCCTGTTTTTAGACTAAAAATAGTCATTTTTTAACGTATAAATACAAGACTTGCCATATCTATCTGTGTAAGAAAAAATGAACAAAAACAAGCGCCCAAAGCGTATGTCACAACCAAAACTTTCGGGTACCTTAATAGTTACCCTTCCTTTATCAAAACATTTCGGCTTTGAATACCTTCTTATTTATCCAAGAATCATGCAATTTTGCCGACTAAACACACGCATTGAAAGATTTACTCATTTTACGCAAGTACTTCCTTCGTTACAAATGGCGAATGCTACTAGGAATTGTCTTTGTGATAATGTCCAATTACTTCCGAGTATGGCAACCCAAGTTGATACGAAAAGGGCTCGATTATGTCGTCCATAATCTACAGGCCTTTCAGTCCGGTGAGCTTGCGCAAAAGGACATCAATCACTCTTTACTCTATTTTGGCGGGATGATTATTGGGGCGGCCATACTCTCCGGCATTTTCATGTATGCCATGCGCCAGACCATTATCGTGATGTCAAGGCTGATGGAATACGACTTGCGCAAAGACATTTTGGCTAGGTATTTTGAACTGGATTTGTCCTTTTTTAAGACGCATCCGACCGGCGACCTAATGGCCCGCATTTCGGAAGATGTCTCCAAGGTACGTATGTTTACAGGACCGGTCATATTGTACGCTGTTAATGTCAGCTTTTTGTTTATCATGGTCATTTATTCCATGCTTAAGGTCAGTCCGCAACTCACCTTTTATGCCTTACTCCCCTTGCCTATCCTTTCGATCTCCATCTATTTTGTCAGCAACATCATCAATAAGAAAAGTAAGCGAATACAAGAATTATTGGCCGGCCTTAATGCCTATGCGCAAGAAGTCTATTCCGGCATTCGGGTGGTTAAGTCTTTTGCAAACGAGCCGGTCATTGCGCAGCACTTTGACGACCAAGGGGCTGATTTTCAGAAAAAATCACTTGAATTAGCCCGTGTAGATGCGGCTTTTCGTCCCATGATGATGATTTTAATAGGCATTAGCACCGTCGTCACGGTATATAAAGGCGGGCAGCTTGCCGTAGCGGGCAGCATCAGTCCCGGCAATATCGCCGAATTTGTAATTTATGTAAATATGCTCACTTGGCCTGTCACCGCCATTGGATGGATGGCTTCACTAACCCAACAAGCGGCCGCTTCCCAAAAACGTATAAACGAATATTTAAATTGGCAACCTACCCTCCTTTCCGGTACCTATCACCCGGATGATTTTATCGGACATATTGAATTCATTGACGTTAGTTTTACTTATCCCGAGACAGGCATTTTGGCTTTAGACCATGCCCATTTCAGTATCCGACCCGGTGAAAAAATAGCCATTATCGGAGAAGTGAGTGCCGGCAAATCCACCATTGTAGAACTTCTAATTCGCACATACGATGTCTCTTCCGGTCAAATTCTAATAGACGGAGTGGATATCAAAGAATATGACCTAGCTTTTTTGCGCAAGCAATTCGGATACGTCCCACAGGTCAGTTTTTTATTTTCAGATACCATTGCCAATAACATGAGATTCGGACAAGAATCCATTTCTCAAGACGCGCTGACGCAAATGTCCAAAAACATCGCCATCTACGAGGACATCACCCAGCTTCCGGATGGTTTTGAAACTTTAGTGGGAGAACGTGGTGTAACACTTTCCGGTGGACAAAAACAAAGGGTTGCTATTGTCAGAGCCTTTTTGAAAAATCCCCAAATTTTCATCTTCGACGACAGCCTGTCCGCTGTGGATACCGTGACCGAGCACAAAATTCTTGGTTTTCTTAGCCAATCCCTTTCGGGAAAAACAGCCATCATCATTACCCATCGCCTATCCCCTACCTTCCCTTATAGTCGAATAATGGTCATGGAAAACGGAAAAATCCTGGAATACGGGACCCCGGATGAGCTTTTACAGCATCAAAATCCATACTACATGGACATGATTAGGCAGACAGATATTTCGGGGTAAACGGGGTAACGGGGTAACGACGTGACGGTGTGACGGTGTGACTGTGTG
This sequence comes from Saprospiraceae bacterium, assembly GCA_024762995.1. Taxonomy (GTDB): domain Bacteria; phylum Bacteroidota; class Bacteroidia; order Chitinophagales; family Saprospiraceae; genus HyVt-613. The sequence continues at coordinate 3,360 of JANTGI010000175.1, read as the reverse complement.
ACGGTTTAACAGTGTGACGGGGTAACGGTATAACGGTGTGACGGTATAATGATGTGACGGGGGTAACGGTGTGACGGTATCGCTCATTCTTGTTTGCCAATGCCTAATTTTTTGATACGCAGTAGGATTTATGCGAGAAAAATTGGGTAAGGGAAGGCCTGCAGGCGTAAAAAGGGTATTTTGGGGCAAAAACTTGCCCTACCTAAATTGTTACTTTTTTTGCTAGGTGACATAGTAAAAACAGCTAAAATCTACTATTATTTTGGTATATTCCCATTTTCCTGACAAAATATTTGTTGGATAGTGATGATTAGTTTACATTTGCACGAATTGAAAACGGGGGACATCATTACTGCCGATACTCTTTTAATCTAAATAAAAAAGAATTAAAGCAGGTCTCTTGATTGTGAATTAGGAAACCAATCATCATAAATACACCATTTTTTGAGTGGTTTCCGTGAGTAGTAAACACTATTAATTATGGATAATCGTAGAGAAGATATCGTCTTTTCTAAAAAGTTTAAAGCAGGCAGACGCCGGACTTACTTTTTTGACATTAGAGAAACTAGGGGTGGAGATAAGTATGCAACCATCACCGAAAGCAAACGCCGTGACAATGGCGATGGCTATGACAGACACAAGGTATTCATTTATAAGGAAGACCTGACTCGCTTTAGAGACAATCTAACCGATCTTATCGAAGAGATGAAAGCCCAAATGCCTGACTATGACTTTGACGAGTTTGCACGCCGAGCAGAAGAAAGAGATCGCCTCTATCAAGAGCAATTAGCGGCTGAAGCAACTGCTAGTGAAAACCAAATCACAGAAAATACAACCGCCAAGGCAGAAAATCCCGGCGCGGAAAATCACTCCGGAACTATTGAAGAAGATGATTTGTCCTGGTAACTAAAGAGTTTTCCCTTCACTTTACAAAAGTCATGTATCCTCGTTGGTGCATGACTTTTTTTTTAGACCTTCCAAAAACGAATAAGCAAAATCTCCAAAGCCAAGAAAAGCAAGGCGCCTATCAAACCCCAACGCCATAAGACCTTCCCATTATCAAGATGCTTGATGGTCGCCGACAAATCCGCCACTTCAGTCGGGGCCAAGATGGTATAACCCGGCACTTTTTGCGCAAGCTGCTCATCCGTAAAAAAAGAGAGATTGGATTCTCGATGGTCATAATTATAACCAAATACCCCCAGTGTATCCGTGCCTTCTTTCGTTAGACGATAAAAACCGGCTTTCTTTATCTGGTTATTGATACCCAATATGACCTTATCACCAATGACTCTCTGCTCCGGCAAAAATTCCTGCCCGTCATACTGAAATTTCAAGACTTTATCCGGGCTTACTTCGGTACTTCTCACTTCGACCATCTCATCACGCCCAATCACATAGCTGATTTTCAATGCTTTACCGGTTGAAACCGCCATCTTAAAGAGCATGGGTACAAAGATCTCGCTATTTTTTACCAAATCATTATACTCCAAATCTAACGGAGCCGAAAGCACATAAAGGTTACCTTCCCCTTTTTTCATTTTTACGAGATAAGGTGTGCCGTCTCGATTGGTCAGCAAAATCTCTTCTCCGGTATGAGTGATACCCTTGCGGGAAAAACTACCCGAAGTTTTGGGCAACCGGATATTTTTAGGTACTTTTTGAAAAACATCCTTAAACACAAAAGCTTGTGTATTGACTCGCTGTACTTGCTTTTCGACCTTTTCAAAACCACTCAACTCCGCCATCCCCAAGGAAGTCAAAAAATTATTTAGACTCGAAATATTGCCGGTAGCACCCGGAAAAACCAATACATTGCCCCCATCAATAATAAACTCTTTTAATGAACTCGCCAAACCCGAAGAAATATTTTTCAACTCATGCAGGATAATTAGCTGGTACTTAGGGAAGGCAGAATAATCTAAGCTTTGGACGCTTTGATCTTGGTAACGGAAGTAAGAAACCCCCTCTAAAGCCGCTTTAAGATACTTATTATTTTTGCCATCGTGAATCGTCAGGATATTTAGCTTGTCCATCACCGGAAAACTCACATAATATTTGTCATCAAACTGTACCGGATAATCATTGATACTGACCACCATCTCTTGCCACCCGGGCTGATTGAGTACAAAATGCACCGTATCAATGACCGCACTACCGGCCGGCACACTAATCGTCCCTTGCGGACGTACTTGGCCTTGATAACTTAAAGCGAGTTTTACTTCTTCGGCGGCTTGCTGCCCATAGTTTTGTATCTTCACCAACAAGGTATTGGGCTGATTCAAAATAGGCACAGGAGCCGCTAACCAACAAGAGTCAATACCAATATTAGCTTCTTGCACCGCATGCAAGGGCACTAAGTTTACCTTCAATATAGTATCTTGGCTGACGGTCAGATCCATAATACTCTTTTGGAAATCGGAAATCAAATATGACAAATGACTGGTTTGCCCACGCACTGACAAAGCGGCCCTTTGTCTCTTGAGCACTTTGGATAGAGACCTGACTTCCGGTGTTTGCTCTATTTCATCAATCAAACCCAGGGCTTCTTCTTTGCCGACCAGACGTTGATGCCTGCCTTCAAAATCATGGGTCAAAATCTGAAACTGCGTAGAAGCATCATAGGCTTTCACAATTTCCTTTGCCTTTTGCTTTGCTTTCTCCAACAAGGGCACATCCTTGTCTAAAGCACTCATACTAAAGCTATTATCCACAAAGACACTGACATCCTTAGGCCCTTGATTTTTCTTTTTTCCGAAAGGAATATAGGGCTGAGCAAAAGCCAATACCAAACAGGCAATGGCTAATATTCGCGAAAGCAACACCAATAGATTCCGCAATTTAGAGCGTGTACTGGTTTCTTCTTTGATTTCTTTTAAAAACCGTACATTGCTAAACGGCACCTTCTTGAAGCGTCGAAAATAAAACAAATGTATAATAATCGGAATCGCAATAGCCAAAAGTGCTAACAACATCCCGGGAGCTAAAAACTGCATTGATTTTTATCTTTTAATCGAATTCATCACTAGAAAGTCTAGTTCACACCCCACCTCTTACTCTCCAACGCACAAATCGGAAATTTCGTCTATGACTTCATAGGGCATAGTTACGATTTTTTATTGGATTTGTTGGATTTCCATTCTTTTTTTATAGTCTCCCGGCCTTCTCGGTGGATGACACAAATGCGAAGTAGTTGTAAAGAATCCTTGCGGAAACACAAAGCATCTGCCATTAAAGAAATACGCTTGGGTTGAAGACCGAACTTTGAAACAAAAAAAAGCAGGGTTTAAACCTTCGAAATCCAAAAATAATTCGTATCCGCTGGAGCACACCTTGCTCAACAATAGCCATCGTCCCCCC
>JANTGI010000174.1 GCA_024762995.1 Saprospiraceae bacterium | reverse complement strand
GAAAAAAGTAGGTGTTCTCCATTCTTTACGCCTTAATCGTTGTCCCGATAATCTAGTTGGCCTTTCACAAGTGCAGACAAGTCAAAACAAAATTGTCGAGCCCGCTTTACTTATTGAAAATCAAAGGGATTAGGTGATTCTCAAAAAATCTGACGCAAAAGTCTGTTTTTTTTTGCACTTTTACAACAAATGATAATTAATTTTTATGGGAATAATCCTAATTTTGATCCTATGAAAGATAAGGACTGGTTTGTGAATTGGTTTGATACGGAATGGTATCACCGACTTTATGCGCATCGTGATCATCGGGAAGCCCGCTTATTCATGGATGCCATAATAGATTATTTGAATCCGTCGGCAGAGAGCCGTTTCTTGGACTTGGCATGTGGAAAAGGTCGTCATGCCGCTTACCTTGCGGAAAAGGGATTTGATGTTGTTGGTGTTGATTTGTCGCCGGACAGTATTGCGGCTGCTCAATCATTAGCACATGCACGTCTGCGATTTGCGGTACATGACATGCGGACATTGTTTGCTGCCGATCCATTTGATTATGTTCTAAATCTATTCACGAGTTTTGGTTATTTTGAGACGGACAAAGAGCATTTGGATGTTTTGGTAAATATGCGAGATTCCTTACGGAAAAATGGCAGGGTGGTATTGGATTTTTTGAATGCGCACAAAGTAGAAGAAAATTTAGTGAAGGAGGAATTAATCACCCGAGATTCTCTAAAGTTTCAAATACATCGCCGAATCCAATCGGGTTTTGTCCACAAGGAAATCATCGTCACAGACAAAAACCAAGAGTATCATTTTTCCGAAAGGGTACGTCTCTATCACATAGAAGATTTCAGGCGTTTATTTGCGCAAGCCCACCTAGAAATCACCCAAATATTCGGAGATTACCAATTAGGTGCATTCCAAGATGACTCTCCCCGCCTAATATTGATTGCCAGCCCCAAGTAAAAAAAACAGCTTACTGCCCCTACCAAAAGCAACTTTGTTGCGCCCCAAAGACCAAAAGCGACCGCAGGGAGCGCACCAAAGACCAAAAGCAACTTGTTGCGCCCCAAAGACCAAAAGCGACCGCAGGGAGCGCACCAAAGACCCCTTAAACCGAGCAAGCCCCCCCTTCACAAGCATCCACTTCAATTTCAATACCTTCATAATGCTCTTTAGCATAGCCGTTAGAATCCGTTTTTTTCTCATCTTGTTGGGCGAGTAGTTGAGAAGCATCCCCGGAGTTGTCATTGCTATTCAGGTAATACAAAGATTTCAATCCATAGCGATAAGCCATGCCTTCGTGTCTGATTAAATCTTTGACAGGGACTTTGTGGTTTTCGTACTTGGAGATGTCATAGTACATATTTGTACTGATGCTTTGATCGATGAATTTTTGGAATATGGCGACAAATTTGACGTAGTCTTCATTGTCAATCTCCCAAGCAAGCGTAAAGTTTTCGGCATACTCATCATAGCCCGGAACTAATTGCTTTAGTGGACCATACTTGCTCATTTTGGCGATAAGATACTTTCGTACAGGGTCTAAACCAGGAGTAGAATTAGAGACAATCGAACTGGAAGCCGCCGGCGGAATGGCACTCAAAGCCGAATGTCTTAGACCATATTTTTTGACTTGTTGTCTCAACTTATCCCAATCGCAAAGCAATTGATTAGGGACTAAATCATCGACATTTTTGTTGTAGGTGTCGATAGGGAAGAGACCATCTGAATACTTGGTACGGTCGTAATAGGCACAAGCCCCTTTTTCTTTGGCCAAATTGGCGGAAGCGGCAATCAAACCATATTGAAAACGCTCCATGTACTCATGTGCTACCTGGCGACCGCGAACGGTGTCATAATGCAAGTCATTTTTAGCTAAAAAGTTAAAGACATCAGAGACACCAATACCTAAACTACGCCGACTCTTAGTAGAAATCTCGGCCACTTTGACCGGATACTCTTGAGAGTCAATTAATTCATCCAAGAAACGAACGAGCAAGTCCGTCAAGTCATCTAATTCAGCGATATCATCGATTTTTCCAAGATTGACATTACTCAAGATACACATGGCGATTTCTCCGTCGGTGCCATCCACATTTTCGAGGGGCTTGGTAGGCAGGGTAATTTCTTGGCAAAGATTGCTCATGTAAATATTGTCCTTGAAGGAGCTATGGGTATTAACGTGGTCGGCATTGAGAATATAAATGCGTCCGGTTTCGTATCTTTCGCGAAGGACATCCAGATAAAAACTCCTTGCAGAAATGGTCTTGCGGCGAATGGTTGGATCTTTTTCGTAGGCTTCATATCTTGCGATAAATCCATCCACATCTGAGCTGTAAAACAACTCATATAAATCCCGCACTTCTTCCATGGAAAAAAGGGTGATGTCTTGGTTGGCACGCACTCTATCTCTAAATAACTTATTGACTGCCAAGGAGTAATCCATCCTACGGACTCTATTTTCGTCGTTGCCTTTGTTGTTTTTAAGTTGGATAAAAGTCTCTACTTCCCAGTGAAAGAACGGCATGGTGGAAGTGGAGCCCCCGCCACGAATAGAGTTTTGCGTAAAGCTTTTGGTTGTGGCTTCAAAAACTTTGAGAAAGGGAACCAGTCCGGTATGGATGACTTCCCCACTTCTGATTTTGGCATTGATGCCGCGAATTCGACCAAAGTTGAGTCCAATCCCGGCACGTTGAGCGGTATAGTATCCGACGGCGGCGTTGGAGTGGACAATAGAGTCCAAAGAATCGCCCACATCAATGAGACAGCAAGAGCTATACTGCCGTAAAGGAGTACGGACTCCGGCCATAATAGGTGTGGGAAGGCTGATTTTGAATTGCGAAAGCGCATCATAAAACTTTAAGACAAATTTTTTCCGCAAGGATTTTTCATAATTCATAAACATATACATGCCTATCAACATGAATACTTCTTGAGGGGTCTCAAATACTTCTTTGGAGTGTCTATCTTGGAGGAGATATTTGTCCACCATTTGAGTAATACCGGCGTAGGTGAATTTAAAATCCCGATCATAGTCTATTTTTTTGCCAAAATAGATGATTTCTTGATTGGTGTATTTTTCGAGAAGAATCTTGTCATAAACGCCCTTGTGAATATTATTCATCACCAAGTACTCGAAAGGGATGGGACTCAATTGTTTATAGACGCTCTTACGCAAATCCATCAACGTTAATCTAGCCGCTACATACTGGTAATTCGGCTTTTTGAGAGAGATTAAATCTGCCGCAGAACGAATCATCACTTTCTGAATTTCAGAGGTCGTAATCCCTTCGTAGAACTGTAGTTTTGAGTTTATTTCAATATCGGAAACCGAGACATTATCATAGCCATTGCAAGCCCAATCTACGGCTTCATGAATCATGGTGAGATCTATAGGTGCTCTGGTACCATCTCTTTTAATTACGTGAATTTCTTCCATCAAGTGTTTATTTTATTTAGTGTTTCAAACTAAGTTTTTGTGGGTGTAATATGTTCTACATCAGTAATCCCCAATCGGCAGTAGGGAAGCAAACCTATTGAAATAGCTTTTTTTAAGCAGCAAGGTATCCAACGAAACCGACCTAAAATGGCAACTATTCAAGTGTCCAACTTCCTAACCAAATAGCAATAAAAAACCGTATCAAGCCTTCTAATAAGGCTGACAAAGTACATTGCGGTATGATTTAAACATCTTTGAGAAGATAAAATAAGTAGAGTTCTTAATTTATCAAATCCTTGCGGTAGGAATACAAAGTTCGTAGAGCAAAATTATAAAATTATTTAAACAAATGAAAGTAAAAAAAGGAATAATCCAAAATTAATTTTGCTTAATTTCGTAACCCGTTGGTTTTCATCGTGTTGTTGTTTCTCTAAAATTTTTTCGTTTTGTTTGGTACTTATGGAGGATAACCTGTTTTTTCACTCCCTGTGTAACTCCAAATGACAAAAACCCTTATTTTTGCCCAAAACAAAACCCACAATGTCCGAAGATACGCCCATTGTTAGTAAAGCTTACCAACTACAAAGGTTTTGTGGTAAAGGTGGTTGGACTTATGCGCTTATTCCGGAGATAAAGCCTGATTCTTCTAATCCGTTCGGATGGGTCGTGGTAAAGGGCTTGATTGATGATTGTCAATTAAGTCAAGTCAAGTTGATGCCGATGGGAAATGGGCAATTATTCCTTCCTGTCAAAGCAGAAATACGCCGAAAAATACACAAAAATGCCGGCGATATCGTTTTTATTGAACTTTATATGGATGATTCGGCAATCCATATCCCTGACGAAATACTTGAGTGCTTTAAAGAAGAGCCGGAGTCTGTTCTAAATACTTTTTTGAGCTTTACAGCCGGCCAACAAAAATCCTATTTGGATTGGATTCAAGCGGCAAAAAGGGAAGAAACAAGGGTCGGGCGTATTGCGACAATGATAGAGCGCGTGAGCATGGGATTGACACTCACGGGCAAGGTTTAAACTTCTGGGCTTTTGGAGTCTAAAAAGACTATTTGCAATTTTTTTTTGCTAATGACCGAAAGTCGGTGCGCTCTTTCCTACATCTTGCAACTTGCAAAGCCGCCTGGCTACAGGAATTAGCTCTTGGCATCTACCAACATTGCTTCATGGCTGTATGTCCTAAAGTCCACCGGAGTCACACCGGAGACACCCGGCTCTTGCATATAGACTCCATAAATGATATCTACAGCCGCCATGGTCTGCTTATTGTGGGTGATAATGATGAATTGAGAATCCTTAGAGAATTTTTTGATGATGCGATTGAATTTGTCAATATTGGCATCATCCAAAGGAGCATCCACTTCATCAAAAATACAGAAAGGAGCCGGCTTTAACAGATACAATGCAAATAATAGTGCCGTGGCTGTTAAAGTTTTTTCTCCTCCGGAAAGCAAACTGATAGATTGCGGGCGTTTTCCTTTAGGTTTGGCGGTTATTTTGATTTTGGATTCAAGTGGTCTGTCCGGAAATTCTAGTTTTAGGTCACAATCGTCATCTTCCGTAAATAGGCTTCTAAATACTTCCTTAAAATGGCTGCGTACTTTTTCGAAAGCATCCATAAACTGGGCCGTCGCCGTCTCATCAATCTCTTGGATAGTCGCCAAAAGAGAGTCCTTCGCTTCCAAAATATCTTGACGCTGCTCAAAAATCGTGTCATGCCTTCCTTTGATTTCATTAAAGGCTTCAATGGCCAACGGGTTGATTTCTCCAAAGCGGTTTAAGCGTTCTTTTTGTTTTTTGGCTTCTGCTTCGATTTTGTCAAAATCCAAGCCTTCGGGTACTTCCATATTAAACAACTCGTCTCGACTCACCCCAAATTCTATCTCAATTCGCTCTGTAATGGAAGCCATGTCCAATTTGAGTTCATTGAACTTTTCTTTGAGCGTTGTGACCAAAGACATGGTTTCTTGACGTTTTTTGAAATTGTCCCGGACTTCTTCTTCCAGTTCATTGATTTCCCCCCGGGAGCGATGCCAGATTTGCTCCGCTTCATTCAGATAGGACTCTTTTTCCTTTTTGACGGCGTAGTCTTCGGCCAAGCGATTTTGTAGGGAAGTGATGGTTTCTAAGATAGTCGCAACTTCGGTATCCGTTTGCGAAAGCGTCTTAGAAGTTTGCATCAAATGCTCACTGGTCTCCTTGTATTGGTTTTTCCGAAAGGCCAATTCTCGCTCTAACGCCGCGACCCGATTTTGTTGTTGGATATAGGCGATGTTCTTTTGGTTATAACGCTCTGATGTGGTCGCCAAAGCGTTAGCGACTTCTCGAAAACCTTCATCGGCTGATTGGAGCTCATTTTTAAATTGTCGGTATTCTTCTTGAGCTATTTCCAATTCACCTTCGATTTCCTTATTGACTTGCGTCAAATGCTCAATATAGTCCTTAGATTCTCCCGCTTTTTGCCCAAAACTGGATACAAAAGACTCGATATTTTCTAATCTGGTCGCAAAAGTGATACGCTGATGGGAGAGATGATTGATTTGCTTGTTTTGAATATTAATCTCTTGGCGATTGTCTTCGTCATTTTGACGCTTGATTTCTTTCTGGATTTTCTCCAGTTTTTCCAAGAGAGATTTAATTTTCTTATCTAATCGACCCATTTTTTTCTCAAGCGCTTCCAGATTTTTGCGGCGACCGATTTTTTTACCTTCAAACAGTCCGACGCTACCCCCGGAGATATTATTGCCCTTGCTGATGAAGCTACCGGACTTTTCGATAAAAGTACATTCCGGATGTTTTTTACGCAATTCCAGCGCCGTTTCGTGGTCTTCTACGATGTAGGTCTTATACAATAGCTTTTGGACCAGCGGCTGGTATTGCAGCTCGATTTCTAATAAGGAATCGGCAGGAACAGCCCCTTTTATCTTTTGTATGCTGCCTTTTTGCGGCTGAAGCTCGTCCAAAATAAAAAAGCTGGCCTTCCCTTTTTGGCTGCGTTGGAGTAGGGTGATGGCTTGTTGGGCATCTTCATAAGTCGGCACCAAATAATGATTCAAATAGGGCTTTAAATAATTTTCGATGGCGACCCGATAAGCGGCTTCACAAAAGATAATGTCCGTCAACAAAGGAATATTGCTGATAGAAGTATTGCTTTTTTTCAAAAATTTGATGGAAGCTGGAAATCCCTCTAAGTTCTCGACCATTGATTTAGTCAATTTGTACTCATTTTGGACGGCATCAAATTCTCTTTGCTCTTTGACGAGTTCGTTTTTGGTCTCTTCTTGTTGTTGTTGCAGTTTATCGAGTAAAGCCTGACGTTTTTCTTCGTTTTTCGAAAGAGTTTGGACTATTTTTTCGGCTTTGGCGATTTGCTCATTGATGAGGCGAAGTTCTTTTT
>JANTGI010000173.1 GCA_024762995.1 Saprospiraceae bacterium | reverse complement strand
AGCTTAGCAATCTGGTCATCAACTTCTCAACAAAAATCTGCGTATATCTGCGGTAGAAATCTGCGTATATCTGCGGGAAAAAATCAACCCACGACTAAGACCTTAATCCCACGACAATTAAAGATTAAACCTCCCTTAACAGAGCTTTTCAGAAAAACAGACCATATTTGTACAATTATTGACGTTAGGTAACTGAACACCTTTTATGGCTCTTTCTTTAAAGTCAAAATGCTCGCTATTAAATCTTTTAGCTGCCCAAAAACAGGAACACCTAAACAGTAACAGAAAAAATACGGTCCAATGAAGAATTCAATGAGTATCCTAGCCTTCCTCTTGCTGGCACAAATAACTTTCGCACAAAAAACCTTCACGGAAGAGTCCGACCCACGCGCAACGACTATCCTAAACAAAGTGAACAAACAGTTTGAAAATTTGACTTCATACGAGTTAGATTTTAGCGTAAGCATGACCACGCCCGACAGCCAAAAACCACAAACAGAAAAAGGCAAATTTATTAGACAAGGCGCTCAATATCGGGTCATTACCCATGACCAAAAAATCTATTGCGACGGGCAAAACATTTGGATTTTCACTCCCAAATCCAACGAAGTCCAAATCAATGATGCGGATGATGACGACACGGACTTTGTCTCGCCGGACAAGTTGTTTAACCTCTACAAATCCGAAGACTACCTATACCACATTAGCAACGAATACAAAGAAAAAAATAAAAAATTGGTCGAAATTGAATTCAAGCCCACAGACAGGATGAGTGAGTTCTTCAAGATCAAAATGGTCATCAACCAAAATATCAACCAACCCCAATCTGTCAAAATCTTCTACAAAGATGGCCTACGAGTCACCATGAAACTATCCGGCTTGAAGAAAAATAAGACCTATCCCAAAGGCTTCTTTTCTTTTGACAAGGCTAAATTCCCCGGAGTAAAGGTTGAAGATTTGAGATTGTAACCGTCTCATACGCATTTTGGCGCAAGCTAACCAATCCTAAATAAATTCATTGTATCTTTGCCCAAAAGCAAAGATTATGCAAAAATTTGGGGCTTCCTACGTCCATACCGTTACCGGAGAAGTAATCGAAAACGGAATAATCACCATTGATAATCAAGGAGTTATCACTAACATCAAGGCCGCTAAGACTTCCATACCCAAAGACGTCCAATTCTTTGAAGGCGGGCATATCGTACCGGGCTTCATCAATACGCACTGCCATTTGGAGTTGTCCCATATGAAAGGCTTGGTAGATACCGGCACCGGATTGATTGCCTTCATTTCCAAAGTGGTGACCATGCGAGATTTTCCGAAAGGTCAAATAAAGGCAGCCATCGCCCGAGCCGAAAAAGAGATGATTAAAAATGGCATTGTAGCCGTGGGAGACATCAGCAATCAAACAGATACGCTGGCGCAAAAAGCCAAGGGAAATCTTCGTTATTATACGTTTGTGGAATTATTTGATTTGCTACAAGGCAATGTGGATGAGACATTAGCCCAATACCAACCTGTATATGAAGAAATTAACCTGCCCAAAGGTCACCGCAAAAGCTATGTCCCCCATGCTCCGTACAGTGTCAGTGACCCGCTATTTGAAAAAATAAAAACACTTAATCCACAAAACGCAACGGTCAGTATTCACAATCAAGAACTGGAGGCAGAAGACGAGTTCTTTTTACGTAAAAAAGGAGCGTTTGTAGATTTCTATAAAGGATTTGGGCTCTCCATCAAAGGCTTTAAGAAGACCGGTCAAAAATCCATCTACAAAGCCATACAACACTTAAATCCCAAAAGCAGGACATTATTCGTACATAATACGCTTACGCAAAAAGAAGACATCAAGGCAGCCCAATCTTGGAGTAAACAAGTCTATTGGGCAACGTGTCCAAATGCCAATCTCTACATAGAAAACCGCCTTCCGGATTATCAAGCATTCATCGACGAAAAAGCCAAAATGACCATCGGGACAGATAGTCTGACTTCCAATTGGGGACTATCCATCCTTGCGGAAATGCAAACCATCTCCAAATACAACTCTTACATCTCTTTCGAAACCCTTCTAAAATGGGCGACCATCAACGGTGCCAGAGCGCTGGGCATGCAAAAAGAACTTGGCTCCATTGAAGTAGGCAAAAGCCCCGGCCTCAATCTTTTAACGAATATAGCAGAAGACCGGATTACGGAAAAGACCAAAGTTCGTAAATTGGTGTAAACGGCGGAGTCTCTAAACTACTAAAACCCAAAACCAACGAAGTCCGAAGGACAAGTAACTAAACTTCTCAACCTGCCTAACGCCTAAAAGCGAAGCGGTAGGCAGAAAGGTTTTACCATTAACAAACCTATACCACAAATCCAAGAATGAGCGACACCGCTGTATCGTTGTGCCGTTATACGGAAGCACCGAAGTCCCTGTCTGCCTCCCGCCAGCGCCAGGCAGGCCGAAAATTAAGCTAACTTACTATGGTCGCCAAAATCTTACGGTTCCCTCCCCTATTTCTAAATTCACAAAGGAAGATGCCTTGCCAAGTTCCCAAGGCCAAACGTCCATCCACAATCGGAATGGTGACCGTTGTCCCCACCAAAGCCGCTTTAATATGCGCCGGCATATCGTCAGGGCCTTCCAAGGTGTGTGTCAAAAAAGGCATGTTTTCCGGCACCAACTTATTAAAAACGGACTCAAAATCTACACGCACATCGGGGTCCGCATTTTCATTGATGGTCAACCCCGCAGAAGTGTGTTGAATAAAAAGAGTGAGTAGGCCTTTGGAAGGCAATTTACCCAAAGCTTCCAGCACGAATTCAGTAATAAGGTGAAAACCCCTTGGAAAATCCGGGAGTTGGATTCTTGTTTGAGTAATCAATGGTATTTGGAGATTGTTGGACACTGAACGCTTCCAAAGTAATAAACTAGGCTAATATTAGTCAATACATAGGTATCATTTCCATTGCTATCTCCTCTTTGCCGACCGGGAGAGCCGATATTTACATCACTCAAAGAACGATCCGCCAACAACGGTGCTATCGGGCCACGTAATGCTTCCAAATCGCCGGCATCCGCATAAACCGTACTCACATCATCCAAATAATCCATGAATAATTTTCTTGCGCTAATTTCCAAATTCAAACTCCATTCAAAGCTCAAATCTACTTTAAAACCAATACCGTACGCAGCCGCCATAGTGGTCGTATAATACTCTTCTCCGGAAAATTGCCCCTCCGTACCATATTCACGCAAGTTATAAACCGTACCATCCAACTCCGCCTGTGGATTAAAATTAAACACGGTCAAGCCACCGAATAGATACGGTGTGTAAAAATTATCTCTGGAACCGTGGACATACTTAAAGAAATTAAACTCAAACTGGCCGGTTATTTCATAGATATTTGACCGAAAGGACAGATTTCGATTTCTTTCAAAGATATTTTCTGAATCCTCATCGTAAGCCTGCAAATGTCCATATCCAATCCCTATTTTGGTATTTATTCTTGGATTAAAATCATATCTGGCAAAAACAGTACCCGACAAACCCGGTTTATCCAGCCGAAAATTAGTATTCAGGTCACCAAAATAATAGGCAACTCCTGCTCCGGCACCTACTTCCCAACCGTGTTGCGCTTTTGCCGAAAGGCTAAAAAATAGCATCATCGCTACAAAAGCAGTTAATTTCGCATTAATTTTATTCATGGATATGCAATCTTGTTTAATATACGCCCTTCTTCAAGGCAAAAATCTTGCCCGGCTATGAGCAGACAAGGACGAGCCTAAAACGAAGCCCGATTATATAATGTTGTTGGAGAGTAGATTTTAAAGCACACAATCAGCACAAACCTTCCCCAAGTCCAAAAACATGGGGAGTCGAATGCCTGTCGGATTAAAGCAAGCCGGCTTTCGCCGAAATATCCAGCATCTTGTCGATGGACACCCGCGCATCCTTGATAATTTGCTCAGGGACAGTCACTTCCGGCAACTCATACTTCAGGCAAAGGTACAATTTTTCCAGTGTATTCAGGCGCATATGGGGACATTCATTGCAAGCGCACATATTATTAGGTGGTGCAGCAATAAAAGTCTTCTCCGGACTAGACTTCTCCATCTGGTGGATGATGCCCGGCTCCGTGGCGACAATAAAAGTGGTCGCCGGACTCTCCTTGGTGTATTTCAACAGCCCCGAAGTAGAACCAATATAGTCCGCTCGATCCAAAATCACCGCTTCGCACTCCGGATGAGCAATCAACTTCGCTTCCGGGTGACGAATCTGCAATTTGGTAATTTTCTCGACAGAAAAAATCTCATGCACCATACAAGAGCCATTCCACAAGACCATGTCCCGCCCTGTTTTCTTCACCAAGTAGCGTCCCAAATTAATATCCGGGGCAAAAATAATCTTCTTATCTTTCGGGATACTATCAATGATATGTACCGCATTGGTCGAAGTACAACACAAATCCGTCAAAGTCTTCATTTCTGCGGTAGTATTGACATAACTCACGACCACATGATCCGGATATTTCTCCTTAAACAGCTTAAAAAGTGGCGCCGGAGCCGAATCCGCTAGCGAACAACCCGCCTTAAGGTCCGGCAACAAGACTTTTTTATCCGGCGAAAGTATTTTGGCCGTTTCCGCCATAAAATGTACACCGGCAAAAACAATAATATCCGCATCCGTTTCGGCGGCTTCTTGCGAAAGCCCTAGGCTGTCCCCGACATAATCCGCAATATCTTGAATATCACCTTCTTGGTAATAATGCGCCAAAATAATGGCATTTTTCTCTTTTTTGAGTCGATTGATTTCTTCAAATAAATCCAGCGTTGGATCCACATCAATATCTAAAAATCCTGTATTATTCAATTCTTTGGTAGCAAAAGCTAATTCATCCTGCATTTTGTCCGTTTTTATGATGCCTTGCGGCAAAAAATGAAGTGTTTTTGGGTGCTTTTTGTAAACGTTTGGATTTTGGGAATGTTTTATGGGGTGGAGTCTTCGTGAATGGTTATTTTTACTTATTCTACCGCTCTTCTAAAAGGTCCTATTATAGTTTTACGCCCTAAAGTAAAATAAGAAACGCCGTTATTATAGTTTTAAGCAATAAAGTAAAATAAGAAACGCCGTTATTATAGTTTTACGCCTAAAAGTAAAATAAGAAGCACTGTTATTATAGTTTTGCGCCTAAAAGTAAAATAAGAAGCACCGTTATTATAGTTTGGTAGCTCGATATTCTATTTGACCTTGCTCACATTTCATAGAAATAATTTTTTAATAGCAAAATTCAATAACATATTGATTATCAATACATTACAAAATAACTCCATCTATTAAATCTGACCTTTGCTGGACTTTTGCCAAAGTCAGCGATTTAACATCGAATCTACAACTAACTTTGAGTCATCATAAAATAAAACAAAGAAATATGAGACGGATTATCATTATGCTAACTATTGTTTTTTTTGCGCAAGCTTTATTCGGTCAGGAGTCAAAATTCAAAGTACATGCAATATCCTTAGACCTAAATCTAACCGCCATGACTAAAAAAACACTAAATGCAGGGATGGACGGAACTAATTATAATGCCGCCTTCATTTTATCATATTTAAAAAATAGAATTAGCTTGAATTATTTGTCTGGTGACTCAAATGGTCTATTCGATGTATTCCCAGGCGTTATTAAAAATTATTCGGAATTTAGCCTATTAATTGGTCGAGAGTTTATCAACTATAAACACCTATCAATAGAGATTTATGGGGGGTTAGGAAAATATAAAGAAACAATATACCGTAAGCATACCCCCTACCCTCCTGTACCTAAAAAACAAACGTTCTCATCTTATTCGGTACCTATGGTTCTCAAGGTTGACTATATTTTCAATAACAATTTTACACTTGGCTTAAATGCTGGACACCATGTGAATAAAATCAACTCATTCGGTACCTATGGATTGAGCCTTGGATATCATTTCCAGAACTCCAGTCACTAATGCAACTTTTAAGTTTGGACAATCAGAATAAATGTCCATAATTAGGCGAGATTATTTTGCAATTAAGATACCTTGAGTTAGATGCCAACTAAGACCTTATTTATAGTTTAGTATAATAAGGCAAGTTTCGGTAGGCACAAAAGCCCGTATCGGTTGGTCATTGATGCCTAATATCCAAAATAACAAGGCAAAGCGTCATTAGCTAGGTCTCATTAGGTTCTATTCGCTTGAATATAGAGTAATGAAGAACTAATTTTTTATAGTTCCCCAACTTAAGATTTGTGATTTTTCAAACCTTTAAAAAATTGAATTAAGCTTCTCTCTTTTTCACAAATCTAGGATTGGAGAACTATAATTTAGTGCTGGGTGCAAATCCTACCCGTGCCAATTACATCGCCCTTTCAGGGCTTTACCATAGCGTATTCCATGCGGAAGGACTAACGTCTTTCCTTTCTGGATATCGTCCCTTCAGGACTTGCAACACTAGTCCCGAAGGGACGCAATAAAGTTGGGTTGGGTACTAACTTATCCCCACATCGGGCAGGTCGTAAAACCCTAAAACCGCTACAGGTGTGCCGAAACTCCGGTTAATTCAGCTATTGTCTTGCACGAATATTTCGGATATTAATTTCTAATTGGACTTTTTTAAGATTTTGCTTGGATTTTTGGGCGTTTTTATAGATCCAAATAATTAAGATTACCGGAAGGAAAATATGGAAAAAGCCAAAGCCAATCTTCATTATGCCAAAAAGCAGAACACCTATTAAAAACCCGATTAAAACGCTATTAAGCATTTCGTTTTTTTTAAGCTTTTTCTCTTCTATTATCAATTCATCCATTGATAATTTGGAATAATCCTTTTGGTTGGGCATATTTTTTTGTTTTGATTGCCTTTTCTTATTTTCCGAAAGTGATTTACAGTGAGTTTTAATG
>JANTGI010000172.1 GCA_024762995.1 Saprospiraceae bacterium | reverse complement strand
TTCTCGATTATATTTTCTGTTTGCTCTAATTGCCACTAACTATGTATTCGCAAGTTTTTTTTCCTAAAAATGCGCACTAAGATGTTTAGGCGCATGCTTCGAGCAAAAGGAGTTTTATTTTGCTTGTATCCGTTTTTTGGTTGGTTTTTCTAATAAAAGATGATGAAGTGTTTTGTTGGATGCTAGGATTTCTTTTCCGGAGAAGGCACTGCCTGTACCATCGAAATTAGATGTTTGTCCCCCGGCTTCTGCCACAATTAATAAGCCGGCGGCGATGTCCCACGGGTTTAATTCCATCTCAAAATAAAAGTCAAAACGCCCACAAGCGACATAAGCCAAATCCACTGCCGCTGAGCCTAGTCGCCGGACTCCGCGGGTAGAGCGGATGTATTTTTCTAATAGGCTCATGTAGAAATCCATATATTCAAATTTGAAGTATGGAAATCCGGTGGCTGCTAATGATGTGTCGATGGTTTGGGTACGGGAGACCTTAATCGGCCGGTCGTTGAGGAAAGCGCCCCCATTTTTTGTCGCCGAAAAAAGCTCGTCCAATTCCGGAATAAAAATCGCACCAATTAATATTTCTTCATCTTGGGTCAGTGCGATACTCACGGAGTAGATGGGCAAGCCAAAAAGAAAGTTCGTTGTACCGTCCAAGGGGTCAATAATCCAACGAAGGGGTTTATCATCTTGGGCGACGGTTTTTTCTTCGGTCAAAAAGCCGGCTTGCGGAAGAATCTCCTTGAGGTTTTTGACGAGTAGGAGTTCGGCCGTTTTATCGACATAAGAAACTAAGTTGTTAAGAGATTTGTCAGTGATGTGATGTGCTTTAACTTTTCCGCGCTCTTGCTTGATATAGTTGCCTGCTTGCCGGATGATGGCCTTTACTTTTTGGTTGATTTCTATTAAGTCCATGGGTTATAATCTTGGGAAAAGTTGATTAAATTCTTGCTGGAAAAGAGACGCTTCGTATCCTTTTTGGGCAAAGAAACGGGCCAGTTTGGCGTAGTTTTTATGAGGGGTATTGCCATATTCCTTGTTTTTTTGAATGATTAGCTGTCGTAAAGTCTCTACATAATCTTCGTCCGGAATCAAAGCGATGGCTTTTTCAATCAGGGGTTTGGGGACCATTTTGCTACGAAGTTGCTGTCTTATTTTGTATTTGCCCCATTTTTTTAGTCGAAATTTTCCGCCGGCAAAATGGATGGCAAAACGGGCTTCATTATAAAATTCTTCCTGTTCTAAAATTGGAATCATGCGCTCCAAATCATTGAAACTCAAGCCGATGCGTTTGGCTTTTTCACGCAAGTCAAAAAAGCATCTCTCCTGATAGCCACAGTAATGTCGCATTTTGTCCAGGTCAATATCAAAACTTGTTTTTTGTTCTTTTTTGGTCAATTTTTGAGTTTTATGATGGAGTGATTTTGGGAGATAAGGGCCATGTTTTGGCAACATACTCTTCAAATACATGGGCGATGTCATTGGATACGTCATGGAGTATGGTGTGCATCCCCATGATTTTGGCTCCTTCTAAGTAAGTAGGGGAGTCATCAATGAACAAGGTCTCTTCGGGGCGGATGCCGGTTGCTTTGATGATGTATTCAAATCCTTCCGGTCCCGGTTTTCGCCACCCAATATCATGGGAGAACCACGAGCCGTCGAATAGCTTTCTGAATGCATCAAGGCTCATATTGTGATGCGCCCACATCAATCGGTTGAGTTCACTTTCGTGAAAAACGTTGGTATTGCTGTATAAATACAAGTTGTATTTTCCTTGTAAGGATTCAAGAAATTCAATTCGGTTTTTGGGGATGCCAAGAACCATTTTGTTCCAGATGTCTTTGATTTTACTTTTGGGTAAGCCCATTTCGGTCACGGCATCGACAAATTCTGTTTCCGAAAGGTGACCGGTCTCAAAGCCATCAAAAACGGATTTATTGCGTTGATACAAAGCTTGGAAAGTTGTGCCCAAATAGGACTGAATGCCCATATTTACCGCATCCATGTCCAAGTCAACAAATACTCCACCAAAGTCAAAAAGAATGTTTTTCATTTATTTTTTATTTGTTTAAATGCCGATAACAAGAAAGAATATAACTACTTCTTCAGAAAAGGTCGAATGGGCAGGCTATCTTTTAGCGGTTTGGGTTCAATAAAAGCAGGTTTTGGGGGGACGATTGGTAATTTTTCTTGGAGCGAGTCCAGTTTTAACGCTTCTTTTAGTAAGATGGAATCGGATATCCTAGTGGCTTTGTCTAAGATGGATTCGGCACATTTTTCCCTTTTGGTAATTTTAAAATTAGATATTTTTTCCCGGAGTGCCCTTTGGATATACTCTTCCTGGGTTTCCGGTTTTTCTTTGCAGGAACCCAGCAGCAAGGCTACAGATATAAACAGGCCGATGTATTTAATTTTTTGTGGCATTCTCGAGGGCTTCTCTTTTCAAAATTTCTTCAACTTCTTGACGACGAATCAGTAAGATAGAATCCACCATATTATCTAAGACCAAAGTCGTTTGGATGCTGCATTGTTTATCTAATTGTGGGTTCAGACTCATGAGTTCCTTGCGGAAAAGGGAATCAACAATTTTTCGTGTTTTGTAATCTTTCGAAAAATCTTTGGGGTCTTCGCAGCCCGTCATCCCGCCTAATAACAATAATAAAAAAATCCAACGCATGCTTATCTGTCTTTTTCGAGGTCAATGGCTTTTCGTTTTAACTCAAAATCAGAGCCAAGGTATAGTTTTCGGACCAATTCGTCTGCGGCTAGTTCTTCGGATGTTCCGGTACGCAAAATATTGCCTTCAAACATTAAATATGCCCGGTCGGTAATTGACAAAGTTTCCTGAACATTGTGGTCGGTAATTAGGATGCCGATATTTTTTGTCCTTAATTTGGCGACAATGTATTGGATGTCTTCCACCGCAATGGGATCAATTCCTGCAAAGGGCTCATCCAGTAAGATAAACTTAGGAGAAGTAGCCAAGGCTCTGGCAATCTCTGTTCGTCTTCTTTCACCGCCGGACAGAGTGTCTCCGTTACTTTTACGGACTTTTTGCAGCCCAAATTCATCAATCAGACTTTCCAGCCGGTCTTTTTGTTCGGCTTTGGAAAGGTCGGTAAATTGAAGAATCGCTTTGATGTTGTTTTCGACGCTTAATTTTCTAAATACGGAGGCTTCTTGGGGCAGGTAGCCGATACCATGCTGGGCCCGCTTGTACATGGGCAAATGCGTGATTTCTTCTCCATCAAGAAATACTTGGCCAAAATTAGGCTTGATAAATCCCACTATCATATAAAAGCTGGTCGTTTTACCCGCTCCGTTGGGGCCAAGTAATCCGACGATTTCCCCTTGATTGACTTCCAAAGAGACGCCCTTGACGACCTCACGCCGTCCGTATATTTTTTTTAGGTCTTGTGCTCGTAGCTTCATCTTATGGCTATTCATTCTCTTTCTTGTTTTTGTCTGTCGGAGGATTTGAAGGGTCTTCCACTTCAGGCGGGGTATCTGTTGGCGTCCAGATAATTTCTAAATCCCAATTGGCTCGTAATTTTTCTAGTTTCTTAACGAAAACGCGCTCCGGTTGTTGGGCACGTAGATAATTACCTGAGTCCCAAAAACCGTTGGGCACGGTATCTTCAATCAATTCTAAGCTGTAATCCCCCGGGGGCATCAGCTTCCACTCCGCTTTAGTTTTGCCCGGTGGCAAAATACGACTTTCCAGCTTCTTTTTATTACTTAGTAGGCTGACGACATATTGTTTGGTGGAATCCGGCGGATTCAAAGTCAATAAAATATTGCCCAATTGGTCTTTAGGCGTGACGGAGATTTGTCGCAGGATGGTATCTTTTAGGCTTTTGCCGTTAATTCCGGTAATCCCTTTCGGGAAAATGGTCAGATGATAAGTAGATTTTTCCCGCCATGGATATTTCAATGTTAGGGTGCGGGGATTGAGGGAATCTATTTCTATTAGGGCTTTTAGTTTTTCCGGAAGGCTGTCTCGGGTTAAAAGAAAGAGACTATCCTGCCAAGATAAAATGGGTAGGTTCATCGTGATAGGCACGGCTTTTTGCGGAAGTACAGAAACGCTTTTTTTCTTGTCTCCTTCCAATTTTTGACTGGTTAGATTGGGAATCCTGGATTTGGGACGTAGCGAAATGGTGTCTATTATTCTTTTTTCCGAAAGGATGACCAACTGCGACGTGGTATCCACTCCGGTAAACCAGATTTTTACGGAATCGCCTTTTTCGCGAAAGCGGAACTCCTTTACACCAATTGGCTTGAATTCCAAATCTCTTGGTGGGCGGTTAAATTCTAGTAGTTTTACCCCGTTAAGCCGGTCTTTTTTGCTTTTTAACTTCAAAGGGAACCGCTCTACGGACAACCTAAAGTTTAAGGCCGGCGTGGAATCTCCCATCGTCACTAAATCCGGTAAAAACCCGATTGGCTCATCTACTTGGCTGAACATATAGTCAAAATCACTGTCTTTCAGCGCAAATGCCTTGAATTGTCCGGCACGAACATTATGGATTTGAAATTGCCCGTCCTTGTCCGTAATCGCCAAATAATATGGTTTCTCCTTATAGACTACCGAGTCTGTCAGATTGGAATATAACATGACGCTTACGTTTTCTGCGGGCTTTCGAGTGAAGGCATCGACTACAGTCCCTTTTACGGATAAGGAATCTATTTTGTCTCCGGTAGAAAATACATAGGTCAGGCCTTTGGCGGCATTGCCTTCCGTCAAATCAATGATAGCGGAACCAAAATTGATGGTATAAGTGGTATTATCTTTGAGTACTTCGTCCTTATCAAATTCAAAGATGACCGATTTTCGTTTCAAGGTCACTTTCGGGCGTTTGGCGAGCGGGGGAGAAACTAGGATGTTTTTTAGGACATTATTGAGTTTTACCCATTCATTGAAGGTTAATTTGATGGATTTTGGATGATAGTTGGTGGCTGCCATCGGGCTGGAGTGCAAGGAGTCCACTTGAGGAGGGGTTGTATCTTTTTCTCCGCCTTCCAAGCCTGTTATTTGGGCGCAGCCGGTTAAAAAAAATAAGCCTAGAAGGAGGATAAAAAGACGAGTCATCGTGGAGTGGTTATGCTAAATAACGTGAGTTTTGGTGCTTCGTTGTCCCTGTTCAATGGTTTAAGGGATGCCTATTTGACCCTAAACCACTCTTGAGTCCGGTAGAAAGGTCCGATGTAGCCACGCACATTCAGTTTGTCACTATTGTCATCATCGAGCCAAATTTTGCAGGTATAGAACTTGCCGTTATTGGGGTCAAGGATTTTGCCTCCACGCCAGTATTGTCCATCTTGGAAAAGGTTGGTCAAAACGACCATGCCTAGGATTTTTTTATTTTTTAGGTTTCCTTTGCACTTATCGCATAGAGTTTCCGGGCCTTTTTGGAGTAGTTTGGTTATTTTTCCAAATACTTTTCCATTTTCTTTGTACAGGGTGACATAGGATTTGGCTTCGCCGGTATCGTCATCAATGGTTTTCCAAACGCCAACTACTTCTTGAGCTTGCGCCAAAAAACCAAACAATAGGATCAAAAGCAAGGATAAAAAGGACTTTTTTACGAGCATTTTATTAGATTTAGTGAATAAGACAGATGCTCAAAGATAGGATGAATCTTTTATTTATACTACTATTTCTTTGTTAATGATTGGGGCAACGAATGGAGATTTGGGAGCCTGGGTGATTCTGTGGGATTTTTTTGAACCACTAAGGCTACTGAGAACACTAAGAACTCCAAACTCCTAAACTTCTCAACTTCTCAGCTCCTCAACTCCAAAAGACACAAATAGCCAAAATCTGCGAATATCTGCGGGAAGAATCTGCGTAAATCTGCGGGATTATTTCGAACCACCAAGCCCAAAGAGCATTGGCAAAAAAAAACTACTCAGCAAAAACTTTTTGGTTAGATAAGAACTCGCTCCTAACGCAAAAGTCCATGCTGAGTAGTCAGAAAAAGACCCATTCGTTTTCTATTATTACTGTCTAGCAAACGAACAGCCGGTTATAAATGAACGAATCTAGAAGGAAGAAGCTCCCGGATTGGCATCATTATAACGCTCGGTTACTTCCTTCCAATTAATTACATTAAAGAAAGCATCAATATATTCGCCCCGTCTGTTTTGGTATTTCAGGTAGTAGGCATGTTCCCATACATCCATCCCAAGAACCGGAGTTCCTTTTTTGCATGCAGATAAATCCATCAGTGGGTTGTCCTGATTTGGTGTAGAACAAATAAACAATTTGTCTTCAGGATCTACCACCAACCAAGCCCATCCGGAACCAAATCGAGTGGCACCCGCTTTTGCAAACTCTGCTTTGAAGGTCTCAAAAGAGCCAAAATCTCTATCTATTGCTTTTTTGATATTCATGCGATCTGATGGTTCACCACCACCGTTGGGTGACATGATTTTCCAGTACAAGTTGTGATTATAATAACCGCCGCCATTATTTCTAACTGCAGTCGGTAATTTAGAGACCGTTGCTAAGAGCTCTTCAATAGACTTTCCTTCCATATCGGTGCCTGCGATGGCTTTGTTTAAGTTATTGGTGTATCCTTGGTGATGCTTGGTGTAGTGCGTCTCCATGGTGCGGGCATCGATGTTGGGTTCGAGCGCACTAAAATCATAAGGTAAATCGGGTAATTGAAAAGCCATAATATCTGGTTTAATTTTGTGAAAGAAATAGACTGTGTGACTTATATACTCAAAAGAAAATGATTTGGGAATTATCTAAGGGACATTTATTCTGATTGTGTCCCTAATGGCAAATTGGCCAAATCTCTTTGCAAAAATACTCGCCGTAGCCCTGTCTTGGCTGCGCCGCCAGGCAGGCCTGCTACGACTGTGTTTTTTGCTTCGATCTTTTGACAAATTTGCTCATCATCTATTTTCCCAAACTATATTCCTTTGAGTATATCATCATTTTTGTCAGTGTAAAGGTAACGCTTAGATGGTCTTTTGGTTGAGAATTTAATGAATTTTATCTGCTTTTATCATGGTTGTGATGATTCCTTTAAAGGCAGAAAATAGTCATCGATGTACCTGAGTAGGGAGTGTCTTAGGGTAAGGGACACGCCCAAAATAAATGTCCATTTTATACGGCTTCTTTTGTGATTATACTGCGTTGCTCATCGCTCTGGTAGCCCTGCTACCATCGCTCT